>NZ_JBEZLW010000013.1:0-189398 GCF_040652395.1 Streptomyces sp. NPDC048269
CGACATCTCGAAGCGTGGAGAACGGCCGCCTCCGCTGTCCCGGGAAACACCGCAGATCAGCAGGTCGGGTGACGAGCGAGGATAAATGCCAAGCTCAGTCTGAATCAGGCCTGGCTTTCAGACTTTCGTGCCGAGCGTGCCCACTCCCACACCATGTGCGCGACAAGAGCTACGGCGGTGAGGACAGCGATCACTCGAATCGTGCTCCAAGCGACTTCAGCAAATTGTCCCGCAGCGTCCGCTTCTACCTTCAGTCGTGCAGAGGTCTCGACATAGGCGATCAGTGGAACAAGGAGGCGGAACGAAAGTCCGTCAATTCCGGGGATCCGCGCCAGATTCCCGAAGAGCCCCATCGGGGCGCCGAAAAGAAAAGCGCCAATTCCCCAGATGAGAATTCCTGACGAGACGCTTTCCCCGCTCATTCCGTCGGATGTCATTCCGATCGGCGCGACAGGGCTGAAGTATTTGAGCAGGTAATAGACGGCCACGCCGATGGCCAATGCCGAAGAGGCCAGCCAGGCGGACTCTATCTTCGATGGTCGGGTGTATCCGATCAGTAAGGCGAAACATGCCCACGACCATCCCCCGGAGAATACAAGGTTCACGACGTGAAAAATCTGGCCCTCAAATTTGCCCGAGAGCGCACCAAGCGTGCCAATCAGTACGCCTGCTCCGAGAGCCGAAAGTATGGACATGGTGTGAGTGCGTGGAAAATTCACCTTATGTTTCCTGTCTGCGGGTCACCGATAAAGGGGGTTGGTGATCGCCCTGGGTTCCTGTACTGGCGATTTGTGCGGGAACCCAGGGTGTCGCAATGCCTACGGTGACATCTACGGTTTCGCCTATTGCGGTACTGGAGCCAGCGCGCCGCCGGCACCCAAGTCGAGCCCTGAGCGATCTTGAAACCGTCGTGGCGCGAGTCACCGCGGGTTCAAATCCCAGACCCACCGCAGGTGAACGGCCCCCGACCAGCGAGAACGGTCAGGGCCGTCGGTATGTCCAACCACAGTGATCGCCAGGTGTTCCCCGTAGCTCCCCGACCGATCGGGCGCGTGCGGGGCGCGGATAGCCTCTCTCGCCATGACGATCACTGACCCGACTGACCCGCAGAGAGAGCACGAGCTGGGGAGGGTTGCCCTCTGGTTGACGCCCGACGATCTCCGCTGGCTTGCCGGTCACTGCTGCTGTGGCCCAGACGCGTCGGACGAAGACCATGACCGCTGTGGGCGCATCCGCTTCAGAGCCAGCGCTGCCCTCCACAAGCACGGGCGTACTGGCCAAGCAGGACCAGGGAGCCAGGACGGACAGACGCCGCATCAGAGGTAGCGGTCGGGGAGCCGGGCGTGATCCTCCAGGACATCCGCGATCACCTGAAGCGCTACGCCGAACCGGGTGCGGACGTGCGTGTCTTCATCGGGGGCCAAGGGGGCGACTCCGCGCCGGAATCACTTCAACCGGCTGTGGCACAAGGCTTGCCGGGAGACCGGGAGACCGGGAGACCGGGATCAAGGGGCTGTATTTCCCTGATCTTCGGCACCCCGCCAACACCCTGGCGGCGTCCACGGGAGCCAGTACGAGGGAGTTGATGTCCCGTAGGGGCCCCAGCACTGCCCGCGCCGCGCTGATATGTCAGCACGCGAGCGCCGATCGGGACCGGCTGATCGCCGACGCGCTCAGCGGGCTCGTGAAGAACGGCCGGCAGGGCGCCAAGAAGGGTACGAAGCAAGATCCGCGACCCAAGGGCCGCGTGGGGGACGCGGAGGGCTGATCAGAGCCCTCGGGAATGACTAAGGGCCAGGCGGAGGAAACATCCTCTGACCTGGCCCTTGAGTGTTCAGAGCGGGCGACGGGAATCGAACCCGCGTAGCTAGTTTGGAAGACTAGGGCTCTACCATTGAGCTACGCCCGCAACGCGCGCGCCGCAGGTCCGGGGACCGCGGCACGAACAGCATCCTAGCGGGTCGAGCCGCGGGAACGCACACCACATTCGTGCCCGCGCCGAGTCCTGTCGGAAAGCCGGTCGGGAAACCCCGCGCATCAGAGGGTCTCCGGGCATGTACCCTACGTGTCGCACCGACGGGGTGTGGCGCAGCTTGGTAGCGCGTCCGCTTTGGGAGCGGAAGGTCGTCGGTTCGAATCCGGCCACCCCGACCACCAGCAGTGTCTCCTTCGAGTCCCTCGAGGGTCTCCACAAGATCGCGTTGTGGGCTGATTGCCGCTTGCGGTTACTATGCAAGCTGCGTGCCCGTGTGTCTGATGTACCGGGCCGAAGTCCGCTGAACCGCTGAATCGCAGCGTGACGGCAGAACCCCCAGCAGTCAGCCACAAGGAGACCGAACCGTGAAGAGCGCCGTGGAGACCCTGAACCCGACTCGGGTTCGGCTCACTGTTGAGGTGCCCTTCGAGGAGCTCAAGGACAGCCTCGACGCGGCGTACAAGAAGATCAACCAGCAGGTCACGGTGAAGGGCTTCCGCAAGGGCAAGATCCCTGCCCGCGTCATCGACCAGCGCTTCGGCCGCGGTGCGGTGCTGGAGGAGGCCGTCAACGACGCCCTCCCGAAGTTCTACACCGAGGCGGTCAACGAGGCCGACCTGAACCCGCTGGGCCAGCCCGAGGTCGACATCACGGAGCTGAAGGACGGCGAGCTGCTGGCCTTCACCGCCGAGGTCGACGTCCGCCCCGAGATCGAGATCCCGGACTACTCCGGCATCGAGGTCGAGGTCGACGCCATCGACGTCTCCGACGAGGAGGTCGAGAAGTCGGTCGAGCAGCTGCGCGGTCGTTTCGCGTCCACCAAGGACGTCGAGCGCGCCGCCCAGGACGGCGACGTCGTCACGATCGACCTGGAGGCCAAGGTCGACGGTGAGGTGCTGGAGGACGGCGTCGCTTCCGACGTGTCCTACACCATCGGCTCGGGCGAGCTCCTCGAAGGCATCGACGAGGCCGTCAAGGGCCTGGAGGCCGGTGGCGAGGCCACCTTCACCTCCCAGCTGAAGGGCGGCTCCGCCGAGGGCAAGGACGCCGAGGTCACCGTCAAGGTCACCAAGGTCTCCGCCCGTGAGCTTCCCGAGCTGGACGACGAGTTCGCGCAGATGGCGAGCGAGTTCGACACCCTCGAGGACCTCAAGGCGGACAGCCGCAAGCGCCTCGAGAACATGAAGCAGTACGACCAGGCCACGCAGGCCCAGGAGCGCGTCCTGGAGAAGCTGCTGGAGCTCGTCGAGGTGCCGATCCCCGAGAAGCTGCTCGCGGACGAGGTCCAGACCCGCAAGCACAACCTGGAGCACCACCAGCTCGGCCAGATGGGTCTGACCATCGAGAAGTACCTGGAGTTCCAGGGCAAGACGGTCGAGGAGTTCGACGCCGAGACCTCCGAGCAGGCCGTCAAGGGCATCAAGACCCAGTTCGTCCTCGACGCGCTGGTCAACAAGGAGAAGCTGGGCGTCAACCAGGAGGAGCTCACCGAGCACCTCATGCGCCGTGCCCAGTCCTCCGGCATGTCCCCCGACCAGTTCGCCCAGGCCGTCGTCGAGGGTGGCCAGGTTCCGATGCTCGTCGGCGAGGTCGCCCGCGGCAAGGCCCTCGCGGTCGTCGTCGAGGCCTCCAAGGTCGTCGACACCAACGGTGAGGTCGTCGACCTCTCCGACGAGGACGAGGAGCAGGCCGTCGAGACGGCCGAGGCCGCCGTCGAGGGTGACGCCGAGGCTGCCGAGGACAAGGCCGACGAGGCCAAGTAACACCCCGGGCGAAGCCCACTGAGCAGTGCCCCGAAGGGCCCGGACGCAGCCGCGTCCGGGCCCTTCGGCACAGGCCCCGAAAGGCCCCGGGACCTTGCGCTCCGAGCGAACAGTTCGGGAAGCGGGATGGCGTTGTCCTACCTGCGCGTTAGGGTCCATGAATACGAGGGCACGTGAGTACCCGGATGCCGGCGGACTTGTCCGCACAGGCCGGACCGCGCCCCAGAACGAGACGCTGAGACGGCACATGGCCGTCGGAGACGAGCAGGTGGATACGTGACGAATCTGAAGCCTTACGCCGCGGGTGAGCCGTCCATCGGTGGCGGCCTCGGCGACCATGTCTACAACCGGCTGCTCGGCGAGCGCATCATCTTCCTCGGCCAGCAGGTCGACGACGACATCGCCAACAAGATCACCGCGCAGCTGCTCCTCCTGGCCGCCGAGCCGGAGAAGGACATCTACCTGTACATCAACAGCCCGGGTGGCTCCGTGACGGCGGGCATGGCGGTCTACGACACCATGCAGTACATCCCGAACGACGTCGTCACCATCGGTATGGGCATGGCGGCCTCCATGGGCCAGTTCCTGCTCACCGGTGGCGCCAAGGGCAAGCGCTTCGCCCTGCCGAACACCGACATCCTGATGCACCAGGGCTCCGCCGGCATCGGTGGCACCGCGTCGGACATCAAGATCCAGGCCCAGTACCTGCTGCGCACCAAGCAGCGCATGGCCGAGATCACGGCGTTCCACTCGGGCCAGTCCGTCGAGGCGATCATCCGCGACGGCGACCGTGACCGCTGGTTCACCTCCGAGGAGGCCAAGGAGTACGGCCTCATCGACGAGATCATCTCGGCCGCGTCCAACGTGCCGGGCGGCGGCGGCACCGGGGCCTGATCCCGGCGCGCGACCTCGCGTACGCCCGCCCCGTACAGGCAAGCCTCAGCCCGCAGAACGCCACCAGGATGGTGAACACCCAGATGCACATGAACAACCTCTCCCCCGCGAGCGGCCTCTACACCGGCGCGTCGGTGGACAACCGCTACGTCATCCCGCGCTTCGTCGAGCGCACGTCGCAGGGCGTGCGCGAGTACGACCCGTACGCGAAGCTCTTCGAGGAGCGCATCATCTTCCTCGGCGTGCAGATCGACGACGCCTCCGCCAACGACGTCATGGCGCAGCTGCTGTGCCTGGAGTCGATGGACCCGGACCGCGACATCTCGATCTACATCAACAGCCCCGGTGGCTCCTTCACCGCGCTGACGGCGATCTACGACACCATGCAGTTCGTGAAGCCGGACATCTCGACGGTCTGCATGGGCCAGGCGGCCTCCGCCGCCGCGGTCCTGCTCGCCGCCGGCACCCCCGGCAAGCGCATGGCCCTGCCGAACGCCCGTGTGCTGATCCACCAGCCCTCCGGCGGTACCGGCCGCGAGCAGCTCTCCGACCTGGAGATCGCGGCCAACGAGATCCTGCGCATGCGTGACCAGCTGGAGACCATGCTGGCCAAGCACTCGACGACGCCGATCGAGAAGATCCGCGACGACATCGAGCGCGACAAGATCCTCACTGCGGAGGACGCTCTCGCGTACGGCCTGATCGACCAGGTCGTCTCCACGCGCAAGAGCTCGCACTGATCCTTGCCGCCAATTGGCGTGGACACGCCGTCGAATTCGGCGATGTGAACCACGTCAAGGGGGCCCCGCTCGGGGCCCCCGGCAAGGTACCGTCGGATATGAGGCACCAGGAGCGCTGAACCAGGCGTCTCCCAGGCGAAGGGGAAGCACCTCGTGGCACGCATCGGTGACGGCGGCGACCTGCTCAAGTGCTCGTTCTGCGGAAAGAGCCAGAAGCAGGTGAAGAAGCTCATCGCAGGACCCGGTGTGTACATCTGCGACGAGTGCATCGACCTCTGCAACGAGATCATCGAAGAGGAACTCGCGGAGACCTCCGAGGTCCGGTGGGAGGAACTCCCCAAGCCCCGTGAGATCTACGAGTTCCTGGAGAGCTACGTCGTCGGCCAGGAGCCGGCGAAGAAGGCGCTCTCGGTCGCGGTGTACAACCACTACAAGCGGGTCCAGGCCGGCGAGAACGGTGGCGCGCAGGGCCGGGACGACGCGATCGAACTCGCGAAGTCCAACATCCTGCTGCTGGGCCCCACGGGCTCGGGCAAGACCCTGCTGGCCCAGACGCTCGCGCGCATGCTCAACGTCCCGTTCGCCATCGCCGACGCGACGGCGCTGACGGAGGCCGGTTACGTCGGCGAGGACGTCGAGAACATCCTGCTCAAGCTGATCCAGGCGGCCGACTACGACGTCAAGAAGGCCGAGACCGGGATCATCTACATCGACGAGATCGACAAGGTCGCCCGCAAGAGCGAGAACCCGTCGATCACCCGCGACGTGAGCGGCGAGGGCGTTCAGCAGGCCCTCCTGAAGATCCTGGAAGGCACGACGGCTTCGGTCCCGCCGCAGGGCGGCCGCAAGCACCCGCACCAGGAGTTCATCCAGATCGACACGACGAACGTGCTCTTCATCGTGGGCGGCGCCTTCGCCGGCCTGGAGAAGATCATCGAGTCGCGCGCGGGTGCCAAGGGCATCGGCTTCGCGGCGACGATCCGTTCGAAGCGCGAGATCGAGGCGAGCAACCAGTTCCAGGAGGTCATGCCGGAGGACCTGGTGAAGTTCGGGATGATCCCCGAGTTCATCGGCCGCCTCCCCGTGATCACCTCGGTCCACAACCTGGACCGCGAGGCCCTGCTCCAGATCCTCATCGAGCCGCGCAACGCCCTGGTGAAGCAGTACCAGCGGTTGTTCGAACTCGACGGTGTCGAGCTGGACTTCGAGCGCGAGGCCCTCGAAGCCATTGCCGACCAGGCGATCCTCCGCCAGACGGGCGCGCGCGGCCTGCGCGCCATCATGGAGGAGGTCCTGATGTCGGTGATGTACGAGGTCCCGTCCCGCAAGGACGTGGCCCGCGTGGTCATCACCGCCGAGGTCGTCCGCTCCAACGTCAACCCGACGCTGGTCCCGCGGATCGTCCCGAAGGACCAGGGCCCGCAGGAGAAGTCGGCGTAACCGCCGCCAGACAGCACGCAGAAGGGGCGCCCCGGTCGGGGCGCCCCTTCTGCGTGTTCCGGTGCCGCTACTTCTTGACGCGGGCCGTGTTGTAGAGCTTCGCGGTGATGTCCGCGGTCTGCTCCAGGGTGTAGCCCGGCTTGCCGGCGAGGATGGAGGCGATGTCCGTGGCGCTGACCATGCTCAGCGTGCTGTAGTCACCCCAGATGCAGACGGGGACGGTGAACTCCTTGGGACCCTTGGTCGTCGTGTCCTTCGACGTGACCTTGATCTCCTGGCACTTCATCACGGCGCCGTCGAAGCCGGCCGGGGTCATCGTCTTCGGGCTCCCGATGAGTTGCACCTCCGACTTGCCGTCCTTGGAGGCGTTCAGCTTGGCCATGGCGAAGTAGCCGTCCACCGACTTCTCCGGGTCGGCGAGCTCCCCGTACACGCCCTGGAAGTTGAGGCCCTTTGCCGACAGCGGGTTCTTCGGGTCACCAGCGGTGTAGGTCATGCCCACCTGGGTCGGGTTCTTGATGCCCGCCGCCTCGGCTTCCTTCTTGTCCGCGTCGCTGAATTCCTTGTCCTTGTATTTCGGGTCCTTCTTGAAGTCGTCCACCGACTCCGGGGCCACCAGCTTGTAGCCCTTGGTGGAGGTCGAGACGCCGCCGCCCGCGCCACCGCCCTTCGTGAAGTACCAGCCGCCGCCCGCGATCACCGCTACCGCGACGACCACCGCGATGATGACGCCCGCCTTCGACTTCTTCGGCTGCTGCTGCGGCATCCCGCCGTACGGGGGCTGCTGCGGGTAGCCGTACGCGGGCGTCTGCGGCTGCTGGGGGTAGCCCTGCGGCGGGACGCCCGGCTGCTGGGGGTAGCCGTAGCCCGGCTGGGGCGCGGGCTGACCGTACGGGCCCGGCGGCGGGGGCTGCTGCCCGTACGGACCCGGCTGCTGCGGCTGCTGCCCGTACGGACCTGGCTGGTTGTAACTCATCCCTGCGTCCCCCTTAGGAACTTCTTTAGGAACTTCTTATGTTGTCCACATCCTCTCGGAAGATCGACTGCGTCCGGGCGCCGGGGTCCCAGGCGTTACGGAACTACTACGACGCGGAGACCTCCATCGCGGCCCGCAGCTCACGGGCCTGCGCCGCGAGCGCGTCGATGGTCACCGGCTCGTTCTCGATGGGGACGGTGACCGTCACCAGGGAGCTGTGGTCGGCCCACATGCACATCGGCATCGACCCCTCGGCTATCACGACGGTGCCGCAACGCATCGCGCCACCGGCCGGGTTCCCGGCGTCGTGCGTCGTGATCTCCGCCTCCTCGAGGCCCATCCCCTTCAGGGCGGTGGTGAGTTCCGCGCCCGGGTCCTCGTCGCGGAAGCTGGCCGCCGCGCCGCTGACCACCAGCTGAGCGGTGCCCGCCTGGTCGGCGTACACGACCGCCACCCTCGTCGTGCCCGGCTGCGCGGGGCCGGACTGGTTCTGGCCCTGCTTGATCGCGTCGACCCGCGGTCCGTCGACCTGCAGGGTCAGGCTCTGGAAGGACGCGGGCGGTACGAGCTTGTAGCGGCCGGCGTCCGCCGGGCCGTCGGCCCCACCGAGCGCACCCAAGGCGAACTTGACGGCGAAGGAGCCCGCGGCGAACCCCAGCACCATTCCCACGACCTTGAGGACGCGCTTGTTCTTCGACGGGACGGGCGGCGTGACCTGCACGTTGCCGTAGTACTGGGTGATCTCGTTCATGCCCCGCATGAGACGGCCCCCGCACGCCCACGGTCAACGGGCGGCCGCTGTGCGGTATCGATTCGTAACGGAGGTGGGCCCGCCCTTATCCTTTCGCTCGTGACCGAGAACACGCAGACACCCAGCAGCCCCAACTCCGAACTGCCGACCCAGTACGCGCCGGCCGAGGTAGAAGGGAAGCTCTACGAGCGCTGGGTAGAGCGTGGCTATTTCGAGGCCGACGCGAAGAGCGAGAAGCAGCCGTACACCGTCGTCATCCCGCCGCCGAACGTCACGGGCTCGCTGCACCTGGGCCACGCCTTCGAGCACACGCTGATCGACGCCCTGACCCGCCGCAAGCGCATGCAGGGCTTCGAGACGCTGTGGCAGCCCGGCATGGACCACGCGGGCATCGCCACCCAGAACGTCGTCGAGCGCGAGCTCGCCAAGGAGGGCAAGTCCCGCCACGACCTGGGCCGCGAGGCGTTCGTCGAGCGCGTCTGGCAGTGGAAGGGCGAGTCCGGCGGCCAGATCAGCGGGCAGATGCGCCGCCTCGGCGACGGCGTCGACTGGTCCCGTGAGCGCTTCACCATGGACGAGGGCCTCTCCGAGGCCGTCCAGACGATCTTCAAGAAGCTCTACGACGACGAGCTGATCTACCGCGCCGAGCGCATCATCAACTGGTGTCCGCGCTGCCTCACCGCGATCTCCGACATCGAGGTCGAGTACCAGGACGACGAGGGCGAGCTCGTCTCGATCCGCTACGGCGAGGGCGACGCGTCCATCATCGTCGCGACCACCCGCGCCGAGACGATGCTCGGTGACACCGCCGTCGCCGTCCACCCGGAGGACGAGCGCTACAAGCACCTCGTCGGCACCGAGATCGAACTGCCGCTGACCGGCCGCCGGATCCCGGTCGTCGCCGACGAGCACGTCGACCCCGCGTTCGGCACCGGCGCCGTCAAGGTGACCCCGGCGCACGACCCGAACGACTTCGAGATCGGCCAGCGCCACAACCTGCTGAACCTCGCCGTCCTGGACGAGCACGCCGTCATCACGGCCCACGGCCCCTTCCAGGGCCTGGACCGGCTGGAGGCCCGCTCCGCCATCGTCGCCGCGCTGCGCGCCGACGGCCGGATCGTCGCCGAGAAGCGTCCGTACACCCACTCCGTCGGCCACTGCTCGCGCTGCAAGACCACCATCGAGCCGCGCCTGTCGATGCAGTGGTGGGTCAAGGTCGGCCCGCTCGCGAAGGCCGCCGGTGACGCGGTCCGCGACGGCAAGGTCAAGATCCACCCGCAGGAGATGGAGAAGCGGTACTTCGACTGGGTCGACAACCTGCACGACTGGTGCATCTCGCGCCAGCTGTGGTGGGGCCACCGCATCCCGGTCTGGTACGGCCCGAACGGCGAGGTCGTCTGCGTCGGCCCCGACGAGCAGCCGCCGAGCGGCGAGGGCTGGACCCAGGACACGGACGTCCTGGACACCTGGTTCTCCTCCGGCCTGTGGCCGTTCTCCACGCTGGGCTGGCCGCAGCAGACCGACAGCCTGGCGAAGTTCTACCCGAACTCCGTCCTGGTCACCGGCTACGACATCCTCTTCTTCTGGGTCGCCCGGATGATGATGTTCGGCCTGTACGCGATGGACGGCACCCCGCCGTTCCACACCATCGCCCTGCACGGCATGGTCCGCGACCAGTTCGGCAAGAAGATGTCGAAGTCCTTCGGCAACGCGGTCAACCCGCTGGACTGGATGGACACCTACGGCTCCGACGCGGTCCGCTTCACCCTGGCCCGCGGTGCCAACCCGGGTGTCGACGTCCCGATCGGCGAGGACTGGGTCCAGGCATCCCGCAACTTCGCCAACAAGATCTGGAACGCCACCCGCTTCGCGCTGATGAACGGCGCCACGATCGAGGGCGAGCTGCCGCCGGTCGAGCAGCTGTCGGCCACCGACCGCTGGATCCTGTCCCGGCTCAACAAGACCGTGGCCGAGGTCGATGCGTTCTACGAGGACTACCAGTTCTCGAAGCTGTCGGACACGCTGTACCACTTCGCGTGGGACGAGGTCTTCAGCTGGTACGTCGAGCTGTCGAAGACGACGTTCTTCGCGGGCGGCGAGCAGGCGAAGGTCTCCGGCCGGGTCCTGGGCGAGGTCCTCGACGTCATGCTGCGGCTGCTGCACCCGGTGGTCCCCTTCGTCACCGAGACGCTGTGGACCACGCTGACCGGAGGCGAGTCCCTCGTGATCGCCGACTGGCCGAAGGACAGCGGCTTCCGCGACGAGGCCGCCGAGGCCGAGATCGGACTCGTCCAGGCCGTGGTCACCGAGGTCCGCCGCTTCCGCAAGGAGCAGGGCCTCCAGGACGGCCAGAAGGTCCCGGCCCGCCTGGACCTGTCGGGTACGGCGCTGGCCGCGCACGAGGGTGCCATCCGCCAGCTGCTGCGCCTCCAGCCGGAGGGCGACTCGTTCAGCGCCACCGCGACCCTCCCGGTCGCCGGCGCCACGGTCGCGCTCGACCTGTCGGGCACCATCGACGTGGCCGCCGAGCGCAAGCGCCTCTCCAAGGACCTCGGTGCCGCCGAGAAGGAGAAGCAGCAGGCCGAGGCGAAGCTCGGGAACGAGGCGTTCATCGCCAAGGCCCCCGACAACGTCGTGGACAAGATCAAGGGCCGCCTCGCCAAGGCCGAGACCGACATCGCGCGGCTCCAGGCCCAGCTGGACGCGCTGCCGGCCGGCTAGCAGCCGCGAACGAACGAGTGAAGGCCCCCACACCGTCGGTCGATGTGGGGGCCTTCCCCGTATGCCTTCCCCGCGTGGGAGCCGACGTCACAGAGACCTCCGACCTGTACGAAGTGCCCTGAATCACTCGTCATCCGGTCCCGGGGGATCCGATTCCGCGGCGGCCGGCACGGATGATGGAGGGCATGCACGTCAAGCAGGTCGCCTCGGCGCTCCACCGGGCTGTGGCCTCCGGCCGCCGCCTCACCGAGAGCTGGGCCGGCTCACGACGGGCGCTGGACGTGCTCACCGCCCTCAGCTGCCTCGCCCTGATGGCGCTGGACCTCCCCGGCCTCGCCGCCGCCGACAACTCCCTCAACGGGCCGCTCGCCGCCGTCGTGCTCGCCGTCGGCTGTTCGACCCTGCTGCTGCGGCGCCGGGCGCCCTGGATCTCGTACCTCGCCGCGCCGCTGTTCATCGGCTGGCTGCACGAGCTCACCCTGATCCAGTTCGCCCTCTACTCGGTCGGCCGCTACCGCGGCCGCCGGGCCGGGATCCTCGCCACCCTCGGATACCTGGCCTTCGCGCTGCTGGTGTTCAGCGTCCCGGGCTGGCCCGAGCCCAGGGTGGAGACCCTGAGCTCCTTCCTCAGTCTGGTCGTGCCCATCGGGGTGCTCGCCTCCGCCGTGGGCATCGCCGCCTACCGGCACGACCTGGTGGCAGAGCTCACCGCCCGGCGGGCCGAGTCCGCCGTGTTCCAGGCCGTCCAGCAGGAGCGCACCTCCGTCGCCCGCGACGTGCACGACTTCGTCGGGCGGGAGTTGACCCTGCTCACGGTGCGCTCCGAGGTGCTGTCGACGCGGGCGCGCGAGACGGCGTACGCGAAGGACTTCGAGGAGCTGGCCGACACCGCGCGCCGGGCCCACCTGGTGCTGAACGAGATCATCGTCCAGCGGGGGGAGCGGGCCTCGACTCCGGGGGTGGACGGGCTGCCGGCGCTGGCGGAGGAGAGCGGCCGGGCCGGTTCGCCCGTACGTCTCGCTCTGGATCCGGACGCGCACGCGCTGTCGCCGCTGCGGCAGGCGGCGGTCTACCGGGTGGTCCAGGAGTGCCTGACGAACGCCGCCAAGCACGCGCACGGCGAGACCATCGAGGTGTCCGTCAAGACGGACGGCCCGCGGCTGCGGATCTCCGTCAGCAACGCCCTGCCCGCCCGGACCCCGGGCCGCGCCCCGGTCTCGGCGGGCTCGGGCACGGCGAGCATGTCCGAGCGCGTGCGCAGCCTGGGCGGCGAGCTCACGATGACGCGCACGGAGTACTCGTACGAGGTGGTCGCGACCCTGCCCCGCGGTTAGGCAGGGCCTTCGCCGGGCAGGCAGGCCGCCCAGGCTGTCTGTCCCTGCCCTCGACGCGGGCGGCCCTAGCCCAGGGCGGCCGCGGACGGCTCATTGCGGACGGATTCCCTGCCCCCGTGCCTGGATGAGGGTGCTGCGGTGCCGGGTCCGTCCCTCTGTCGCGGCTGGAAGCTGTCGGGTTGGTGCAGGACTGCGGCATTTGTTCCCCAAGTTCCTGCCCGCAAGGCGGGTACGACGATCACGTCGCCCCGCTCGCCGAAGGGCCCGAAACGCCCGGGCCGAAGGTCCCGCGTGTCCTCGTCCGTAGACTGGGCTCCGTGAGTGAGCAGCAGCCCGACAGCCCCGACAGCCCCTTCGATGGATCTGACGAATTCGACCAGATCATCGCGGAAGAGTCCGACCGCGATCCCGACCTGGCGGTGATCGAGGCCGGCAGCCGCACCCTGCGCGCGCAGGCCGGTCCGCCCCAGGGTGACCCGGTGCCCGCCCCGCCCGCCGACCCGGAGGTCGCGAAGGCGCTGCAGGAGGTGGAGCAGGAGCTCGCCACCCGCTGGGGCGAGACCAAGCTGGAGCCGTCCGTGGCGCGGATCGCCGCGCTGATGGACGTCCTCGGCGAGCCGCAGCGCGCGTACCCCTCCATCCACGTCACCGGCACGAACGGCAAGACCAGCACGGCCCGCATGATCGAGGCCCTGCTGAACGCCTTCGAGCTGCGCACCGGCCGCTACACCAGCCCGCACGTGCAGTCGGTCACCGAGCGGATCAGCCTCGACGGGGCGCCGATCACCGCCGAGCGGTTCGTCGAGACGTACCAGGACGTCAAGCCGTACGTGGAGATGGTCGACGCCTCCCAGGAATACCGGCTGTCGTTCTTCGAGGTGCTCACCGGAATGGCGTACGCGGCCTTCGCGGACGCTCCGGTCGACGCGGCCGTGATCGAGGTCGGCATGGGCGGCACCTGGGACGCGACCAACGTCATCGACGCCTCGGTCGCCGTGGTCACCCCGATCAGCCTGGACCACACGGACCGCCTCGGCTCCACGCCCGGCGAGATCGCCCTGGAGAAGGGCGGCGTCATCAAGCAGGGCGCGACCGTGATCCTGGCGCAGCAGCCCGTGGACGCGGCGCAGGCGCTGCTGAAGAAGGCCGTGGAGGTCGACGCGACCGTGGCCCGCGAGGGCATGGAGTTCGGCGTGGTCTCGCGCGAGGTCGCGGTCGGCGGGCAGCAGCTGACGCTGCGCGGTGTGGGCGGTGAGTACGACGGCATCTTCCTGCCGCTGTACGGCGCGCACATGGCGCACAACGCGGCGGTGGCGCTGGCCGCGGTCGAGGCCTTCTTCGGGATCGGCCAGGAGCACGCGCGCGTGCTGGACCTGGACACCGTACGGAAGGCCTTCGCCTCGGTGACCTCGCCGGGCCGCATGGAGGTCGTGCGGCGCAGCCCGACGGTGGTCCTGGACGCGGCGCACAACCCGGCGGGCGCGGCGGTCACCGCGGAGGCGGTCACCGAGTCGTTCGGGTTCAGCCGGCTGATCGGGGTCGTGGCCGCGAGCGAGGGCAAGGACGTGCGCGGGGTGCTGGAGGCCTTCGAGCCGATCTTCGCCGAGGTGGTGGTGACGGAGAACTCCAGCCACCGCTCGATGGGCGCGGACGAGCTGGCGGCCGTCGCCGTCGAGGTCTTCGGTGTGGACCGGGTGCAGGTGGAGCCGCGGCTGGACGACGCCCTGGAGGCGGCGATCACCCTGGCGGAGGAAGAGGCCGAGTACGGAGGGGCCGGGGTCCTGGTGACCGGTTCCGTGATCACGGTGGGCGAGGCCCGCCTGCTGCTGAAGAGGGGCTGAGGATGCGCACGCTGTGTGCGAGCACGCTGATCGGCGAGTTCTTCGTGATCGGTTTCGCGGGCCTGGTGGCCATGAAGGACCCGGACCTGACCCAGACGACGGTCTGGACGGTGTGCGGGGTGAGCATGCTGCTGTCGGTGCTGCTGTGCGGGATGCTCTCGCGGCCCGGGGCGGTCCAGCTGGGCTGGGCGCTTCAGCTCGGCCTGATCGCGAGCGGGTTCGTCGTCCCGACGATGTTCTTCCTCGGCGCGGTGTTCGCCGCCCTGTGGTGGTGCTCGGTGCACTACGGCCGCAAGATCGACACGATCAAGGCCCGCTGGGCGGCCGCGCAGGAGGCGCCGGCGGCCCCCGGGGCGCCTGACGCTGCGTGACGGGTCACCCTCACAGCCCTGTAGATTCGTCCTACCGCACCCGTATGCCGCAAGGAGCCGCAACATGACCCAGCGCACCCTCGTCCTGCTGAAGCCCGACGCCGTCCGTCGCGGTCTGGTGGGCGAGATCATCGGCCGCATCGAGCGGAAGGCCGGCTGGACCATCCCCGCGCTGGAGCTGCGCACGCTGGACCAGGACACGCTCGAGGCGCACTACGGCGAGCACAAGGGCAAGCCGTTCTACGAGCCCCTCATGGGCTTCATGGCCAGTGGTCCGGTCGTCGCCCTGGTCGTCGAAGGGGAACGCGTGATCGAGGGTGTCCGCCAGTTGGCCGGGCCCACTGACCCGATCGCCGCGGCGCCGGGCTCCATCCGGGGTGATTTCGGGACCATCGTCCGGGAGAACCTGATCCACGCATCGGACTCCGAGGAGTCCGCGGAGCGCGAGCTGAAGCTGTTCTTCCCCGCTCTCTGACCCTTTCGTGAATATTCCGTGAGCACTCTTTTCTGACGTGACATCAGCCAAACAGCGCTCATGACCTGGGGCGACCGAAGTAATTTCGGTCGCCCTGCGGTATTTCCGGGCGATACCGGGAACGCCTGGGCAGGACACGTCGTCACCAGTAAGGGGGCGGGTATCCATTCCGGCGGGATTGCCGGAGTCCCGTCGCGCGGTGTCCGTACTCCCGGCACTACGATGGGGCCTCCACCCACACACCCACCTCGCCGACCTGACAGCAGCCGCTATCAACTGGAAGGCCAGACGCTCCTCATGGGGAACAAGGGGAACAACATGTCGTTCATCGGCCGTGACATGGCGATCGACCTCGGGACCGCCAACACGCTGGTGTACGTGAGGGGCCGGGGGATCGTCCTGAACGAGCCGTCCGTGGTCGCCATCAACACGAACACCGGCGGCATTCTGGCGGTCGGCTCCGAGGCGAAGAAGATGATCGGGCGCACGCCCGGCAACATCGTCGCCGTAAGGCCCCTCAAGGACGGCGTCATCGCCGACTTCGAGATCACCGAGCGTATGCTCCGGTACTTCATCCTCAAGATCCACAAGCGCCGTTACCTGGCCCGCCCCCGCGTGGTGGTCTGCGTCCCCTCCGGCATCACCGGAGTGGAGCGCCGCGCCGTCATCGAGGCGTCCACGCAGGCCGGCGCCCGCCAGGTGCACATCATCGAGGAGCCCATGGCCGCCGCCATCGGCTCGGGCCTGCCCGTCCACGAGGCCACCGGAAACATGGTCGTGGACATCGGCGGCGGCACCACCGAGGTCGCCGTCATCTCCCTCGGCGGAATCGTCACGGCACAGTCCATCCGGGTGGCCGGCGACGAGCTGGACAACGCGATCATCCAGCACATCAAGAAGGAGTACTCGCTCCTCCTCGGCGAACGGACCGCCGAGCAGATCAAGATCACCATCGGGTCGGCGTACGACCTCGACAAGGACGAGCACACCGAGATCCGCGGCCGCGACCTGGTCTCCGGGCTGCCCAAGACGGTCGTCATCTCGGCCGCCGAGGTCCGCAAGGCCATCGAGGAGCCCGTCAACGCCATCGTCGACGCCGTCAAGACCACCCTCGACAAGTGCCCGCCGGAGCTCTCCGGCGACATCATGGACCGCGGCATCGTCCTCACCGGCGGCGGCGCCCTGCTGCGCGGCCTCGACGAGCGGCTGCGCCGTGAGACGGGCATGCCCATCCACATCGCCGAGGACCCGCTCGACTCCGTCGCCCTCGGATCCGGCAAGTGCGTCGAGGAGTTCGAGGCGCTCCAGCAGGTCCTGGACGCCCAGCCCCGTCGCTGACACACGCCCCTCCGAGCAGGAGGGACCATGCGGAACACACAAGGATCCGCCGTACGGGTGCTACCGAGCCCGTGCGGCGGATCGTTGATATACAGGCAAAACAACATTCCGACGAGGAAGGCACGGCCGCCGCACGTGAGGGACACACGAGAAAGCCGGCTGCTCCTGGTGCTTCTGATCGCCATCGCGTTCGCTTTGATCACGGTGGACATCAGGGCAGGCGAGGAGTCGCCGGTCGACGGTGCCCGACAGGCCGCGGCAGCGGTCTTCGGCCCGGTCGAGAAGGGCGTGGCAACCGCCGTCGACCCGGTCGCCAACGCCATAGGGGCGGTACGGGATTCCGGCGAGCGCCACAACCGCATCGCCGTGCTGGAGCAGCAGAACGCGGCCCTGAAGGCCAAACTGGGCAGCGACGAGCAGACCCGCAGCCGCATCCACGAGCTCGACGAGATGCTCAAGCGGGCCGGCGCCGGACAGTACGGCATCAAGGGCGCCGAGGTCATCGCCATAGGAGCGGCCCAGGGCTTCTCCTGGACCGTCACCATCGACGCCGGCAGCAAGGACGGCATCGAGCGCGACATGACCGTCCTCAACGGCGACGGACTCGTCGGCCGGGTCAGCACCGTCGGCCCCGACACCGCCACCGTCGTCCTCGCCAACGACCCCGACTTCACCGTCGGCACCCGCCTGGAGAAGACCGGCGAACTCGGCTTCGCCACCGGCCAGGGCGACCGTGCGCTGTCCGTCCAGATGCTCAACGGCAAGGCCAAGGTCAGCCCCGGAGACCGCCTGGTCACCTTCGGCTCGCGAGGCAACAAGCCGTTCGTGCCCGGCGTGCCGATCGGCGAGGTCGTCAAGGTCGACCCCTCGCGCGGCGACCTGACCCGTACGGTCTGGGTGCGGCCGTTCGTCGGCTTCTCGCGCCTGGACATCGTCGGGGTCGTGGTGATGCCGCCGCGCGAGGACCCGCGCGACGCCGTCCTGCCGCCCAAGCCCGAGGCCCCCAAGCCCACCCCGACGGTCACCGTCACGGTCACGCCGTCCGGGTCCGCCAGTGTGCCCGGCACGCCGGCCGACGAGTAGGAGCAGACCGACCATGCGCTTCAACCGGATCCTGCTCTCGGCCACCCTCGTCGTGGTCGCGCTCGTCGTCCAGGTCACCGTCCTGGGCCGGCTCCAACTGCCCGGCGCCGTGCCCGACCTGGTGCTGCTCACCGTCGTCGCCCTCGCACTCGTGTACGGGCACGTCAGCGGCGCCCTCATCGGCTTCGCCGCGGGCCTCCTCGCCGACCTGGCGCCGCCCGCCGACCACGCCGCCGGACGGTACGCACTCGTCCTGTGCGTCATCGGCTACGTGGCCGGTCTGGTCCGCCCCGACAGCGGGCGGTTCCGCTCCGCCTGGGGCCCGATGCTCACCGTCGTCGGCGCCGCGATCGGCTCCACCCTGCTCTACGCGGGCGTCGGCGCCCTCGTCGGCGACACCGCCGCCCGCCACGTGGGCCTTACCGGGCTGCTGTTCACGGCCACCCTCTACGACCTGCTGCTCGCGCCGTTCACCGTGCCGTTCATCATGGCGCTGGCCCGGCGCGCCGAGAGCGACCCGATGGCCGTCGAGGCCGGCGGCGGTCCCGCGGGCAAGGCCCCCGACGTCTCCTCGGGCTGGCTGTCCGGCGGTACCGGCCTGCGCATCGGCAGCCAGCGCGGCGGCCTCCGGATGAAGACGGCGCGCGTCCGTGCCAACCGGGCCGGCCGCATAAAGGGGGTCAAGGCGGTCAAGGGCGTGAAGAGCATCAAGAAGCTGTAAGGGAGGAGCAGCGTGACCAACGTTCCGGAGACCGGCCGCACCTCCCGGGTGCAGATCCGCCTCGTGATGATCCAGGTGCTCGTCCTCTCGATGCTCATCACCCTCGGCGGGCGCCTCTGGTACCTGCAGATCCGCAACGGCGCGGAGTACTACCACGAGGCGAAGAGCAACCACGTCCAGCGGGTGGTCCAGCCCGCCGTGCGCGGCTCGATCCTCGACGCCCGCGGGGTCCCGCTGGCCGACAACGAGACCCGCCTCGTCGTCTCGGCCAGCCGCACGGCCCTGATGAAGATGAAGGACAGGGGCAAGGGCGTCATGACCCGCCTCGCCGACGTCCTGGACATGACCCCCAAGGAGGTCATGGAAAAGGTCCGGCTCTGCGACTCCACGACCCCCAAGCCCTGCTGGAACGGCTCCCCGTACCAGCCGATTCCGATCACCCTCGAAGCCACCACGCAGCAGGCGCTGCAGCTCCGCGAGCGGCCCGAGGACTTCCCCGGCATCACCGCGGAGCCCACCGCCGTCCGCCGCTACCCGGCCCCCGGCGGGGCCCGCACCTCACAGGTGCTCGGCTACCTCTCGCCGGTCACCGACGAGGAGATCCAGAAGGCCAAGGACACGGATTCGCCGCACCTGCGCTCCGATCAGGTCGGCCGCTCCGGACTCGAACGCACATATGACAAGCAGTTGCGCGGCAAGGCCGAAGTCACCTCGTACGAGGTCGACAACCTCGGCCGGGTCATGCACCAGACCAAGTCCGACCCGGGAGTGCCCGGGTCCACCCTCGTCACCAGCCTCGACGCCCGGGTCCAGGCCGTCGCCGAGTTCGAGCTCCAGCAGGCGATGAAGACCGTCCGTCAGGAGACCGACAACATCACCGGCCGCAAGTACGAGGCCGACTCGGGCGCCGTCGTCGTCATGGAGGCCAAGACCGGCCGCGTCGTCGCGATGGCCTCCCAGCCCGACTACGACCCCAACGCCTGGGTCGGGGGCATCTCCGGCACGGACTACGCCAGTCTCACCAGCAAGAACTCCAACTACCCGCTGCTCAACCGGGCCATCCAGGGCCAGGCCCCCGCAGGCTCCATCTTCAAGGTGGTGTCGGCGAGCGCGGCCGTGCGGGCCGGCTACGACTTCGACGGCAAGTACAACTGCAGCGCTTCCTACAACATGGGCGGCCGGAGCTTCGCGAACTTCGAGTCGAAGGGGCACGGCCCCATCACCCTCGGCGATGCCCTCAAGTTCTCCTGCAACACCGTCTTCTACGCCCTCGGGCACAAGGAGTGGCAGCGCGACGGCGGCCTCAAGCCCAAGAAGGACGCCCACGACTGGTTCTACCGGACCGCCCGCGAGTTCGGACTCGGCGCCGAGACCGGGATCGACCTGCCGAACGAGGTCACCGGGCGCATCCCGGACCGCAAGTGGAAGCAGAGCTTCTGGGCGGCCAACAAGAACTCCTGGTGCAAGCAGGGCAAGAAGGGCGGCACCTACGTCGAGCAGATCGCCTACGAGAGCTGCCTCGAAGGCAACCAGCTGAAGGCGTACGACAGCATCAACTTCGCCATCGGCCAGGGCGATGTCCTCGTCACCCCCATCCAGATGGCCACCGCGTACTCCGCCATCAGCAACGGGGGCACCCTCTACGACCCCACGGTCGGCAAGGCGGTGATCAGCCCCGACGGCAAGCGCATCGAGATGATCAAGCCCAAGCCCCATGGCAGGCTGCCGATCAACGCCGAGACCATCGCCAACCTCGACAAGGGCCTGCGCTCCGTCGCCGAGCCCGGCGGCACCGCCGCCTGGCGCTTCATCGGCTGGCCGATGGACAAGATCCCGATGCACGCCAAGACCGGCACCGCCCAGGTCTACGGCAAGCAGACCACGTCCTGGCTGGCCACCTACACCAAGGACTTCACGATCGTCATGACGATCTCCCAGGGTGGCACCGGCTCCGGAGCCTCCGGCCCCGCCGTGCGCAACCTCTACAACGCCATCTACGGTCTGAGCATGGACGGGAAGCAGGACCTGAAGAAGGCCCTGCTGCTGGCGCCCGAGGCGAAACTGCCGAGGATCCGCCCCGACGGTTCCATCGACTCGCCCGACATCCGGCCGTACGTGCCGCCGTCCCCGGAGGAGCTGGCTCCGCCCGTGCTCGCCGGGCCGCCCGCCCCGCCCCCCGCGCGGCAGGACTGAGGACCGAAACCGACATGCAGACCGCCAACAAGTTCTCCGTCTCCCGGTACGCGCCCGAGCGCGGGGCGATGGCCAAGCTCACCGCCCGCGACTCGGTGGTGCGCCGGCTCGACTGGCCGATACTCCTCTCCGCACTCGCCCTGTCCTTCATCGGCTCCCTGCTGGTGTGGTCGGCGACCCGCAACCGGACCTCCCTGAACCAGGGGGACCCGTACTACTTCCTCCTGCGGCACGCCCTGAACACCGGCATCGGCCTCGTGCTGATGATCGGCACCGTCTGGCTCGGCCACCGCACCCTGCGCGGTGCGGTGCCGGTCCTCTACGGGCTCTCGCTCGTGCTGATCCTCGCCGTGCTCACCCCGCTCGGCGCCACCATCAACGGCGCCCACGCGTGGATCGTGATCGGCGGCGGGTTCTCCCTCCAGCCCTCCGAGTTCGTGAAGATCACGATCATCCTGGTCATGGCGGTGCTGCTGGCCACCCGGGTGGACGCGGGCGACCTCACCCACCCGGACCACCGCACGGTCGTCAAGGCACTCTGCCTGGCCGCCGCCCCGATGGGCATCGTCATGCTGATGCCCGACCTCGGGTCCGTCATGGTCATGGTCGTCATCGTGCTCGGCGTGCTGCTGGGCTCGGGGGCCTCCAACCGCTGGGTGCTGGGCCTGATCGGCTCGGGCGTGGGCGGGGCCGTCCTGATATGGCAGCTCGGCGTCCTGGACGAGTACCAGATCAACCGCTTCGCGGCCTTCGCCAACCCCGAACTCGACCCCGCCGGCGTGGGCTACAACACCAACCAGGCGCGCATCGCGATCGGCTCCGGCGGGCTGACCGGATCAGGGCTCTTCAAGGGCTCCCAGACCACCGGCCAGTTCGTGCCGGAGCAGCAGACCGACTTCGTCTTCACGGTGGCGGGGGAGGAGCTGGGCTTCGTCGGGGCCGGGCTGATCCTGCTGCTGCTCGGCATCGTGCTGTGGCGCGCCTGCATGATCGCCCGGGAGACCACCGAGCTCTACGGGACGATCGTGTGCGCCGGGATCATCGCCTGGTTCGCCTTCCAGGCCTTCGAGAACATCGGGATGAACCTCGGGATCATGCCGGTGGCCGGGCTCCCGCTGCCCTTCGTCTCGTACGGAGGTTCGTCGATGTTCGCGGTGTGGGTGGCCATCGGGCTGTTGCAGTCGATCAAGGTGCAGCGGCCATTGTCGGCCTGATGCCCCGTTCACCCTGCCGACGTGATCCGTTCAGGACTAAGTTCGGTCTATGGCGGACACGAAACGCGAGATCGAGCGGAAATTCGAGTTCTCTCAGGCGAAGTCGGCCCGGCGGGGAGTCCCGGACCTGACGGGCACGGCCGCGATCGCGGCCGTGTCCGATCAGGGCACCGTCGACCTCGACGCCGTCTACTACGACACCCCCGACCAGCGGCTCGCGGCCGACGGCCTCACCCTGCGGCGCAGAACCGGCGGCGCCGACGCCGGCTGGCACCTCAAACTGCCCGTCTCCCCGGGGGTGCGCGACGAGATCGGGGCCGCGCTCAGCGACACGGTCCCGCGCACGCTCGCCGCCCTGCTCCGCTCGCGGGTACGGGCCGCCGGACTGGAGCCGCAGGTCAGGCTCCTCTCCTCGCGCCGGGTCAGCCACCTTCTGGACGCAGGCGGAGCCCTGCTCGCGGAACTGAGCACCGACACGGTCCGGGCCGAGCGGGGCGAGGCCACCGCCACCTGGACCGAGGTCGAGGTGGAGCTCGCCGACGGCGTCGACCCCGGGCTGCTCGACGCTGTCGAGAAGACCTTCCGCAAGGCCGGGCTGAAGGTCTCCGACGCCCCCTCGAAGCTCGCCCGGGCGCTGGCCGAGACCGGCACCGCGCCGCCGGCCCGGTCCGGGGACGAAGCCTCCGACGGCACGGCGGGCGCGTACGTCCTGGCGTACCTGCGCGAGCAGCGCGACGCCCTGATCGCCCAGGACCCGGCCGTGCGGCGGGGCCTCCCGGACTCCGTCCACCAAATGCGGGTCGCCACCCGCCGCCTGCGCAGCGCCTTCAAGACGTACCGCAAGGTGCTGGACCGCACCGTCACCGACCCGCTCGGCGAGGAACTGCGCTGGCTCGCCGCCGAACTCGGCGTCGACCGCGACCAGGAGGTCCTGATGGAGCGGGTCCAGGCCCGCCTCGACGAGCTGCCGCGCACCCTGTTGCTCGGCCCGGTCCGCGGCCGGCTGCGCACGTGGAACGCCACCCGCCGCTCCGGATCGCGCCGCCGGGTCCTGGCCGCGCTCGACAGCGCGCGCTACCTCACCCTGCTCGACTCCCTCGACGCCGTGCTGGACGAGCCCCCGCTGCGCAAGAACGCCCGCGGGCTGGCCGAGCGCGTCCTGCCGAAGGCCGTCCTGCGCGACTACGAACGCCTCGCCGGCCGCGTCGACACGGCACTCGCCCTCGCCGAGGGCCACGAGCGCGACCTGGCCCTGCACGAGGCCCGCAAGGCGGCCAAACGCGCCCGGTACGCGGCGGAGGCGGCCGCGCCCGCGCTCGGCAAACCGGCGAAACGCCTGGCCAAGGCCATCAAGCGGGTCCAGTCCCTGCTCGGCGACCACCAGGACAGCGTGGTCGCCCGCGACGCCCTGCACGGCCTCGCCGTCCAGGCGGAGGGCGCCGGGGAGTCCGCCTTCACCTGGGGCGTGCTCTACGCCCACGAGGAGGCCCTGGCCGCACGGCTCGAAGGGGAGCTTCCGGACATCTGGGCGAAGGCTTCCAAGCGGGGACTGCGGGCGGCGCTGGGATGATCATGTGGGAGGGGGCGGCTGAGCCTCGGGGTACGCTTGAGAGCTGCCCCCTGCCCGCTTCACGAAAGTCGCGTGATGACCGAATCGGTCTTCCCTCAGCTTGAGGCCCTGCTTCCGCACGTGCAGAAGCCCATCCAGTACGTCGGCGGTGAACTCAACTCCACGGTGAAGCCGTGGGAGAGCTGCGACGTCCGCTGGGCGCTGATGTACCCGGACGCGTACGAAGTCGGGCTGCCCAACCAGGGCGTCATGATCCTCTACGAAGTGCTCAACGAGCGCGAGGGCGTCCTCGCCGAGCGCACCTACAGCGTGTGGCCCGACCTCGAAGAACTGATGCGCGAGCACAACGTGCCGCAGTTCACGGTGGACAGCCACCGCCCGGTCTCGGCGTTCGACGTGTTCGGCCTGTCCTTCTCCACGGAGCTGGGCTACACGAACATGCTCACGGCGCTGGACCTCGCGGGCATCCCGCTGGAGGCCAGGAACCGTACGGTCGACCACCCGATCGTCCTCGCGGGCGGCCACGCGGCCTTCAACCCCGAGCCGATCGCGGAGTTCATCGACTGCGCGGTCATCGGCGACGGCGAGCAGGCCGTCCTCGACATGACCGAGATCATCCGCACGTGGAAGGCCGAGGGGCGGCCGGGCGGCCGCGAGGAGGTCCTCTTCCGCCTCGCCAGGACGGGCCAGGTCTACGTGCCCGGCTTCTACGACGTCGACTACCTGCCGGACGGCCGCATCGCCCGCGTCGCACCCAACAAGTCGGGTGTCCCGTACCGGGTCTCCAAGCACACCGTCATGGACCTCGACGAGTGGCCCTACCCCAAGCAGCCGCTGGTCCCGCTCGCCGAGACCGTCCACGAGCGGATGTCGGTGGAGATCTTCCGCGGCTGCACCCGCGGCTGCCGTTTCTGCCAGGCCGGCATGATCACGCGCCCCGTGCGGGAGCGAAGCATCACCGGCATCGGCGAGATGGTGGAGCGCGGTCTGAAGGCCACCGGCTTCGAGGAGGTCGGCCTCCTCTCCCTGTCGTCCGCGGACCACACGGAGATCGCCGACATCGCCAAGGGCCTCGCGGACCGCTACACGGACGACAAGGTGGGCCTGTCCCTGCCGTCGACCCGTGTGGACGCGTTCAACGTGGACCTGGCCAACGAGCTGACCCGCAACGGCCGCCGCTCCGGTCTGACCTTCGCCCCCGAGGGCGGCTCCGAGCGCATGCGCAAGGTCATCAACAAGATGGTCTCGGAAGAGGACCTGATCCGGACCGTCGCCACCGCCTACGGCAACGGCTGGCGTCAGGTGAAGCTGTACTTCATGTGCGGCCTGCCGACCGAGACCGACGACGACGTCCTCCAGATCGGCGACATGGCGGTCAACGTCATCGCCAAGGGCCGCGAGGTCTCCGGCCAGAACGACATCCGCTGCACGGTGTCCATCGGCGGGTTCGTCCCCAAGCCGCACACCCCGTTCCAGTGGGCGCCGCAGCTGTCGGCCGAGGAAACGGACGCCCGCCTGGGCAAGCTCCGCGACAAGATCCGCGGCGACAAGAAGTACGGCCGCTCCATCGGCTTCCGCTACCACGACGGCAAGCCGGGCATCGTCGAGGGCCTCCTCTCGCGCGGTGACCGCCGCATCGGCGACGTCATCCGAGCCGTGTACGAGTCGGGCGGCCGCTTCGACGGCTGGCGCGAGCACTTCTCGTACGACCGCTGGATGGAGGCGGCGGAGAAGACGCTGCCCGCGTACGGCGTGGACGTGGCCTGGTACACGACGCGTGAGCGCACGTACGAGGAGGTACTGCCCTGGGACCACCTGGACTCCGGTCTCGACAAGGACTGGCTCTGGGAGGACTGGCAGGACGCCCTCGACGAGACCGAGGTCGACGACTGCCGCTGGACCCCGTGCTTCGACTGCGGTGTGTGTCCTCAGATGCAGACCGAGATCCAGATCGGCCCGACCGGCAAGAAGCTGCTGCCGCTGTCGGTCGCGAAGTGACCTCGGGCTGACGCAGCCCGCGAGACGCCCCTCACCGGGAACGGTGGGGGGCGTCTTCGTTCGGCTGATCGCGGGGCCCGCGTGCAACGGTGCGGGCCCTGCGTGCGTCGTCACGTGCATGGACCTGGAAAAACACGGCAGGCACGAGCCCGGACCCGGCGGCCAAGGGTGCGTCTTCGCGGTGGTCCGGATCCCGGTGCGGATCCTGGCCGTCGTGATCGTGCTGCCGCTGCGGATGGCCTGGGACCTGCTGGTCCTAGGGGCCCGCAGCGTGCACCGCCGCGCCCTGCGCCCGGCCGGAGACGCGCTGGCCCGGCTGTTCAGCCGGCTCGTCCGGTACGTCCTGGCTCCGGTCGGGCACGGACTGGCCTGGCTGGCCCGAGGTACGGGACTGGTCCTGAAGTGGCTGGCCCTCGCCGTCTTCTACTGGCCGTGGGCCGCGCTGGGGCGGTACGTCCTCGCGCCCGTCGGCGCCGCCCTGTGGCGCCGGCTCCTCGTCCCCCTCGGGCAGGCGGTCGGCTGGCTGGCGAAGGCCCTGTTCGTGTGGCCGTGGGTGGCGTTGTGGCGGTACGTACTGGTCCCCGTCGCCGCCGCGCTGTACCGGTACCTGCTGCGGCCGGCCGGCGGCGCGGTCGCCTGGACGCTCGCCGCCGCGTACCGGTACCTGCTGGTGCCGCCGGCCCGGGGCATCGCCTGGCTGGCGCGCGGGCTGTACCAGTACGTCCTCACCCCGGCCGGCCGAGGCCTGGTCCGGCTGGCCCGGAGCGCCGGGGCCGCGCTCGGCTGGCTGGCGAAGGCCCTGTTCGTGTGGCCGTGGGCCGCGCTGTGGCGGTACGTCGCCGTCCCGGCCGCGGTCGGGACGTACCGCTATCTCCTGACCCCCCTCGGGCACGGCGTGGCCTGGGCCGCGCGGGGCCTTTACCGCTACGTGCTCACGCCCCTCGGGCACTTCGTCGCCGCCGCCTGGCACCTCGCCGGCCGCGTCAGCCGCGCCCTCGGCCGCGGACTCCTCCGGCTGTGGCGCGGCCTCGTCGCCCGCCCCGCGGCCTGGGTCCGCCGGCACGTGCTCACCCCCGCCGGACACCTCGTCCGCGAGGTGTGGCGCAGCTCGCGCCTCGCGGTGCGGGAGGCGCGAGCTTCCGTACGGCAGGCGCTCTTCGGTCCCCCTTCCCGGGAACCGGCGAGGTCACGGGCGCGTACTCTGGGTAGGACGACAGCCGCAGGCAACACGCCCGCTCCCGAGATCTCCCTCCACGAACGGCAGGGGTGAGCCGGAGGCCGGGCGTGGCCGGCAGGTCCCACAGACGCTCAGGGCGACGCGCGAGCCGCGGAGCCCCGCACAAGGAGAAGAACCACTGGGCAAGCGACAGCCCGAAGGCCCGCCTCCCGCACCGGTGGTGCAGCGCATCCGACTGCGCTACACCAAGCGCGGCCGCCTCCGGTTCACCAGCCACCGCGACTTCCAGCGCGCCTTCGAACGGGCCCTGCGCCGCGCCGAGGTGCCGATGGCGTACTCGGCCGGCTTCACCCCGCACCCCCGCGTCTCGTACGCGAACGCCGCCCCGACCGGGACCGGCAGCGAGGCCGAGTACCTGGAGATCGCCCTCGCCGAGTCCCGCGACCCCGAGAAGCTCCGCGAGCTGCTCGACGAGTCGATGCCGGCCGGGCTCGACATCATCGACGCCGTGGAGGCCCGTACCTCGGGCCTCGCGGACCGGCTCACCGCCTCGGTGTGGGAGCTGCGCCTGGACGGCGTGGAGCCCGCCGAGGCCGAGCGGGCCGTGGCGGCCTTCCTCGCCGCCGAGACCGTGGAGGTGCAGCGCCGCACCAAGAACGGCATGAGGACCTTCGACACGCGCGGCGCCGTCGTCACCCTGGAGGCCCTTCCCGCCCCGGCTGATAGGCCCCTGGACGATGCCTGTGCGATACTGCGGCTGGTTGTTCGGCATCTGACACCTGCCGTGCGACCCGACGACGTCCTGTCCGGTCTCCGAGCTGTGGCCGACCTGGCGCCGCCGGTCCCCTCAGCGGTGACCAGGCTGGCGCAGGGGCTCTTCGACGAGGAGTCCGGCACGGTGACCGACCCGCTCGCGCCCGACCGCGAGGCTGATACGGCCGCCCCACCCACGGCCGCCGTAGCCGCCGACGCGAAGGCGCCGGAAGGTCCCGCCGCGTAAGGAACGTCGCCGTCGCGCAGCCCTGGCACTCGGGAGCCACCTGGGTCGGGCCGCGCACAGACCTGAAGACTTCCGCCAGGCCGTACGGACAACACGTACGGAACCGGCGGCCATGAACTGAGTTCCCGTGTGGCGAACGCGCCCCGGAGGCCGGTTCCGCGCTCATTGCGCGGAGCCGTGCCGGACCGGAAGTCAGCCGCGGCGCCCGGGAGCGTGACGGGAGAACCGCCCGCAATGCTCAACAACGAAAACGACACCACCACCGCCGGCAACGCCGACAACAGCAGCCCGAGTGACAACCTGCCTCCGCGCAGGCGTCGCCGCGCCGCTTCCCGGCCCGCCGGGCCGCCCGGCGCCACCGCCGCAGAGGCGAGCCCGGTGACGGAGGCCGCCCCGGCCGCCCCCGTGGAGGAGGCCGCTCCGGCCGCCGCCCCCGCTCGTACCCGCCGCCGCGCGACCCGCGCCGTGGCCGCTCCCGAGACCCCGGCCGCCGAGGCCGCCGCCCCGGCTGCGCCCGTCGAGGCCCCGGCCGCCGTGGCCGAGGAGCCCGCCGCTCCCGCTCCGCGTGCCCGTCGTCGTGCCACCCGCGCCGTCGCCGCTCCCGAGGCTCCGGCCGCCGAGGCCGCGCCCGTGGTCGAGGAGGAGGCTCCGGCCGCTCCCGCTCCGCGTGCCCGCCGTCGGGCGACCCGCGCCGTCGCCGCTCCGGCCGCCGAGGCCGCCCCGGCAGCCGAGGTCGTCGAGGCTCCGGCCGCCGAGGCCGCGCCCGTGGTCGAGGAGGAGGCTCCCGCCGCTCCCGCTCCGCGTGCCCGTCGCCGCGCCACCCGCGCCGTGGCCGCTCCGGCCGCCCCGGCACCCGTTGAGGACGAGGCCCCGGCCGTGGCCGAGGAGGCCCCCAAGGCCGCCGCCCGCGCCTTCACCGTGGCCGACGCCCTGGACTCCCCGAAGCGAGGCGGCCGCCGCCGCGCCACCCGTTCCACCACCGCCCCGGCCGCCCCCGCGCAGCCTGCGGCCGCCGAGACCGAGGCGCCCGCCGCCCCGGCCCGGGCCCGCCGCGCCGCGCGTCCCGCCGTGGCCGTCTTCCAGGCCCCGGTCTTCGCCGAGCCGATGTTCCAGACCCCCGAGACCGCGGCCATGGCAGCTGCGGCAGCCCGCGCCGCCGCCCCGGCCGAGGAGGTCGAGGAGGAGGAGACGGAGGCCCAGGCCGAGGTCGTCCAGACCCCCGCCCCGCAGCCCGCAGGCCGCCGCCGTCGCCGTGGGCGCGGCGCCGCCGAGGCCGCCCCGGTCGCCGAGTCCGCGCCGGTCTCCCTCCCCGACGTACTCGCCGAGGAGGAGCCCGAGGCCGAGCTCGAAGAGGAGTCCGCCGAATTCGAGGAGGGCGACGAGTCGGGCGAGCGCCCCTCGCGCCGCCGCCGTCGCGGTGGCCGTCGCCGCCGTCGTGGCGAGTCCGCCGACCTCGACGAGTCCGCCGAGGAAGAGGCGGAGGCAGAGGCCGAGGAGCACGAGGCTGAGGAGGAAGAGGACGAGGAGGCCGAAGAGGCCCTCGGCTCCAGCTCCAGCCGTCGCCGCCGTCGCCGTCGCCGCCGCAGCGGTGAGCCCGCCGAGGTCACCACCGAGGCGGCCGAGGAGGACGGCGTACGCACCGTCGTCAAGGTCCGCGAGCCGCGCCCGGCCCGTGAGAAGGCCGAGCCGTCCGACGAGGTCCAGTCCATCAAGGGCTCGACCCGCCTGGAGGCGAAGAAGCAGCGCCGCCGCGAAGGCCGCGAGCAGGGCCGCCGCCGCGTGCCGATCATCACCGAGGCCGAGTTCCTGGCCCGCCGTGAGGCCGTCGAGCGCGTGATGGTCGTCCGCCAGGCCGGCGAGCGCACCCAGATCGGCGTCCTCGAGGACAACGTGCTCGTCGAGCACTACGTCAACAAGGAAGAGGCCACCTCGTACGTCGGCAACGTCTACCTGGGCAAGGTCCAGAACGTGCTGCCGTCCATGGAGGCCGCTTTCATCGACATCGGCAAGGGCCGCAACGCGGTCCTGTACGCCGGTGAGGTCAACTTCGAGGCGCTCGGCATGGCCAACGGGCCGCGCCGCATCGAGTCCGCCCTCAAGTCCGGCCAGTCGGTCCTGGTGCAGGTCACCAAGGACCCCATCGGCCACAAGGGCGCCCGCCTGACCAGCCAGGTGTCGCTGCCCGGCCGCTACCTGGTCTACGTGCCCGAGGGCTCTATGACCGGCATCAGCCGCAAGCTGCCCGACACCGAGCGCGCGCGCCTGAAGACCATCCTCAAGAAGATCGTCCCCGAGGACGCGGGCGTCATCGTGCGCACCGCCGCCGAGGGTGCGAGCGAGGACGAGCTGCGCCGCGACGTCGAGCGCCTGCAGGCCCAGTGGGAGGACATCCAGAAGAAGTCGAAGCAGATCTCGACCTCTTCGCCGAGCCTGCTGTACGGCGAGCCGGACATGACCGTCCGCGTCGTGCGCGACATCTTCAACGAGGACTTCTCGAAGGTCATCGTCAGCGGTGACGGCGCCTGGGAGACCATCCACGGCTACGTGAACCACGTGGCCCCGGACCTGGCCGACAGGCTGTCCCGCTGGACCTCCGAGGTCGACGTCTTCGCGACGTACCGGATCGACGAGCAGCTCGCCAAGGCGCTCGACCGCAAGGTGTGGCTGCCCTCGGGCGGTTCGCTTGTGATCGACAAGACCGAGGCGATGATCGTCATCGACGTCAACACCGGCAAGTTCACCGGTCAGGGCGGCAACCTCGAGGAGACCGTCACCAGGAACAACCTGGAGGCGGCCGAGGAGATCGTGCGCCAGCTGCGGCTGCGCGACCTGGGCGGCATCGTCGTCATCGACTTCATCGACATGGTCCTGGAGTCCAACCGCGACCTGGTCCTGCGGCGCATGCTGGAGTGCCTGGGCCGCGACCGGACCAAGCACCAGGTGGCCGAGGTGACCTCGCTGGGCCTGGTCCAGATGACCCGCAAGCGGGTGGGTCAGGGTCTGCTGGAGTCCTTCTCCGAGACCTGCGTCCACTGCAACGGCCGCGGTGTCATCGTGCACATGGAGACGCCGACGGCGATCGGCGGCGGCGGCAACGGCAAGCGTTCCAAGCGCCGCGGCGGCAAGGCGGAGTTCGACCAGCACGACCACGAGGTCGAGACGGTCGAGATGGAGTTCGAGTCCGAGGCCGAGGTGGCCGCCGAGGCCGCCGCGCCGCGGGCGCTGCCCGAGCCCGAGTTCGTCGCGGACGAGGAGCTGTACAGCAGCCCCGCCGAGGCGGAGGCCGCTGCGGGCCTGAGCGGCCGTCGCAACCGTCGCCGCGCCACCCGCAAGGCGACCGCTCCGGCGGGCGCCCCGCGCGGTGTGGCCGCCCCGGCGCAGGCGCCGGCCCCCGTGGCCGAGGTCGTCGCCGAGCCGGTGACCGCGCCGGCCGACACCGTCCTGGAGCCGGCCGCCGAGGTCGTCACCGAGGCCGTGGAGGCCGCGGAGACGGTCGAGGCCGCTCCGGTCGAGGCCGCTCCGGTCGAGGAGGCCGCGCCGAAGGGCCGTACCCGTCGCCGCGCGACCCGTAAGGCCACCGCCCCGGCGACCGCGGCCGAGGAGGCCCCGGAGCCGGTCGTCGTGACGGAGCCCGAGCCGGAGCCGGCCGTCGTGCCCGAGCCCGAGCCGGTCGTCGCCGCGGCCGAGGAGGCCCCCGTGGCGGAGGCCGCGCCGGCCCGTCCGCGCCGCCGTGCCACCCGTAAGGCCACCGCACCCGCCGGTTCCCCGGCAGGCGCGGCGGAGGCCGCCGTGGTGGTCGTGGAGGCCCCGGCGAGCGAGCCGGAGCCGGAGGCCCCCGCTGAGGAGGCCGCTCCGGTCAAGAAGGCCGCCAGGAAGGCTCCGGCCAAGAAGGCGACCGCGGCGAAGAAGGCCACCACCGCCAAGAAGGCGACGGCGGCCAAGAAGACCGTGGCCAAGAAGGCGGCCACGACCAAGAAGACCGCGGCCAAGCGGGCGACGAAGAAGACCGCGGCGGCCGAGCAGCAGACTCTGCCCTCCGTCTCGGCTCCGACCGAAGCCTGATCCACGCTGAGGCATGACCGTGGGCCCCGCCGCGAGGCGGGGCCCACGGCCGCGCGGGCCCGGTTTGACCCTTAGGAACCGGCCCCGTAACCTAGACCGTCGGCGTGTCTTGAACGATTACCGTTCTGCGCGCCGCGCTCCTGAGCACCTTCCTCCCGCCGCGCACGCGCAAGCGTCGTACGGGAGAGGCCGCTCGTCCATTCCGGATCAGTGCGGGCCCCGGCCCGACTGAGCGGCTGGCTTCAGGAGCATCCGCCCCGAGTGAGAGAGAGATCCGCGTGTACGCCATCGTGCGCAGCGGTGGTCGCCAGCACAAGGTTGCTGTTGGTGACATCGTTGAGGTTGACAAGATTTCCACTGCCAAGGTTGGCGACACGGTCGAGCTCTCGACCCTGCTCGTTGTCGACGGCGACGCCGTGACCAGCGACCCGTGGGTCCTGGCCGGCATCAAGGTCACGGCCGAGATTGTGGACCACCACAAGGGCGCCAAGATCGACATCCTGCGCTACAAGAACAAGACCGGCTACCGCCGTCGCCAGGGTCACCGCCAGCAGTACACGGCGATCAAGGTCACCGGTATCCCCGCGGCTGCGAAGTAAGAGGGACTGAGACATGGCACACAAGAAGGGCGCATCGTCCACCCGGAACGGGCGCGACTCCAATGCCCAGCGGCTCGGCGTGAAGCGCTTCGGCGGTCAGGTCGTCTCCGCTGGTGAGATCCTCGTCCGCCAGCGCGGCACCCACTTCCACCCGGGTTCGGGTGTCGGTCGCGGTGGCGACGACACGCTGTTCGCGCTGCAGGCCGGTGCCGTCGAGTTCGGCACGCACCGTGGCCGCAAGGTCGTCAACATCGTTCCGGCCGCCTGATCCAGCTTCGGCTGATCAAGCGTTCGTAACTTCCCGAGGGCGGATCTCAGCTCTTTCCGGCGCAAGCCGGGAAGAGAGGTCCGCCCTCGGCGTGTTGGTACGTACAGACGTTTAATGGGCGGCAAGGCCTGCCCGGGACATTCCCGCATGTAACTGGAGGAACAACCATGACCACCTTCGTGGACCGCGTCGAGCTGCATGTCGCCGCGGGTAACGGGGGCCACGGCTGCGCCTCCGTTCACCGGGAGAAGTTCAAGCCGCTCGGCGGCCCCGACGGCGGCAACGGCGGCCGTGGCGGCGACGTGATCCTGGTGGTGGAGCAGGCGATCACCACCCTGCTGGACTACCACCACAGCCCCCACCGCAAGGCCACCAACGGCAAGCCCGGCGAGGGCGGCAACCGCTCCGGCAAGGACGGCCAGGACCTGGTCCTGCCCGTGCCGGACGGCACCGTCGTCCTCGACAAGGAGGGCAACGTCCTCGCCGACCTCGTCGGCCAGGGCACCACCTACGTCGCCGCCGAGGGCGGCCGGGGCGGTCTCGGCAACGCTGCGCTCTCCTCCGCCCGCCGCAAGGCGCCCGGCTTCGCCCTCCTCGGCGTCCCCGGTACCACCGGCGACATCGTCCTGGAGCTCAAGACCGTCGCCGACGTGGCGCTGGTCGGCTTCCCGAGCGCCGGCAAGTCCTCGCTGATCTCGGTGCTCTCCTCCGCCAAGCCGAAGATCGCGGACTACCCCTTCACCACCCTCGTCCCGAACCTGGGCGTCGTCACGGCCGGCTCGACCGTCTACACGATCGCCGACGTCCCGGGCCTGATCCCGGGCGCCAGCCAGGGCAAGGGCCTCGGCCTGGAGTTCCTGCGCCACGTCGAGCGCTGCTCCGTGCTGGTGCACGTGCTGGACACCGCCACGCTGGAGTCCGACCGCGACCCGGTCGCCGACCTCGACGTCATCGAGGAGGAGCTCAAGCTCTACGGCGGCGGCCTGGAGAAGCGCCCCCGCCTCGTCGTCCTGAACAAGGTCGACATCCCGGACGGCCAGGAGCTCGCCGACATGGTCCGCCCGGACCTGGAGGCGCGCGGTTACAAGGTCTTCGAGGTCTCCGCGGTCGCCCGTACGGGTCTGAAGGAGCTCTCCTACTTCCTCGCCGAGGTCATCGCCAAGGCCCGCGCCCGCAAGCCGAAGGAGGAGGCGACCCGTATCGTCATCCGCCCGAAGGCCGTGGACGACGCCGGCTTCACCGTCACCTACGACGAGGCCGAGGACGTCTACAACGTGCGCGGCGAGAAGCCCGAGCGCTGGGTCCGCCAGACCGACTTCAACAACGACGAGGCCGTGGGCTACCTCGCGGACCGCCTCAACCGCCTCGGTGTCGAGGACGCGCTGAGGAAGGCCGGCGCCCGCGCCGGCGACGGCGTGGCCATCGGATCCGACGAGAACGCGGTCGTCTTCGACTGGGAGCCGACCATGATGGCCGGCGCCGAGATGCTGGGCCGCCGCGGTGAGGACCACCGTATGGAAGCCCCGCGTCCGGCCACCCAGCGCCGCAAGGAGAAGGACGCGAAGCGCGGGGACTCGGCGCAGCAGGAGTACGACGAATTCCGGCCGTTCTAGTCCGGTTCCCCCAGAGGGCACCCGGGCGGCATTGAAGGCGTCTTTACGCGGGTCGCCTAGGATCCTTCGGGTGAACAGCAGCAACCTCCCCACCGTTTCCGTCGTGGTGATCGCGTACAACGACGCCGGGCTCGTGGGCGAGGCCGTCTCCTCGGCTCTCGCCCAGGGCCCGGTGGTCGCCGAGGTCATCGCCGTGAACGACGCCTCGTCCGACGGCACCGCGCGGGTCCTGGACGAGCTGGCCGCCGTACACCCCCGCCTCAAGGTCGTTCACCGTACGGAGAACAGCGGGGGGTGCGGCACCCCGCGCAACGACGGGATCGCCGTCGCGACCGCCCCGTACGTCCTGTTCCTCGACAGCGACGACATCCTGCCAACGGGCGCGGCCGAGGCCCTGGTGCGCGCCGCGGAGGAGCACCGCGCCCAGGTGACCGTCGGCGCCGCCGTGCGGCGCGAGCTGCCGCAGCACCACGACGTGCCGTGGATGCCGGGGCTCTACACCCCCGGCGACGTCATCGAGCGGCCGGCGGACCGCCCGGAGCTGGTCCGGGACACCCTCTGCGTCAACAAGCTGTACGACCGCGCCTTCCTGGAGAAGCACGGCCTGCGCTTCCCCGACGGCCGGTTCGTCTACGAGGACTTCGCCTTCACCGCCCGGGTGCTGGCCGCCGCTCCGCGCATCGCCGTCGTCGGCGACCTCGTGTACGTCTGGCACGTGCGCCGCAGCGCCGCCCAGGTGTCGATCTCCCTGGACCGCAAGGACGTCTCGAACTGGCGGGCCCGCATCGAGGCCCACCGCACGGCCTCCCGGACGCTCGCCGCCGCCTCCCCGGAGCTGGGCAGCGCCTGCCAGGTGAAGTTCCTGGAGTACGACCTGCGCATGTACCTGCGCGAGCTCGGCAACGACCCCGCGCACCAGGCCGCCTGGTGGACCCTTACCCGCGAGTACGTCGCCACCTTCGCCGAGGCCGACATCGAGTCCGCCGCGCCCCACGCCCGCTGGATCGTCGCGGTGCTGCGCGCCACCCCCACCCCGCCCGCCGACGTCGAGCGACTCACCCGGCTGGCCGCCGAGCCCCCGCGCCTACTGCCCCCGTACGCGGCCGACGCCGACGGGGCGCCGGTGTGGAGCGAGGAGCTCCCGGTCCCGCTCGACGGCCTGGCCACGCTGCCGACGGACGGGCTGCCCGTCACCGTCGACGCCGAGCCGGCCGGCCGCGCCGCGGTCCGGATCCGCGTGCACGACCTGTACGGCCGTCTCGCCGAGGCCGGTCCGCGCACCGCGCAGTTGCGCTTCCTGCCGCGCGCCGGCGGCGACCCGGTCCTCGCCCAGCCGGTGGAGCTGCGCCCCGACCGCAACGGCGGCTGGGTCGCGCTGCTGCCCTTCCGCCTCGCCGATCTGGCCGCCACGGGCCGCCGCCGGGGACTGCGCCGGATGCAGGCGTGGAACGTCGGGGTGGGGGTGGAGTGCGCCGACGGGACCTCCGTGTTCACCTCCCTGCGCCCCCGGGGCCGGCTCCTTCGCCGCCGGGCCCTGCCCAGCAGCCGGTACGGTGTTCTGCTGGCGCAGCCGTACCGCACGGGGGCCGGCGCCCTCGCGCTGCGCCTGGCGCCCGGGGCCGAGGGCGCGCTGTACCTCGTACGCAACCGCCTCCACCGGGCCCGGGCAGGCCACGGGACGGGCTGACAGCCCTCTCACACCTTTCACACCGAAGTCGGACAGGACCAGGAGATACACATGACGTTTCTGATCACCGGTGGCGCCGGATACATCGGCGCGCACGTCGTCCGGGCGATGCTGCTCGCGGGGGAGAAGGTGGTCGTCCTCGACGACCTCTCCACGGGCAACGAGAACCGCGTCCCCGAGGGCGTACCGCTGGTGGTCGGCTCGGTCCTGGACCGGCTGATCCTCGACAAGACCATCCGCGAGCACAAGATCACCGGTGTGGTGCACCTCGCGGGCAAGAAGCAGGTCGGCGAGTCCGTCGAGAAGCCGCTGTACTACTACCACGAGAACGTGCAGGGCCTCACGGTCCTGCTCCAGGCCGTGGCCGATGCGGGCATCCGCAACGTCCTCTTCTCCTCCTCCGCCTCCGTCTACGGCATGCCCGACGTGGACCTGGTCACCGAGGACACCCCGTGCGCGCCGCTGAGCCCGTACGGCGAGACCAAGCTGGCCGGCGAGTGGCTGATCCGCGCCGCCGGCAAGGCGCACGGCATCGCCACCGCATGCCTGCGCTACTTCAACGTGGCGGGCGCCGCGACCCCCGAGCTCGCCGACACCGGCGTCTTCAACCTGGTCCCGATGGTCTTCGAGCGCTACGACTCGGGCGAGGGCGCCAAGATCTTCGGCAACGACTACCCGACCCCGGACGGCACCTGCATCCGCGACTACATCCACGTCGAGGACCTCGCGGAGGCCCACGTGGCGGCGGCCCGCAAGCTCGCCGAGTGGGCCGCGGCGGGGGAGTACAAGGACCTCACCGTCAACATCGGGCGCGGCGAGGGCGTCTCGGTCGCCCAGATGGTCGAGCTCCTGAACACCAACACCGGGCACGACGTCCCGCCGGTGATCGTCCCGCGCCGCGCCGGAGACCCGGCGAAGGTCGTGGCCTCGGCCGACAAGATCACCGCAGAGCTGGGCTGGAAGGCCCGGCACGACGTCCGCGAGATGGTCACCTCCGCGTGGGCCGGCTGGGAGGCCAACAAGGCCGCTCGCAAGGACGCGCACAGGGACGCGCACCGGGACGTCCACAAGCCCTGATCCGCACGGGGCTGACACAGGAGCCGCCCGCCCCGGACGTGTCCGGGGCGGGCGGCTCCGTACGTGCCCGAGGGCTGCTCAGCGCTCCAGGAAGGAGAACAGCGCTTCCCACCGGTCGGTGATCTCGGCACTGGAGTACCGCTTGACCGACTGGAAGGCCGTGTCACCGAGCCGGTCGCGCAGCTCGCGGTCCGACATCAGCGCGCGCAGGTGCCCGGCCAGCTCCATCGTGTTGCCCAGCCGGGCCAGCAGCCCGTCCTCGCCGTGCTCGACGATCTCCCGTACGCCCGGGGCGCAGTCGAAGGCGGCCACCGGCACGCCCGCCGCCATGGCCTCCAGCAGGGTGATCGGGAACCCCTCGGCGCGTGAGGCCTGCGCGAAGACCGAGGCCCCGCGCAGCGCGCCCAGCACGTCGTCGGTGCTGCCCATCCACTCCACGGAGTCGTCAAGCCCCAGCGAGGTGCAGTGCGCCCGCAGCGCCGGCTCCTCCAGGCCAGCCCCGTAGATCCGCAGCACCCACTCGGGGTGGTGGGGGGCGGCGTCGGCCCACGCGTCGAGGAGCAGGTCCACGCCCTTCTCGAAGGCGAGACGGCCGACGCTCGCGACGACCTTCTCCGTGCGCGGGGCAGGGGAGTCGGGCATGAACGGCAGCGGGTTCGGCATGCTGCCGACGTTCTCCATGCCCGCCCGGATCCACAGGTCCGCGTCCTCGGCCGTCAGCACCAGCAGCCGGTCGACCTCGGAGTAGTGACGGCGGACCCGCTCACCGCGGGTGGACTTCCGGCTGGCCTCGAAGGACTCGTGGCTCATGCCGATGACGCTGAGCCCCTTGGTGTCGGCGAGGGCCACCCACTCCATCGCCCAGACCTGGGTGACGATCACGACGCCGCCCGGGCGCGCGGCGCGGAACAAGTCGTTCAGCTTCTCCGCCCGGGCCCGCATCCCCGCCCTGCGGGCCGCCTGGCGGCGCCGCTCGGGCGCGTTCAGCCGGCCCTTGATCCCGTGCAGCCGGCGCGCCGCCGGCGGGTGGGCGTCGTACAGCGTGGTCATCTCGTACGGCAGGTCCTGCGGGAGCTTCTGCCGGATCTCCTCGGCGACCGGGGCGATGCCGACGATGTGCACCTTGTGCCCGCGCTCGGTGAACAGCCGGGCCATCTGGTGCGACCAGGTGGTCACGCCGCCGAGTTCGTCGACGTTGTTGGAGACGAGGAAGATGTCACGGCCGCCCGGGGTGGCGGTCTGCTGGCTCACTTGCCGCTCCTGTTGAAGAACTTCTCGACGATCTGGCGGGCCGCGTCCCCGCGGTCGTACTCGCCGAACTCGGTGAGGAAACGCTGCCGCGCCTCCGCGTACTTGGCGTCGGCCTCCTCGAAGACGGAGAGCGCCTGGAGGAGTTCGTCCGCGGTCGCCACCACCGGGCCCGGGGCCTTCTCCTTCAGGTCGAAGTACGTGCCGCGGATGTCGTTGGCGTACTTCTCGTAGTCGTACGCGAAGAACACCATCGGCCGGTCCAGGACCGCGTAGTCGAACATCACGGACGAGTAGTCGGTGATCAGTCCGTCGGCGAGGGCCAGCAGCGGGGTGATGTCGTGGTGCCGGGACACGTCGATGACCCGGCCCGCGACCGACGGCGGCAGCGAGACGCTGTTGAGGTAATGGGTCCGCACCAGCAGCGTGAAGCGGTCGCCGAGCCGGTCGGCGAACTCCTCCACGTCGAACGGGAAGCTGAACCCCTCGACCGCGCCGTCCGCGCCGGCCCGGAAGGTCGGCGCGTACAGCAGCACCTTCTTGTCCGGGTCGAGGCCGAGCTCGGCCGCCAGCGGACCGCGTACCCGCTCACCGGTGTCCGCCTCGTCGCGCTGCGCCTCGACGAGGGCGTCGTTGCGCGGGTAACCCGTGCGCAGCAGCACCTCGTCGCGCAGCCGGAAGCCCTTGGCGAGGGTCCGGGCGTCGTGTTCGGAGCGGATCAGGAAGTGGTCGAAGCGGTCGACGGCCGCCTGGAAGCGGTTCTGGCCCGCGCGGCCCTGCGCCTTGGTGCGGGGCTCGTGGAAGCCCATCCGCTTGAGCGCGGAGCCGTGCCAGGTCTGGATGTACGTGGTCCCCGGGCGCTTGGCGAGGGCCAGCGGGAAGCCCTGGTTGTCGACCCAGAACTCTGCCTGGGCCAGGGCGCGCAGGTACGGCCAGCTCCAGCGCCGCACCAGGGTGGCCTCCTTGGGGAAGCCGGTGGGCTTGGCGCCCGCGTACGACCAGATCGCCTCGAAGGGGGCGCCCTGGCGGACCAGCTCCTCGTAGATCGCCTTCGGGCTGTCGCTGTACTGCTTGCCCATGTGGCTCTCGAAGACGACCGTGCCCTTCTTGACCGGCAGCTTCGAGAAGACCTCGTGGTAGAGCTTCACCTTCTGCTCGCCGGAGCCCATGCTCCGGCGGACCCGCAGGGCCTTGCGCAGGCCCCGCTTGACCACGTTGGCCGCCTTGCCCTGTATGGCGTTGTTGATCAGGCTCTGGGTGCGGACGGCGGCGGCGCTCTCGGCGGTCAGGACGTAGGAGAGGTTGCCCTTCTTGGTGACCTCCGGCTCGAAGCGGTCGGAGACCAGCCGGGTGAGCCGGGGCCGCACGCGCAGGCGGGCAGCCGACTCCAGGTCGACACCTCCCACCGAGACGCGGGTGGTGACCCGGTCCCTCCCGGAGGTCAGCTTCAGCCGGACGTCCCAGACGGCGTCGATGATGCCGAGGGGGCGGACGGTGCTGCCGACGTCGGCGGTACCGGACCACTCGATCGTGTCACCGGCGTGGCGCACGGTTGCCACCGGGAAGCTGAACGAACGCACACCGATCTGCCGGCGGGCCCGGAATTCCAGCGAGGCCTTCAGCTCCGCGTCGGCCGGGATCCGGCCCAGCGGGTTCACGACGGAGCCGGACAGCGTGACGGTCCCGCGTCCGTCGTCCTCGTACGAGGTGAGGCGGTTGCCCAGCTGGAGGGAGGCGAGCGGGGCGGTGTGGAAGCCCTGATCGGTGACATCCAGTATCCGGCGGGCCTCGGCGGCCTCGGCGGTGTCGGGGCTGTCGATGTGCCGGGCGCACCAGTAGACCCGCCCGTCGCGCTCGGCGAGCGAGGAGGAGAGCCGGCCCTTGTTGGTCATGGCGTCGGCGGCAGGGAGCAGGTTGTCCCAGTCCTCCTTGCCGAGCAGATAGGCGCAGATGGCCTGGAGGTACGTGACGTTCTCGTACGCGGCCGGGTCGATGCCGGCGAGGTAGCCGTTGGCGAGGCGGGCGAACTCCTGGCGGTACGCGTCGCTCAGCAGCGGCAGGTCACGCAGGTGCAGGACCAGGTCGTGCTTGAGGAACTTGGCGTCCTTCGCGGACTTGATGTCCGTGTGGCCCTTGGCCGCCAGCAGCTGGTCGACACGGCGGTGGATCTCCATCCGGTGGACGAAGTTCGCGATCTCGTGGCGCCGGTTGCTGATCGACTTCGCCGCGGCGTTCTCGGCCACGTTCCAGAAGTAGACGTGGTTCGGGATCAGCGTGATGCGGCGGGCCGCCACGTACGCCTGGGCGGAGAACAGCAGGTCCTCGTAGTGGATGCCGACCGGGAACTCCAGGCCCTGCTCCAGCAGGAACGCGCGCCGGTAGCACTTGTTCGTGGAGAGGGTGTCGTAGACCAGCAGGTCGGGGAACTCGGTGATCGACTCCAGCGTGCGCGTGCGCGAGTAGATCCAGGGGTACCACTCGGTGGTCTTGCCCCACCGGTTGTCGAGGTGCACGCGTACGCACATGCCCGAGACCAGGTCGGAGCCGGTCCGCTCGGCGGCGTCCAGCATGTTCCGGCAGGCGTTGCGCTCCAGTACGTCGTCGCTGTCCAGGAACATGACGTACTTGCCGGTGGCCTGCTGGATGCCGTGGTTGCGGGGCGCGCCGCAGCCGCCGCTGTTCTCGGGCAGCCGGAAGGCGCGCACCCTCCCCGGGTGGGCGGCCTCCAGTTCCTGGGCGACCCCGTACGAGCGGTCCTTGCTGCAGTCGTCGACGATCACGACTTCGACCCCCTGCAGGGTCTGGTCCAAAACCGACTGGACTGCTGTCGACAGACGCTCTGCGTCGTTGTAGACGATGACGACCACGGAGACGTCGGGCACGTGCACCTCGATCCCTTCGTTTCGTTGCGTTTCGTTCAGCTCATTCCGCTTATCTCGTCCACGCTACCGCGTGCCGCCCTCGACTCAGGCAGGCCCACTCTCGCCGTGCATACTTCTAAGGAAGAGGTGAGTGGCGGGTCCGGTCGCCGACAATCACCCGTTCGGACCCAGCAGGAAGTGTTCATGACGAAGCTGTCCGTAGTTGTCCCTTGCTACAACGAAGAGGCCGTCATCGACAGCTTCGACGTCGAGATCCGCAGGGTCCTGGACGCCCTCCCCGTCGAGTACGAGGTCTGCTACGTCGACGACGGCAGCCGCGACGGCACCCTCGGCAAGCTCCGCAAGATCGCCGCCGAGCACGGAGAGCAGACCCGGTACGTCTCCTTCAGCCGCAACTTCGGCAAGGAGGCCGGCATGCTCGCCGGCCTGCGCGAGGCCACCGGCGACGCCGTTGTGATCATGGACGCGGACCTGCAGCACCCGCCGGAGCTCATCGCGACCATGCTCGACCTCTACCGGCAGGGCCACGACCAGATCATCGCCCGCCGCACGCGCGAGGGCGACAAGAAGCTCCGCTCCGCGCTCAGCCGCCTGTACTACCGCGGCGTGAACCGCTGGGTCGACGTCGAACTCACCGACGGGGTGGGCGACTTCCGCATGCTCTCGCGCCCCGCCGTGGACGCGCTGCTGTCGCTGCCGGAGTACAACCGCTTCTCCAAGGGCCTGTTCTCCTGGATCGGCTTCGACACCGTCCACTTCGACTACCAGAACGCGCAGCGCGAGGCCGGCGAGACGAAGTGGAAGTTCGGCTCCCTGCTGAACTACGGCATGGACGGCCTGATCTCGTTCAACAACAGGCCGCTGCGGATCGGGATCTGGCTCGGCGTGTCGCTGGTGGCTCTGACCGGCCTGTACGCCCTGTGGATCACCATCATGGCGATGACCCACGGCGTGGACTCGCCCGGTTACGTCACCCTGGTCGCGATGATCGCCGGCATCGGCGGCGTACAGATGATCATGCTGGGTCTCATCGGCGAGTACATCGGCCGCATCTACTACGAGACCAAGCGCCGCCCGCACTTCCTGGTGAAGGAAGCGCACGGCGCCGACCCGCTCCCGCGCACCGACCGGGCGCCGCGCGTGGCGGAGCCGACGATCACGGAGCGCAGTACCCGATGAGCCGCAAGGACCAGCTCGGCCAGGTCTTCCGCTTCGCCCTCGTGGGCGGGGTCAACACCGGCACGTTCTTCGGCATCTACCTGCTCCTGCACCCGTGGATGCCGTACTTCGCCGCCTACTCCCTCGCCTTCGTGCTGGCGATGGTCGGCTCGTTCTTCATGAACACCTACTTCACCTACCGGACCCGGCCGACGTGGAAGAAGTTCCTCCTCTTCCCGCTGACCAACGTCACGAACTACGTCATCCAGTCGGCAGGCCTCTACGCCCTGGTGACCTGGGCCGGGATGGACACCCGGATCGCCCCGCTGGTCGCGGCGGTCGTGGCCATCCCGTTCACCTTCCTGCTCTCCCGCAAGATCCTCGTCCCGGGCGCCGCCCGGGCCGCGGAACCGGAGCCGTCCAGGACCTCGTCCACGGTCTGAAACCCCTGAGCGACCGCTGTACGCCACCCCGTAGATTGAGGTCGCAGGCATTTCGGCAAGGGGCAAGGGGACAGACGTGTCAGCGGCTAGGCAAGGTGTCGTGGACGCCCGCAGGATCGTGGTCAAGGTCGGCTCCTCCTCCCTGACCACCGCGGCCGGCGGACTCGACGCCGACCGGGTGGACGCACTGGTGGACGTCCTGGCCAAGGCCCGCAGCGGCGGGGAGAAGGAGATCGTCCTCGTCTCCAGCGGAGCGATCGCCGCCGGGCTCTCCCCGCTCGGCCTGCGCCGCCGCCCCAAGGACCTGGCCCGGCAGCAGGCCGCCGCCAGCGTCGGGCAGGGACTGCTCGTCGCGCGGTACACCGCCTCCTTCGCCCGGTACGGCGTCCGCGTCGGCCAGGTGCTCCTCACCACAGACGACACCAGCCGCCGCGCCCACTACCGCAACGCCTACCGCACCCTGGACCAGCTGCTGGCCATGGGCGCCCTGCCCGTCGTCAACGAGAACGACACCGTCGCCACGGACGAGATCCGCTTCGGCGACAACGACCGCCTGGCCGCCCTGGTCGCCCACCTCGTCCGCGCGGACCTCCTCGTCCTCCTCTCCGACGTGGACGGCCTCTACGACGGCGACCCGGCGCAGCCCGGCACCACCCGCATCGACGAGGTCCGCGGACCGGAGGACATCGCGCACGTCTCCATCGGCAGCGCGGGCAAGGCAGGCGTGGGCACCGGCGGCATGGTCACCAAGGTCGAGGCGGCGCGGATCGCGGCGGCTGCCGGGATCCCCGTCGTCCTGACCTCCGCGAGCCAGGCCGCGGACGCGCTGGCCGGCCGGGGGACGGGCACGCTGTTCCACTCCACCGGTCGCCGCTCGGCGGACCGGCTGCTCTGGCTCCAGCACGCGTCGACCCCGCAGGGACACCTCGTCCTCGACGACGGCGCGGTGCGCGCGGTGACCGAGCGCGGAAGCTCGCTGCTGCCGGCGGGCATCGCGGCGGTCGAGGGAGACTTCGTCGCCGGGGACCCCGTGGAACTGCGGGCCACCGACGGCCGGGCGGTCGCCCGGGGCCTGGTCAACTTCGACGCGAAGGAGCTCCCGCAGCTCCTCGGCCGCTCCACCCGCGAGCTCGCACGGGAACTCGGACCCGCGTACGAGCGGGAGGTCGTCCACAGGGACGATCTGGTCCTGCTCCAGGGCTGAGGTTCGGTAAAACCGCCGCGCGGCGGCCCGGGGACTGGTCAACTGTGAGAGGCGGGCGGACACGCGCGGCGGAGACAGGAGGCGGCTGGTGAGACGAGCGCTGACCAGCGTCGGGCCGGGGGACGGTGACGGCGGCGGTGGCGGTGGCGCGGACGGGCGGGACGACAAGAACGCGGACTCCCGTCTGTGGCACGTGACCCTGAGCGTCTCCGGCAAACCGGCGCCGCTCTCCGAGGTCCGGCGCGGGCTGGAACAACTGGCCCACGACCACCCCTTCCTGCTGACCAGCCGGTACGCCGACGACCACGCGGAGATCCGCTACTGGGAGGAAGCCCGCGACCTCCACGACGCGGCGGCCGTCGCCCTGCGCCTCTGGGGCGAACACCGCTCCTCGGCGCAGCTCCCGCCCTGGGAGATCGTCGGCCTGGAGGTCATCGACCGCGCCACCTACCACCAACGAGTGGCGGAGGGCTACGGCCTGCCCCCGGCCCACCCGGTAGGCGTGCACCCCTACTGAACGCGCGGAGCCCTTTCCAGGCCCGCCGGCGTTTGAGGCGCGGGGTCCGGGGCGGAGCGGAGCCCCAGGTCTGCCAGCCCGTCCGGCGTTCGAGGACCGGGTCCGGGCAGCGCCCGGGGAACGGTGGAAGGGCGGGGCGGGGAGAGGCTCCGCGCAGCGGTCCGCCGGACACCCGTCTCGCGGGGTGAAACCCCGGCCGCCGGGGCCCGGCCGGGGATTACCCTGGGCGGCATGACCTCGCTCGATGCCGCCACCTCGCCCGTCCTCGCCACCGCGCAGCGGTCCCGCACGGCCGCCGCCGCCCTCGCCCCCCTCCCGCGGTCCGCCAAGGACACGGCCCTGCTGGCGATCGCCGACGCGCTGGAGGCCCGTACCGCCGAGATCATCGAGGCCAACGCCACTGACACGGCCAAGGCGCGGGCGGCCGGCACCAGCGAGACGGTCATCGACCGCCTCACCCTGACCCCGGAGCGGATCGCAGCCATCGCCTCCGACGTACGGGACGTCGCCGCCCTCCCCGACCCCGTCGGCGAGGTCGTCCGCGGCAGCACCCTCCCCAACGGCATCGACCTCCGGCAGATCCGCGTCCCGCTCGGCGTCGTCGGCATCATCTACGAGGCCCGCCCCAACGTCACCGTCGACGCCGCCGCACTCTGCCTCAAGTCGGGCAACGCGGTCCTGCTCCGCGGCAGCTCCTCCGCCTACGCCTCCAACACCGCGCTCGTCGCCATCCTGCGCGACGCCGTCGAGAGCACCGGCATTCCCGCCGACGCGATCCAGCTCGTCCCCGGCGAGTCCCGCGACTCCGTCCGCGAACTGATGCGCGCCCGCGGCCTCGTCGACGTGCTCATCCCGCGCGGCGGTGCCGCCCTCATCAAGACCGTGGTCGAGGAGTCCACCGTCCCGGTCATCGAGACCGGTACCGGCAACTGCCACGTCTACGTCGACGCCCAGGCCGACCTGGACATGGCCGTGGACGTCCTCATCAACTCCAAGGCCCAGCGGCCCTCCGTCTGCAACTCCGCCGAAACCCTCCTCGTCCACCGCGACATCGCCGACGCGTTCCTGCCGCGCGCCCTCGACGCCCTCGCCGACGCCGGCGTGACCGTCCACGGCGACGCCCGGGTGCTCGCCGCCGCCGAGGGCACCAAGGCCACCGCCCTGCCCGCCACCGACGAGGACTGGGCCGCCGAGTACCTCTCCTACGACATCGCCGCCGGCGTCGTGGACTCCCTCGACGACGCCGTCGCCCACATCCGCCGCTGGACCTCCGGCCACACCGAGGCCATCGTCACCACCTCGCAGGCGGCCGCCCGGCGCTTCACCCAGCTGGTCGACTCGACCACCGTTGCCGTGAATGCGTCCACCCGGTTCACGGACGGTGGCCAGTTCGGCTTCGGCGCCGAAATCGGGATCTCGACCCAGAAGCTGCACGCCCGGGGCCCGATGGGCCTGCCCGAGCTGACCTCCACCAAGTACATCGTCACCGGCGACGGTCACATCCGGTAGTCGCGGGCTGAACACGGTGTGGCCGGATTTCCGCGGACACCCTGCCCAAAGCAGCCCCCCAGGTCTACGCTGGTCCTGTGCCGGACGACGTGGGGGGCAAGCCGTTCCCGGACGACGGGGAGCCCGACGACGACCGCGGAGGCGCGGACAAGGACTTCGCCTCCGTGGTGTTCGACGAGGACTTCGTCCGGAACGCCGAGATCCATGAACCGAGCGCCGCCGAGCGCCAGAGGGCGGCCGACCGGGCACGCGCGGAGGCCGAAGCCGCCCGCGCGGTCGCCGGCGGCTGGACGAGCGACGACGACTACGACGGCTACGGTTACGGCCACCCCGACGGGTACGGCCTCGACGACGACGGCTGGGAGTACGACCGCGCCCACGGCAATGCCGACGGTCCCTACGGGGCCTACGGCGGCACTCTGCGCCCCTACCGCGGCCGCTCGCCCTGGCTCCGTCCCGTCGCCTGGGTGCTCGCCTTCGTGATGGGCCTCGGCATGGTCGCGCTCGCCTTCAGCGCCGTCTACCGCAGCGCCGCCGACGAGGGGGACCCCGCCCCGGCGCCCGCCAGCACGCCCCTGAGGGAAGTCACCGGCGTCGGCGCGTTTACGTACCCCTCCGACCGCCAACCCTGAAGGTACGACCCCACTCGCATACGCAGGAGCTGGGGGCTTCTCTGAAGCGGGGACAGCGGGGAGAAGCGATGGCCGTGGCAGGAGATCCACCCAACGGCACCCCCGAGGGCATCGGCGGGGGTGACGACGAATTCCGGTCGGAAGAGTACCGCTCGGTGGTGTTCGACGAGGACTTCGTCCGGGCTGCCCGCCTTCAGGAGTACTCCGCGCAGGAACGCATGGGCGAGCACGCCCGGGCCGTCCGCAGCCGCTCCCTCTGGTCGACCGGCGGCTCCCGGTCACGCACCAGCACCCCCGGCCGTGGCGCCCGCCAGGGCATGCTGCTCGTGCTGCTCATCGCCACGGCCTTCGCCACCGCCGTCTACCTGGGGCTGCGCAACCCGTACGTGCCTCCGCCCGGCAGCCCCGCCGCCCCGCTGACCAGCACCGTCGTCCCGCTCGCGGCCGCCTCAGCCGTGGCCGGCGGCCGGCCCGCAGACCTGTACGCGCAGAGCCCCGCCGCCGACTACCGGGTAGGGGCGGCCGGAATCACCCTGCCGGCCGTACGCCGCACACACCACTTCACCGACACCCAGGTCGTCACCGCGCTGTCCATCGCCAAGGACTACCTGGTGCAGTCCTCCCTGGATCCCGACATCCTGGCCGGCACCGCCTCCAGGCCGGTGCGGGTCCTGCTCGACCCGGATCAGCTGGCCCAGTTCGACCGCAGCATGACCACGCCCTCCGGCGACGGCCGCCACGCGGCCACCGGCTGGCTGGTCCGCTTCGATCCGGGCACCGCCGTCGTGGCCGACTCCCGGGTCCGTGTGAGCGGCACCCTCACCTTCGAGGAGGTCACCCCCGAGGTCCTGGAGGTGACCACCGACCACACCTTCGTGTACGCCGTACGCCCCGCCACCGGAGCTCCGGCCGCGGTGGACGGCGCCTCGCTCTTCACCGTCCGGCGAGAGCTGCGGCTGCGCTTCGACCGGCAGGACCTGGGCGCCCGGCGGACCGAGCTGGTCTCGGCCCATGTGATGGCCGGACCGCAGGCCTGTTCCGACGACCCGGCCGAAGGCTTCCGCCCGCTCCTGGCCGGAGCCGGCCCCACCACGGTGGGCCCGGCCGCGAGCGACCCGTACGCCAGCGGCCACCCGCGGCGCGCCACCGGACTGTGCGGCGTGCTCGCGCAGCCCGCAGGCCCGGCGGCGACCCCGGTCAGCCCTGCTCCGTAGCCGCGCCCTTGCCCTCCGGTCCGCCACCGGAACCCGTACCGGCCCCGGTGAACTTGTCGCGGAGCTTGCCGCCCAGGTCGCCCGCGCCGCCCGCGATGTCGCCCACGAGCTTGAACAGCGGATCCTTGCTGGTGCGCACCGAGTCGGCGTAGTGCGCGGCGGACTGCCGGAAGGAATCGCTCACCGAGGTGTCCTTGTCCTCGTCCCGCCGCGGGTAGTGGCCGTCCATGATCCGCTGGAAGTCGCGGTTCTCCGACCACTTCTTCAGCTCGGCCGCCCGCACCGTGGTGAAGGGATGCGTCCGGGGCAGCATGTTCATGATCTTCAGTACGGAGTCCCGCAGGTCGCCGCTCGACTCGTACTCCTCGGCCTGGGCCAGGAAGGCGTCCACGTTCATCTCGTGGAGGTGGTTGCCGCCCGCGATCTTCATCAGCCCCCGCATCGAGGCGTGTACGTCCTGCCCCACCAGCAACCCGGCCCGGTCCGCGGAGAGCTCCGACTTGCGGAACCACTCCCGCAGCGCCGTCACGATCGCCGTGATCGCCACATTGCCCAGCGGGATCCACGCCACCTTCAGCGCCAGGTTCGTCAGGAAGAGCAGGATCGTGCGGTACACGGAGTGTCCCGACAGCGCGTGGCCCACCTCGTGGCCCACCACCGCCCGCATCTCCTCCTCGTCGAGCAGCTCGACCAGGCCCGTCGTCACCACGATGATCGGCTCGTCCAGCCCGATGCACATGGCATTCGGCTTCGGGTCCTGCTGCACGTACATCTGCGGGACCTTCTCCAGGTCCAGGATGTAGCAGGCGTCGCGGAGCATCTCGTACAGGTGCCGGAACTGCGTCTCGCCCACCCGCACCGTGTCCGACAGGAACAGCAGCCGCAGGCTGCGCTCCGGGAGCAGCCCGCTCAGGGCCTTGAACACGGTGTCGAAGCCGCTCAGCTTGCGCAGCGCGACCAGCGCCGAGCGGTCCGCCGGGTGTTCGTACGCCCTCGAGGAGATACCCGGGAACCTCTTTCGGTCCCGCGCCGGTACCTTCTCGAACCCTGTCTCCGTCATAGCGCCCTCCCCTGGATCGGCCTGACTGGCACTGCGTCTATCCTCTCCAACGCCTGAGTCGGCGTGAGCGTGCCCCAGGCCCCCGCATACGATGTGAGCGAAGTCTCCGCCCGCTCCCCGACTCGATAGGTACCTGCCTGATGAGCCTCTCCTCCACCGCCCACAACCTGGTCGTCCTCGCCTCGGAGGGGGCCGAGCAGCACGGCGGCAACCACGACAGCCTCAACCCCTACCTGACCGGCGGCGGCGCGTTCTTCATCCTGTGCCTGATGCTGTGGGTCACCACGCGCCTGAACCGTGACCGCTAGGCCCGTGATTTAGCACTCTCGCCGAGGCCGCCGAGTCCGCCGGGCCAGTAGGCTCTGCGCTCATGGGAGAGCAGGAGATGCCTACCGGCCCGGTCAAGCGCCGGCTCGGCGTGATGGGCGGCACATTCGACCCGATCCACCACGGGCACCTGGTGGCCGCCAGCGAGGTGGCCGCCCTGTTCCACCTCGACGAAGTGGTGTTCGTGCCGACCGGCGAGCCGTGGCAGAAGTCGCAGCGTGCCGTGTCGCCCGCCGAGGACCGCTACCTGATGACGGTCATCGCCACCGCCTCGAACCCGCAGTTCTCGGTGAGCCGCATCGACATCGACCGCGGCGGGCCGACGTACACGATCGACACCCTGCGCGACCTGAAGGCGCTGAACGACGACGCCGACCTGTTCTTCATCACGGGAGCCGACGCGCTCGCCCAGATCCTGACCTGGCGGAACGCCGACGAGCTCTTCTCGCTCGCCCATTTCATCGGGGTCACCCGGCCCGGCCACGTGCTCACCGACGACGGGCTGCCCGAAGGCGGCGTCTCCCTCGTCGAGGTGCCCGCCCTGGCCATCTCGTCCACGGACTGTCGTGCACGGGTCGCCGAGGGGGATCCCGTCTGGTACTTGGTGCCGGACGGCGTGGTGCGCTACATCGACAAGCGTGAGCTGTACCGGGGAGCCTGAGCTTCCGGAGAGAGGGGCCCCGCGGTGAACGACCGACAGGATCCGTACGACCGGTACGATCCGCACACAGCCCACGAGCAGCAGCTCATCGGCTACGACGCGTACGGGCGGCCGGTGTACGGCCAGGTGCCCGCGCAGCCCGCCCAGCCCGCTCCCGACTACGGGCAGCAGCAGTACGGCTACGACTACCAGGCCCAGGGGTACGGCCGGCAGCAGCCGCAGCAGTACTACGACCAGCCCGCCCAGGACCACGACTACGGGCAGCAGCAGTACTCCCAGTCTCCCGCCGCGCCCGCGGCCCCCGGCTACGGGTACGACACGCAGCAGACCCAGCAGTGGATCCCGCAGCAGACCGCCCAGGAGCCTGCGGCCGAGCGGCAGCGGATCCCGCAGGTCCCCGAACCGCGACGGCCCGACACGGGCGCCGCCGCCGGGCCCGAGCGCGAGGCGGGCCGGGACTACCGCACCGAGATGTTCGCCTTCATCGACCAGCCGGACGAGGAGTCCGAGGACGTCATCGACTGGCTCAAGTTCACCGAGAGCCGGACCGAGCGCCGCGAGGAGGCCCGCCGGCGCGGCCGCAACCGGATCGTGGCGCTGATCGTCGTCCTCGCCCTGTTCGTCGTCGGCGGCCTCGGCTACCTCTGGTACGCGGGCAAGCTGCCCTTCCTCGACGGTCCCGGACAGAACAAGGCCCCTGCGGCCGCCGACGCCGGGGCGCAGAAGCGCGACATGATCGTCGTCCACGTGCACAACACGAAGAAGGGCGGCACCTCCTCGGCGCTGCTCGTCGACAACGTCACCGCCAAGCAGGGCGCCACCGTCCTGCTGCCCAACACCCTCGGCGTTCCCGGCGCCGACGGGACCGCCACCGGCCTCGGCAAGGCGGTCGGGGAGGGCGGCCTCGGTACCCGCGAGGCACTCGACTCGGTGCTCGGCACGCACATCGGCGGCACCTGGCGCCTGGACACGCCCTTCCTGGAGAACCTGGTCGAGCTGGTCGGCGGCATCGAGGTCGACACCGACACCGCCGCCCCGGCCGACGACGCGGCCAAGGCCCCGGCCGTGGGCCAGGGCCAGAAGCAGAGCCTGAGCGGACCGATGGCCGTCGCCTACGCCACGTACCGCGCCCAGGGCGAACCGGAGGCCAAGCAGCTGGAGCGCATGGGCAAGGTGCTGTACGCGGTGCTGCGCAAGGTCCCGAGCGACCCGAAGGCGGCCGCGCTCACGGTCGAGAGCATGGGCCAGATCCTCGACCCGGCCCTGAACGCGCAGACGCTCGGCGCCCTGCTGTCCCGGCTGGGCGCGCACGCCAAGGTGGGCGCGTACCGCACCGACGTCCTGACGGTGAAGCCGGACGGCGGCCTGACGGACGACGCCACGCAGAAGGTCGTCAAGGAGGTCCTCGGCGGTTCCGTCACTGCGGCGCAGCCCGGCGCCGCCCCGCGGGTCGGTCTCAAGGACGCCACCGGTGACGAGAAGACGCAGGTCGCGGCCAGGGCGGCGCTGCTCAACGGCGGCTACGACTTCGTGGACGGCGGCAAGGCGGACAAGACCGCGGCCACCTCGCAGATCACGTACCAGGACGACGCCCAGCGGGACCGGGCGGTCGAGGTCGCCAAGACGCTGGGGCTGCCCGAGACGGCCGTGAAGAAGGCCGAAAACGCGGTGAACGCCGACGTCGTGGTGCTCCTCGGCAAGGACTACAAGTCGTCCTGAGGGCGTCCTGCGGGCGTCCTGACCCGGCTCCGGCATGTGGCTCCGCCCGCGCGGGACGTTCCGCGCGGGCGGTGTCGGCGGTACATGAGACCCTTGTATGGATCTGCCCGCCAACCCGAAAGCATGGCCAGTGACCGCCACGGACCGCTCCATCGAGCTCATCACCGCCGCCGCCCAGGCCGCGGCCGACCGGCTCGCGCACGACATCATCGCGTACGACGTCAGCGACGTGCTGTCGATCACCGACGCCTTCCTGCTCGCCTCCGCGCCCAACGACCGCCAGGTCAAGTCGATCGTGGACGAGATCGAGGAGCGCCTGCTCAAGGAGCTCGGCGCCAAGCCGGTGCGCCGCGAGGGCGACCGCGACGCCCGCTGGATCCTGCTCGACTACATCGACATCGTCGTCCACGTCCAGCACAGCGAGGAGCGGGTCTTCTACGCGCTGGAGCGCCTGTGGAAGGACTGCCCCGAGATCGAGCTTCCCGAGGACGCCAAGCTCACCATCGGCAAGGCCGAGGAGCACGCCAAGCTGCGCGAGGCGGCGGGCGACGACGAACTGGACGGTGATCTGTTCTGAGCGCGACCACCTCGGGCACGTCGGGCAGCAAGTCCGGCAGGAAGATCGTCCTCTGGCGGCACGGCCAGACCGCGTGGAACCTGGAGCGGCGCTTCCAGGGCTCCACGGACATCGAGCTGACCGAGGCCGGAGTGGCGCAGGCGCGCCGCTCCGCGCGGCTGCTCGCCTCGCTGAAGCCCGATGCCATCGTGGCGTCCGACCTCCGGCGTGCCGCCGCCACGGCCGCGGAGCTGGCCGCCGTCACGGGGCTGTCCGTGGCGCACGACGAGGCGCTGCGCGAGACCTACGCCGGAGAGTGGCAGGGCCTCACGCACGACGAGATCCTCGGGAAGTACGGCGAGCAGTACGCGGCGTGGAAGCGCGGCGAGCCGGTCCGCCGGGGCGGCGGAGAGCTGGAGACCGAGGTCGCCGACCGCGCCGCGCCGGTGGTGCTGGAGCACGCCGGCCGGCTGCCGGAGGGCGGCACGCTCGTCGTGGTCAGCCACGGCGGCACCATCCGTACGACCATCGGCCGCCTGCTGGGCATGGAGTCGTACTACTGGGAGGGCCTGGGCGGGCTCTCCAACTGCTGCTGGTCCGTCCTCGGTGAGGGCGCACGCGGCTGGCGCCTGCTGGAGCACAACGCCGGCACGCTGCCGCAACCGGTGCTCGGCGACGACGACTGAGGGGCTCCTCCGCAGCTCCTCGGCCGGTGCCCAGCCGGCGTTGCGCCGGTCCTCCGCCACTCCTTCGCCGGTCCCTGCCGGGGCCGCCACCCGGATTTCACTTTCCGGCTGGTCACAGGCTAGAGTTCTTCTTGTTCGCAGCGCGGAACACCGGAGACCGGGGGGAGCGCGGCGGAGAGCGGGGCTATAGCTCAGTTGGTAGAGCGCCTGCATGGCATGCAGGAGGTCAGGAGTTCAATTCTCCTTAGCTCCACAATCAGGATCCCGTCCCCAACAGGGGGCGGGATCCTTGTTTTTGCCCCCTTTGCGTTTGCTGACCGGGCCCGCACCGGCATGGCAGAATCGGACAGCCGGAGGGGGGAGACGACGGCCCGATGCGGGAGGGAGTCGCTGACGGATGGGTGCACACCGGCGCCGGTGCGACTGGTGCAACAACGGCACGCCGATCGTGCGGGACATGGACCCGGTCAACCCCGACTACCAGTACTGGTGCGAGGAATGCGCGCGGGCGCTGATCATAAAAGGCGACCCGATCGAGACGTACCGCGAGCTGGAGGGGGAGCCGATCTACGGCCGGCTGCTCGACGAGCACTGCACGCTCAAGCGGTTCTATCAGTTCGCAAGAGCGTGACTAATTAGGTCAAATCGGGCATGGCCTGCGGTCGACGGAAACCGATTTTTGGACCAGGGCCATGACCGTGTAATGTTTGGGACGTCGCCAAGGGGAGCCGGAAACGGAAGCCCCGAGCGGCAGGCAAGACAAGGGGCTATAGCTCAGTTGGTAGAGCGCCTGCATGGCATGCAGGAGGTCAGGAGTTCAATTCTCCTTAGCTCCACAGTGAAGAAGCGGGCCACCCGGATCGGGTGGCCCGCTTCTCGTCGTGCCCGCTTCTCGTTGTGCCCGCTTCTCGGGTGCGCCCCCTCCCGGGCTCACGGGTCGGAAGGCCGAGCGTCGGCAGGGGCCGCTGCGGTACCCTGACGCCATGCGTGCCGTACGCCTTCTGCTTACCGAGCCGCGCTGATCAGTACCGACCCTTCGAGACGGTCGGCCTCGGCGCGGCGTCCCCTCCTGTGCGAGGGGTTTTTTCGTTTGGGCAGGCAGAGACGGCAGAGACGATCGATGGAGCTTCAGAAATCATGAGCGAGACGAACACCCCGGCCCCCGAGGCGGCCGAGGGGCACCGTTACACGGCTGCCATGGCCGCCGACATCGAGGCACGCTGGCAGGACGTATGGGACGCGCAGGGCACGTACGAGGCCCCGAACCCGACCGGTGACCTGGCCGGGGACCCCGCGCTGGCCGCGCGGCCCAAGAAGTTCATCATGGACATGTTCCCGTACCCGTCCGGTGCGGGGCTGCACGTCGGCCACCCGCTCGGGTACATCGCCACCGACGTGTACGCCCGCCACCAGCGGATGACCGGACACAACGTCCTGCACACCCTGGGCTTCGACGCCTTCGGCCTGCCGGCCGAGCAGTACGCCGTGCAGACCGGCACGCACCCGCGCGTGTCCACCGAGGCGAACATCGAGAACATGAAGGTCCAGCTGCGCCGGCTGGGCCTGGGCCACGACAAGCGCCGGTCCTTCGCGACGATCGACCCGGACTACTACAAGTGGACCCAGTGGATCTTCCTGCAGATCTACAACTCCTGGTACGACGCGGACGCGCGCAAGGCCCGGCCGATCGACGAGCTGGTCGCCGAGTTCGAGGCCGGCACCCGCGAGGTCCCCGGCGGCCGTGCCTGGGCGCGGCTGACCGCGGGCGAGCGGGCCGACGTACTGAACGAGTACCGGCTGGCGTACTCCTCGGACGCGCCCGTCAACTGGTGCCCCGGGCTGGGCACCGTGCTGGCCAACGAGGAGGTCACCGCGGACGGCCGGTCCGAGCGCGGCAACTTCCCGGTCTTCAAGGCCAAGCTGAGCCAGTGGAACATGCGCATCACCGCCTACGCGGACCGGCTGCTGGACGACCTGGACGCGCTGGACTGGCCCGAGGCCATCAAGCTGCAGCAGCGGAACTGGATCGGCCGCAGCGAGGGCGCGCGCGTCGACTTCCCGCTGGGCGACCAGGCGATCACCGTCTTCACCACCCGCCCGGACACCCTGTTCGGCGCCACCTACATGGTGCTGGCGCCCGAGCACCCGCTGGTGGACAAGTTCATCCCGGCCGCCTGGCCCGAGGGCACCCACGACGTGTGGACCGGCGGGCACGCCACGCCGCTGGACGCCGTCACCGCGTACCGCAAGCAGGCCGCCTCCAAGTCCGACGTCGAGCGCCAGGCCGAGGCCAAGGACAAGACCGGCGTCTTCACCGGTGAGTACGCGACCAACCCGGTCAGCGGCGCGAAGGTGCCGGTCTTCATCGCCGACTACGTGCTGATGGGCTACGGCACCGGCGCGATCATGGCCGTTCCGGCGCACGACAGCCGCGACTTCGAGTTCGCGCGCGCCTTCGAGCTGCCGATGCGCTGCGTCGTACAGCCGGGCGACGGGCGGGGCACCGACCCGGCGGAGTGGGACGACGCCTTCGTCTCGTACGACGCCGAGCTGGTCAACTCCACCGGCGAGGGAATCGCGCTGGACGGCCTGGGCGTCGTCGAGGCCAAGGCCGCGATCACCGACTGGCTGGCCGAACGCGGCATCGGCGAGGGCACGGTCAACTTCCGGCTGCGAGACTGGCTGTTCAGCCGTCAGCGCTACTGGGGCGAGCCCTTCCCGATCGTCTACGACGAGGACGGCGTCGCGCACCCCCTGCCCGAGTCGATGCTGCCGCTGGAGCTGCCGGAGGTCGAGGACTACTCGCCGCGCACCTTCGAGCCCGACGACGCCGCCTCGAAGCCGGAGACCCCGCTGTCCCGCAAGGCGGACTGGGTCGAGGTCGAGCTGGACCTGGGCCGCGGCGAGGGCGTCAAGCGCTACCGGCGCGAGACCAACACCATGCCGAACTGGGCCGGTTCCTGCTGGTACGAGCTGCGCTACCTCGACCCGCACAACTCCGAGGCGCTGGTCGACCCGGCGATCGAGCAGTACTGGATGGGCCCGCGCGAGGGGCAGCCGCACGGCGGCGTCGACCTGTACGTGGGCGGCGCCGAGCACGCGGTGCTGCACCTGCTGTACGCCCGCTTCTGGTCGAAGGTGCTGTTCGACCTGGGACACGTCTCCTCGGTCGAGCCGTTCCACAAGCTGTACAACCAGGGCATGATCCAGGCGTACGTCTACCGCGACGAGCGCGGCTTCCCGGTCTCTGCGACGGAGGTCGAGGAGCGGGACGGCAAGTTCTTCTTCGAGGGCGAGCCGGTCAAGCGCGAGCTGGGCAAGATGGGCAAGTCCCTGAAGAACGCCGTCACGCCCGACGAGATCTGCGAGGAGTACGGCGCGGACACCCTGCGCCTGTACGAGATGGCGATGGGTCCGCTGGACGTCTCGCGCCCGTGGGACACCCGGGCCGTGGTCGGCCAGTACCGGCTGCTGCAGCGCCTGTGGCGCAACATCGTGGATGAGGAGACCGGCCAGGTCACCGTCGTGGACGGGGAGCCCGGCGAGGACACGCTGCGCGCCCTGCACAAGGCCATCGACGGCGCCGGCTCGGACCTGGCGGGGCTGCGCTTCAACACGGCCATCGCGAAGATCACCGAGCTGAACAACGCCCTGACGAAGGCCGGCCGGCCGCTGGAGCGCCCGGTCGCCGAGGCGCTGGTACGGCTGATCGCCCCGCTGGCCCCGCACATCGCGGAGGAGCTGTGGCACCGCCTGGGCCACAGCGACTCGGTGGTCCACCAGGACTTCCCGGTCGCGGACCCGGCGTACGTCGTGGACGAGAGCGTGACGTGCGTGGTGCAGGTCAAGGGCAAGGTCAAGGCGCGCCTGGAGGTGCCGCCGACGATCTCGGACGCGGAGCTGGAGCAGCTGGCCGTCACCGATGAGGGAGTCGTCGCGGCGCTGGGCGGTGCGGAGATCCGCAAGGTGATCGTGCGCGCGCCGAAGCTCGTGAACATCGTCATCTGACGTCTCCCGTCCCCTGGGTGACGCCCACCGGGCGATCCATGGGGGACATCCCGTACGGGCAGGTTGGGGGTTCGATTGGAACCCCCAGCCTGCCCGTGGCGTTTACGGTGGAGGGGACGGACAAAAAGCTGCGGGGACTGGGGAAGGGACACTCATGGAGGCCGCGTTGATCATCTTCGCGCTGATGGTGCTTTTCGCCTTCCTGGGCCTGGGCGTGTACGTCACCACCAAGGTGGTGAGGGCGGCCAAGCGCGGCGTGGACCGTACGATCACGCAGGCCCGCCGGACGGTGGAGGACACCACCCTGAAGGCGAAGAGCTTGGGTCAGGTCGGGGTCACGGGAGCGCTGGCGCAGCTGCGGCTGGAGCTGCGGACGTCGATGCGGGCCACGCAGGAGGCGCTGCACGCCGGAGTGCGGACGGATGCTTCGCTGAAGGAGTCCATCGCGCTGTTCGAGCGGCTGAGCGAGCACGGGCACGAGCTGGACGCCGAGCTGAAGCGGCTGGAGCAGGAGCCGGACCGGCAGCGGATCGCCGAGGTCCTGCCCGGCCTGCGCGAGCGCACGGCCAAGATCACGCAGGCGGCGGACTCGCTGCGGTGGGCCGCGCGGGACCGTGCGGGGAGGTTCGCGGCCGATGACCTGTCCGCCCTGTCGGAGCAGATCGAGGTCGAGTCCGGGGCGCTGCGGGACTGGTCCCGCGAGTCGGTGGACGATCTGACGGCGGCGGCCGCGGAGTGGGACGCGGCCCAGGCTGCCGGGCCCGCGGCGGGTCCGGCGACGCGTCCGGGGCAGGCTCCGGATGCGGGCCGGTGGGGCGAGGAGCCCCGGCCGGCGGCGCTGAACCAGGCCGCACCGGCAGCACCGTACCCCTGGCAGAAGACGCGTCGGCCGGAAAGCACGACCTGATCCCCGGCGTCCGGCCGTAGTCCGTGCCGTAGGCTCGGCCCGCCCCGGGGGAGCCCGCGGCGGGCCCGGCGACCAGCCCAGGCTGCCGTCCGGCCCCCACTGGCGGTAACCTCCGGCTCATGTCCCGCCATGTCGCCATCGTCACCGATTCCACGGCCTACCTGCCCCAACCGGCCATGGCGCGGCACGGAATCACCTCCGTACCGCTCACCGTGGTGCTCGGCGGCGAAGCGCTCGAGGAGGGCACCGAGATTTCGGCGCGCAGCCTTGCGCTGGCCCTGCAGAAGCGCCGCTCGGTCACCACCTCGCGCCCGAGCCCGGAGGAGTTCGTACGGGCCTATCAGGCGGCCGCGGACGCCGGGGCGAACGGCATCGTCAGCCTGCACCTGTCCGCCGAGTTCTCCGGCACCTACGACGCCGCCGTGGTGGCCGCGAGGACCGCCCCCGTGCCCGTACGGGTCGTGGACACCGGCATGGTCGCGATGGCCCTCGGCTTCTGCGCGCTGGCCGCCGCCGAAGTGGCGGAGGCGGGCGGTTCCCTCGACGATTCCGTGGCCGCCGCCGAGAAGCGCGCGGCGAACATGTCCGCGTACTTCTACGTCGACACCCTCGACTACCTGCGCCGCGGCGGCCGGATCGGGGCCGCCCAGGCCCTCCTCGGCTCCGCCCTGGCGGTGAAGCCGCTGCTGACCCTGGACGGCGGGCGGATCGAGATGCTGGAGAAGGTGCGTACGGCCTCCAAGGCCATCGCCCGGCTGGAGGAGCTGGCCGTCGAGCGCGCCGGATCGGGCAGCGTCGATGTCGCGGTGCACCACCTGGCGGCCCCGGAGCGGGCCGAGAAGCTCGCCCAGCGGCTGCGGGAACGCATCCCGGGCATGGTCGAGCTTCATGTCAGCGAGGTGGGCGCGGTGATCGGCGCGCACACCGGGCCGGGGCTGCTGGCGGCGGTCGTCTCGCCGCGCTGATCACCGGAACGACCGCGCTGATCACCGGAACGAGTGGCAGGGATATCCACAACGGGGCCGCTGTCCACCGGAATTGAGCCCTCCGAACGGGCGTCGGGATTCGCCCCTACGGTCGTGGCATGACTCTTCGAGCGCGTATGGCGCGTCCGTCCTCCCGGCCGTCGGGTGCCACCAGTGGCCCCGGCCGGTCCCGTTTCTCCGACAGCCGTCTGCGGCACCGGCGCGGCCACGGTGTCCGCCGTGGCCGTCGGGCTCCGCACGCGGAGCCCGATGCCGTGCGGCGGCGGGCAGAAGCCCTGTTGGGCGGCAGCAGTCCGCCGCCGGCTTCGCCCTCGCCGCCACCGCCACCACCACCGCCACCGCCATCACGAGCGGCGTTGCCACCGCCGGGCGCTCCGCCACCGGCTTCGTCGGCGCCGGTGGCGGCCGAGGCGGATCCCGGGGCGCCGCCTGCGGGGCCGCCCGAGACACCGCCTGAGGAAGCTGCCGGGCTTGCTCCCGGCCTGGCGCGCAGCCTGGCCCTCCGGGAGCGGCTGCCGGTGTGGTTCCAGGCCCGTTGCGGGGTGGAGCCGCGCACGGTGGCAGCCGTTGGGGTGGTGCTGGTCCTCGCGGTCGGCTTCGCGGGGCAGCAGTACTGGTCGGCCCGGCCGCGGGAGGTGACCGCCCCCGCCCTGGTCTCCCCGGGGGCGGTACCGGCCACGGCCACGGCGCCGGCCACGGCCCCGGCCCCCGCCCCCGCCCCGGCAGGAGGCTCCGGCGGCGGCGCCGCGCGGATCGTCGTCGACATCGGCGGCAAGGTCCGGGACCCGGGCGTGCGTCGGCTGCCCGCCGGTTCGCGGGTCGAGGACGCGCTCGCCGCTGCCGGGGGCGTGCGGCCCGGTACGGACACCACGGGACTGAACCGGGCCCGGGTGCTGGTGGACGGCGAACAGGTGCTGGTGGGCGCCCCGGCGCCGCCCCCGCCGGGCGGGGGCGCGAGCGGGCCTGGCCAGGGTCCGGGGCCGGGTCCGCTCAGCCTCGGCTCGGCCACCGTCGAGCAGTTGGACGGCCTGCCGGGGGTCGGGCCGGTGCTGGCGCAGCACATCGTGGACTTCCGCACCGCCCGCGGGGGCTTCCGTTCCGTGGAGGAGCTCCGGCAGGTCAACGGCATCGGCGAACGGCGCTTCGCCGACCTGCGCACGCGAGTGCGGCCGTGAACCGCCCCGAGGCCCCGGGAGCGGCGGACCTGCGGCTGGTGGCGCCGGCCCTGGCGGCCTGGGCGGCGGCCGCCCTCGCGCTGGACGCGCCCGCCGGGCTTACAGCAGCCGGGGTGGCCGGGGGCGTGGCCGCGGCAGGGCTGCTGATACTGGCCGGGTGGCGGCGTCCCGGGCGGCTGTGGGGGGCTGCTCCGGCGTTGGCCGCGGCCCTGCTGTGTGCCTGCGCCGGTGCCGGAGTGGCAGGCCTCCAGCGGGCCGAGGCCCGGGCCGGGCCGGTGGCGGATCTGGCCCGGGGCCACGCCCGGGTCCTCGCGGAGCTCACCGTCGGCTCCGATCCACGGGCCGCCCGGAGCGGGAGCGGACCGCCGGTGGTGGTGCTGGACGCGCTGGTGACCGGGGTGACCGGACCGGACGGGGCGCGGACCCGGGTCGAGACCCCGGTGAGGGTGCTCGCCGGGCATCCGGACTGGGCCCGGCTTCAGCCCTCCACCCGGGTGTCGGTCGTCGCCCGGCTGGCGCCCGCGCGCGGCGGGGAGCGGGCCGTGGCGCTGCTGCGGCCCGCGGCCGAGACCCCGCCCGGGGTGACCGGTGGCCCGGACACCGCACAGCGGCTCGCCGGGCGGCTGCGGGCCGGGCTGCGCGAGGCCACCGAGGGGCTCGCGCCGGATGCCAGGGCCCTGCTGCCCGGGCTGGTCGTCGGCGATACGTCCAGGGTGCCCCCCGATCTGCAGGAGGCGTTCCGGGCCACCGACCTGCTGCACCTGCTGGCAGTGTCCGGGTCCAACCTGACCGTGGTGCTGTTCCTGCTCATCGGGCCCCCGGCCCGCGCGCAGCAGGCCGAACGGCGCGGGCTGGCGCCCCGGCTCGGGCTCCCGCTCCGGGCGACCGCCCTGTGCGGGGCGGCCCTGACTCTGGCGTTCGTGGTGGTGTGCCGGCCGGAGCCGAGTGTGCTGCGGGCCGCCGCCTGCGGGGCGGTGACCCTGCTTGCCATCGCCACCGGGCGGCGCAGATCCCTGATCCCGGCCCTGGGCGCCGCCGTGCTGCTGCTGGTTCTTTACGACCCGTGGCTGGCACGGAGTTACGGCTTCCTGCTTTCCGTCCTGGCCACGGGCGCCCTGCTCACCCTCGCGCCCCGGTGGAGCGATGCCCTGGTCCGGCGCGGGATGCGCCCCCGGCTCGCGGACGCGCTGGGGGCCGCGGCGGCCGCCCAGGCGGTGTGCGCGCCCGTGGTCGCCGTGCTCGCCGCCCGGGTCAGCCTGGTGGCCGTGCCGTGCAACCTGCTGGCTGAGCTGGCCGCCGGTCCGGCGACCGTGCTCGGCTTCGCGGTGCTCGCGATGGCCCCGCTGTGGATGTCCGCCGCGAAGGTGCTCGCCTGGTGCGCGGGGGTGCCCGCCGGGTGGATCGCCGCCGTGGCCCGGGCCGGGGCGCGGCTGCCGGGAGCGGAGCTGGCCTGGCCCGGCGGGCTCGCCGGAGGGCTGCTGCTGGCCGCCGCCACCCTGGCCGTCATCGGCCTCGGCGCCCGGTTCGGCCGGCGGCGCGGGGTCTGCTCCGCCCTGGCGGTGCTGCTGGTCCTGGCCGTGCTGCGGCCGCCGCAGCTCACCCGTACCCTCACCGGCTGGCCGCCGCCCGACTGGAGCTACGTCCAGTGCGCCGTGGGCCAGGGGGACGCCGCGGTGCTCGCCGTCGGACCGGGCGAGGCCGTCGTCGTGGACGCCGGACCGGAGCCCGGCCCGGTGGACGCCTGTCTGCGTTCCCTGGGTGTGGTCAGGGTGCCGATGCTCCTGCTGACGCACTTTCACTCCGACCACGTGGCCGGCCTGTCCGGGGTGCTGCGGGGGCGGTCGGTGGGTGTGATTCAGACCACCGCGCTGGAAGAGCCACCGGGGCAGGCGCAGTTCGTCCACCGAACCGCAGCGGCCGCCGGCGTACACGTCGTACGGGCGGTGGCGGGGGAGCGGAGGCGGGCCGGACCCCTGGAGTGGCAGGTGCTCTGGCCGCCGGCGGCGGGACCGCCGCCCGAGGGGCCCAACGACGCGAGCGTCGCCCTGCTGGTGCGTGGCGCGGGGCTGACCCTGCTGCTGCTCGGCGATCTCGAACCGGCCGCGCAGCAGGGCCTCTTGAGGGACCATCCGGAGCTGGGCCCGGTGGACGTGCTCAAGGTCGCGCACCACGGCTCGGCGCACCAGGATCCCGTGCTGTACGCCCGGGTCCGGCCCCGGCTCGCCGTCGTCCCGGTCGGCGCGGGCAACCGCTACGGGCACCCCGCACCCGGTACGCTCGCCCGGCTGCGGGCGACGGGGGCGACCGTACTGCGTACCGACACCGACGGTTCGATCGCGGTCTCCGGCAGCGGCTCGGGGATGCGTGCGTTTCCAGCCGGCCGGCGGCGGAGACGACACGCCCATAACGGGCGGGGCCATTCTGTTTGCCCACAACCCGACAGCATGATCGAATGCGTTTTCGCCAGAGCGGTCCAAATCCACACAGCACGGGGGTGCATCAGCCATGTTCGGTCGCCGACGGGGGATGGAGACGGCCGGAAGTTCCAGTCCGCCCACATCCGCGACACTGACGCTGCCGCCGACGGCGCGTCTGCTCAGCTGCCGGGTTCTCGACACGGTCCACCAGCCGATCCGGCAGGCCGCGTTCGAGGTGACCGACCCGATCGGCCGACGGATCGTCAGCGGCGAGACCGACCCCTACGGCGGGTTCACGGCGGCCGTACCGGAGGGCGAGTACCGGCTGTCCGTCACCGCCGAGGGGTACGCGCCGTTCCACGGGGCGACGCTCGTGGGGGACCCGGCGCAGCCCGGTACCGGGGAGATCGTCCTCGACGCGGTGGAGCCGCCGCTGCTGCCGCAGCCCGGCCACTGGGAGCTCGACCCGACGCACTCGTCCATCGCCTTCACGGCCCGCCACATCGGCTTCGCCCGGATCGGCGGCCGGTTCAACACGTTCGCCGGCGCGGTACGGATAGCCGAGCGCATGGAGGACTCCTCCATGCACGTGATCATCGACGCGGCGAGCATCGACACCGGGGTGCGGATGCGCGACGACCACCTGAGGTCAGGCGACTTCCTGGACGCGGTCCGCCACCCGACGGTGGAGTTCTACAGCGAACGGTTCATCCACCGCAGCGGCAGCCGCTGGGCCGTGGCCGGCGCCCTCACCCTCCACGGGGTGAGCCGCTCCGTCACCCTGGACACCCAGTACCTGGGCCTGGGCACGGGCATGGAGAGCGAGCCGCGGGCCGCCTGCCGGGCCACGGCCGAACTGCACCGCGAGGACTTCACCCTGAACTGGCAGTCGATGCTGGCGCACGGGATCGCGGCGATCGGTTCGAGCGTGGAAGTGACCCTGGACGTGCAGATCGTCCACAAAGCCTGAGCGCTCAGCAGTCCTTCGGGCAGTCCCGCAGGTACTGAGGTGGTCCCTCAGGTACTAGGGGACTTCCAGCCAGCCCTCGTACTCGGACGCGAGGGCGTCCAGCGAGGTCGAGTCGAGCCGTTCTCGCGGGTCCTCGACGACCACGAGCCACTGGGCGTCCTCGGCGTCGTCCTCGCCGGCCAGGGCGTCGCGGACCAACTGCGGTTCCTCGGGGAGGCCGAAGCGGTCGACGGCCTCCTGCGCCACCTCCTCGGCGGCGTCGCGGTCGGGCAGGACGAGTACATGTCGCACGTTCACGCGACCATTCTCGGGCACGCGACGAGGAGGGCTGTCGGTGCGTCGTGGGATGCTGGAGCCGATGGCCACCAGGAAGAACTCCACCGACGATCCGCTTGCCCCGCTCACCCTCGCGGTGGGGCAGGAGGACCTGCTGCTCGACCGTGCCGTACGGGAGGTGGTGGCGGCCGCCCGCGCCGCCGACGCCGACACGGACGTCCGCGACCTCGCCTCCGAGCAGCTCCAGCCCGGCACGCTGGCCGAGCTGACGAGCCCCTCGCTCTTCTCCGAGCGCAAGGTCCTGATCGTGCGGGGCGCCCAGGACCTGTCCGCGGACTCGGTCAAGGAGGTGAAGGCGTACCTCGACGCGCCCTACGAGGAGATCATCCTCGTCCTCCTCCACGCGGGCGGGGCCAAGGGCAAGGGGCTGCTGGACGCGGCGCGCAAGGCGGGCGCACGGGAGATCGCCTGCCCGAAGATGACGAAGCCGGCGGACCGGCTCTCGTTCGTCCGCGGAGAATTCCGCACGCTGGGCCGCTCCGCGACCCCCGAGGCCTGTCAGACCCTGGTCGACGCGATCGGCAGCGACCTGCGGGAGCTGGCGAGCGCGGCGGCGCAGCTGTGCGCGGACGTCGAGGGAACCATCGACGAGGCCGTGGTCGGCCGCTACTACACGGGCCGCGCCGAGGCCTCCAGCTTCACCGTCGCCGACCGGGCGGTCGAGGGGCGGGCGGCGGAGGCCCTCGAAGCCCTGCGGTGGTCCCTGTCCACGGGGGTGGCGCCGGTCCTGATCACCAGCGCCCTGGCCCAGGCGGTGCGCGCGATCGGCAAGCTGGCCTCCGCCCCGCGCGGGGCCCGCCCGGGCGACCTCGCCCGGGACCTCGGCATGCCGCCCTGGAAGATCGACCGGGTTCGCCAGCAGATGCGCGGCTGGTCGGCGGACGGCGTCGCGGACGCCCTGCGCGCCGTGGCCGCGGCCGACGCGGGGGTCAAGGGCGGCGGCGACGACCCCGAGTACGCCCTGGAGAAGGCGGTCGTCGCGGTGGCGCGCGCGGCCCGCCCCCAGCGCCGCTAGACCTCTTCGGACCTCTCCGGACAGGTCCGGGTAGCACGAAGGCCCCGGCCGTCACCCTGGGGAAGGGTGGTGGGCCGGGGCCTTCGGTCACTGCTTTTGCTGCGCCGCACCCGCGTGGCGAACGCTTCGTGTGCGGCGCGGGGTGCCGGTCAGGAGCGGGAGAGAGGGCCCGCTGGGTCCGTTCCGGCGATCACATCAGAGCTCAGCCCTGCAGGGAGGCAACCTTGGAGGCCAGCGCCGACTTCTTGTTGGCGGCGGCGTTCTTGTGGATGACACCCTTCGAGACAGCCTTGTCGAGCGCACGCGCGGCGGCGCGAGAAGCCACGGTGGCCTTCTCGACGTCACCGGCGAGGACGGCCTCGCGGGCCTTGCGGATCGCGGTCTTGAGCGAAGACTTGACGGCCTTGTTGCGCAGGCGCGCCTTCTCGTTCGTCTTGTTCCGCTTGATCTGGGACTTGATGTTCGCCACGAAAGAGCCTTTTCAGGTTCAGAGATTTGATCTTCGGATTGTGCCTCGACAGCTGAGAGGGCATACGAGACACAGCTGCCCAGGCTACCAGGCACGCTCCGGGCGGCCCAAACCGAGCGCACTGCCCCGTCCATGGGAGCATGGGAGTCTGCGTATAGATCCGACATCGCGCCGCCGAGAGCGACGGGAGCCGGACTTTCGCTCCGACCGACGCTCCGCAAACGCTTCCGACTGCGACCCGAGAATCAGGACACTGCGTGCCCGCGATCCCCAGCCACGTGCCCGAGCCGAGCCGTACCGACTCGGCGCTGATCCGCAATTTCTGCATCATCGCGCACATCGACCACGGCAAGTCGACGCTTGCCGACCGGATGCTCCAGATCACCGGTGTGGTCGACCAGCGGCAGATGCGCGCCCAGTACCTCGACCGCATGGACATCGAGCGTGAGCGCGGCATCACGATCAAGTCCCAGGCGGTCCGGCTGCCCTGGGCGCCCACCACGGGCGAGGGTCAGGGCAGCACCCACATCCTCAACATGATCGACACCCCCGGGCACGTCGACTTCACCTACGAGGTCTCGCGCTCGCTCGCCGCGTGCGAGGGCACGGTCCTCCTCGTGGACGCCGCCCAGGGCATCGAGGCCCAGACCCTCGCCAACCTGTACCTGGCGATGGAGAACGACCTCGCGATCGTCCCCGTCCTGAACAAGATCGACCTGCCGGCGGCCCAGCCGGAGAAGTTCGCCGAGGAGCTCGCCAACCTGATCGGCTGCCAGCCGGAGGACGTGCTGCGCGTCTCGGCGAAGACCGGTCTCGGTGTCGAGGCGCTGCTCGACAAGGTCGTCGCCACCGTCCCGGCCCCGGTCGGCGTCAAGGACGCCCCGGCCCGCGCGATGATCTTCGACTCGGTCTACGACTCGTACCGCGGCGTCGTGACCTACGTCCGTGTGGTCGACGGCCAGCTCAACAAGCGCGAGCGCATCCGGATGATGTCCACCGGCGCCACCCACGAGCTGCTGGAGATCGGCGTCTCCTCGCCGGAGATGACCCCCTCCGACGGCATCGGCGTCGGCGAGGTGGGCTACATCATCACCGGCGTGAAGGACGTCCGTCAGTCCAAGGTCGGTGACACCATCACCAGCCTGCACAACGGCGCCACCGAGGCCCTCGGCGGCTACAAGGACCCGCGGCCGATGGTCTTCTCGGGCCTGTACCCGCTCGACGGCTCCGACTACCCGGACCTGCGCGAGGCCCTCGACAAGCTGCAGCTCAACGACGCCGCGCTCGTCTACGAGCCGGAGACCTCGGCGGCGCTCGGCTTCGGCTTCCGCGTCGGCTTCCTCGGCCTGCTCCACCTGGACGTGGTCCGCGAGCGCCTGGAGCGCGAGTTCGGCCTCGACCTGATCGCCACCGCGCCCAACGTGGTCTACCGGGTGGTCATGGAGGACGGCAAGGAAGTCACCGTCACCAACCCGAGCGAGTTTCCCGAGGGCAAGATCTCGGACGTGTTCGAGCCGGTCGTCCGGGCCACCGTGCTCGCGCCCACCGAGTTCATCGGCGCGATCATGGAGCTCTGCCAGCAGCGCCGCGGCACCCTCCTCGGCATGGACTACCTCTCCGAGGACCGCGTCGAGATCCGCTACACGCTCCCGCTCGCGGAGATCGTCTTCGACTTCTTCGACCAGCTGAAGTCCAAGACGCGCGGCTACGCCTCCCTCGACTACGAGCCCACCGGCGAGCAGTCCGGCAGCCTGGTCAAGGTCGACATCCTGCTGCACGGCGACAAGGTCGACGCCTTCTCCGCCGTCACGCACAAGGACGCCGCCTACGCCTACGGCGTGCGCCTGGTCGCCAAGCTGCGCGAGCTCATCCCGCGGCAGGCCTTCGAGGTGCCGATCCAGGCCGCGATCGGCTCCCGCGTCATCGCCCGCGAGACCATCCGCGCCATCCGCAAGGACGTCCTCGCCAAGTGCTACGGCGGTGACATCTCCCGTAAGCGGAAGCTGCTGGAGAAGCAGAAGGAAGGCAAGAAGCGGATGAAGATGGTCGGCTCCGTGGAGGTCCCGCAGGAGGCCTTCATCGCGGTGCTGTCCAGCGACGAGTCCGGTGGCAAGAAGAAGTAGCCCCGGCACCAGGCATTGCGTACGAAACTGGCCCCCGCGCGGAAGTGCGGGGGCCAGTTTCGTTATGAATCGGCCGCTCGGGGGCTCTTACGCACCAGGCGGAGGGCCCCTAGTCTGATCACTGCTCGATGGTTACTCGCCAGTTACAAGCCTTGAGTCACTGCCCCCAATGACAGGCCCTGCCGCGTGGTCCGGAGGACGTCCGTGAGCGATACACAGACCTTGATCGAGAACCGCCCGCCCACTGTGGCGGCCCTCTTCCTTGAGCGTGTCTCGGCCACGCCGGACGCTGAGGCCTACCGGTACCCGGTGCCGGCAGCCGGCGGCACCGGCGGCCCCGACGACTGGAAGTCGCTCAGCTGGGGCCAGGCGGCCGAGCGGGTCTTCGCGATCGCCGCCGGGCTGATCGACCTCGGCCTCGGCTCCGAGGAGCGGGTCGCGCTCGCCTCCAACACCCGGGTCGAGTGGATCCTCGCCGACCTCGGCGTGATGTGCGCCGGCGGCGCGGTCACGACGATCTACCCCAGCACGAACGCGGAGGAGTCGGCGTTCATCCTCTCGGACTCCGAGAGCCAGGTGCTCATCGCCGAGGACGCCGCACAGCTCGCGAAGGCGCGCGAGCGCCGCGCCGACCTGCCGAAACTCGCCCACGTGGTCGTCGTGGAGGCCGCCGACGCGGTCGCCGCCGACGGCGACCCGGAGGGCTGGGTGCTCTCGCTCGCCGATCTGGAGGCACGCGGCAAGGAGTACCTCGCCAAGCACCCCGAGGCGGTCAAGGAGCGGATCGGGGCCATCACCGCCGACCAGCTCGCCACCCTCATCTACACCTCCGGCACCACCGGCCGCCCCAAGGGCGTCCGGCTGCCCCACGACAACTGGTCGTACATGGCCAAGGCCACCGTGGCCACCGGCATGATCCACTCGGACGACGTCCAGTACCTGTGGCTGCCGCTGGCCCACGTCTTCGGCAAGGTGCTGACCTCCGGCCAGATCGAGGTCGGGCACGTGACCGCCGTCGACGGCCGGATCGACAAGATCATCGAGAACCTGCCGGTCGTGCAGCCGACGTACATGGCGGCCGTTCCGCGCATCTTCGAGAAGGTCTACAACGGCGTGGCCGCCAAGGCGCGGGCCGGCGGCGGAGCCAAGTACAAGATCTTCCAGTGGTCGGTCGGCGTCGCCCGGGAGTACGCCAAGGTCACCCAGGACAACTTCCGCCGCACCGGCCAGGCGACCGCCCCCTTCGGCCTCGCCACCAAGCACAAGATCGCCGATGCCCTCGTCTACTCCAAGCTCCGCGACGCCTTCGGCGGCAAGCTGCGCGCCGCCGTCTCCGGCGCCTCCGCCCTGGCGCCCGACATCGGCTACTTCTTCGCCGGCGCCGGCATCCACATCCTGGAGGGCTACGGCCTCACCGAGTCCAGCGCGGCCTCCTTCGTCAACCCGGGCGAGGCCTACCGCACCGGCACGGTCGGCAAGCCGCTCCCCGGCACCGAGGTCCGCATCGCCGACGACGGTGAGGTGCTGCTGCGCGGCCCCGGCATCATGCAGGGCTACCACCAGCAGCCGGAGAAGACCGCCGAGGTCCTGGAGTCCGACGGCTGGCTGCACACGGGAGACATCGGCGAGCTGTCGCCCGACGGCTACCTGCGCATCACCGACCGCAAGAAGGACCTGATCAAGACCTCGAACGGCAAGTACGTCGCGCCGGCGGAGGTCGAGGGCCAGTTCAAGGCGATCTGCCCGTACGTGTCGACCATCGTCGTGCACGGCGCCGACCGGAACTTCTGCACGGCCCTGGTCGCGCTCGACGAGCCGTCCATCCTCACGTGGGCGGTCGAGAACGGGCTGGAGGGCAAGACGTACGCGCAGGTGCTGGCCGCGCCGGAGACCACCCGGCTGATCGAGACGTACGTCCAGACCCTGAACGAGGGCCTGCAGAAGTGGCAGACGGTCAAGAAGTTCCGGCTGCTGCCGCGCGACCTCGACGTCGAGCACGGTGACCTGACGCCCAGCCTCAAGCTGAAGCGCCCGGTCGTCGAGCGTGAGTTCAAGCACCTGATCGACGAGATGTACGAGGGCGCCCGCGAGGCGTGACGCCTGGCGGCGGGCCGGACGGGGCGGGGCGGTGGACCGCCCCGCATGCCCCGCCGCTGCCGGGCGGCCCCGGGGGCCGGGCCTGCCGCGGCTTCCCTGCGGGCCGCTTCCTGGGGCTCCGCCCCGGGCCCCGCGCCTCAAACGCCGGCGAGGCTGGGTTCGGCCGCCTGAGTGCGCGGGAGCGGCTAGGGGATCGCGGCTCCGCCCCGGACCCTGCGCCCCCAAGCGCCGGTGGGGCTGGATTGCGCTGGGCGAGGGTGGGGGCGCGGTGCGGGATGATGGGGGTATGCCTTCCGCACTGCCCGACGGTGAACCCATGCCCGAAGACGGCTCGCTGCCGTCGCACGCCCTGGTGGGTGCCGGGGACCGGCCGCTCGGGTTCTACCTGCACGTCCCGTACTGCGCCACGCGCTGCGGGTACTGCGACTTCAACACCTACACGGCCACCGAGCTGCGGGGTACCGGCGGTGTGCTCGCCTCCCGGGAGAACTACGCCGACACCCTGATCGACGAGGTCAGGCTGGCGCGGAAGGTGCTCGGGGACGACCCGCGGGAGGTCCGGACCGTGTTCGTCGGCGGCGGTACGCCCACGCTGCTGCCCGCCGGGGACCTCGTACGGATGCTCGCGGCGATCCGGGACGAATTCGGTCTGGCGCCGGACGCCGAGGTCACCACCGAGGCCAATCCGGAGTCGGTGAATCCGGAGTACCTGGCAGAGCTGCGCTCCGGCGGCTTCAACCGGATCTCCTTCGGCATGCAGAGCGCCAAGCAGCACGTCCTGAAGGTCCTCGACCGCACGCACACCCCCGGCCGCCCCGAGGCGTGTGTCGCGGAGGCGCGGGCGGCGGGCTTCGAGCACGTCAACCTCGACCTGATCTACGGGACGCCCGGGGAGTCCGACGCGGACTGGCGGGCGTCGCTGGACGCCGCGCTCGGGGCCGGGCCCGACCACATCAGCGCGTACGCGCTGATCGTGGAGGAGGGCACCCAGCTCGCCCGGCGGATCCGCCGCGGCGAGGTCCCGATGACCGACGACGACGTGCACGCCGACCGGTACCTGATCGCCGACGAGGTCATGGCGGACGCCGGATTCCACTGGTACGAGGTGTCGAACTGGGCCACCTCGGAGGCCGGCCGCTGCCTGCACAACGAGCTGTACTGGCGCGGAGCCGACTGGTGGGGCGCCGGTCCCGGCGCCCACTCGCACGTGGGCGGGGTCCGCTGGTGGAACGTCAAGCACCCGGGCGCCTACGCGGCGGCGCTGGCCGAGGGCCGGTCCCCGGGCGCGGGCCGCGAGCTCCTCTCCGAGGAGGACCGCCGGGTCGAGCGGATCCTGCTGGAGCTGCGCCTGGTGGACGGCGCGCCGCTGTCGCTGCTCGCGCCGGCCGGGCTCGCCGCCTCCCGCCGCGCCCTGGCGGACGGGCTGCTGGAGTCCGGTCCCTACGAGGCCGGGCGGGCCGTGCTGACCCAGCGGGGACGGCTGCTCGCCGACGCGGTGGTCCGGGACCTGGTCGACTGACCAGGCCCCGAGGGGCGGCCGCTCAGCCCGGGTAGTTCTCCCGCCAGGGCCGGTAGTGCGGGTTGTCCTGGCACTCGTTCATGATCTCGGTCTTGGTCGCCTTGTCGACCGGGCAGACCGCGACGATGAAGGAGCGCTCGATGCCGCCGGGGAAGGCGACCTCGACCTGCGAGGCCCACTTGTGGGTGTCGCCGATGGTCTGGTTCACGTCCACCCCGCCGGGGGCGTCGATGTAGTAGTTCCAGCCGCTCTTCCACCACGTCTTGTACAGGTCGTGGTCGTAGGTCGTGGAGACGTACGGGGAGGGCTGGTTGACCAGCACGTACTGCTCGATGTCGTACTGCCCGTCCACCGTGGCCTTCGGGTGGAAGCCCTCCTCGAAGACGACCTCCGGCGGGCGGCTGTCGGCGCGGTAGAGCTGCTTGCAGTTGATGCGCCAGGACGGGGACGGCGTGATGCGGGCGACGTCGGCCCGCTGGTCCGCGGCGGCGAAGAGGTGGTCGGTCACCCGCGGGCAGGAGTTCGCCGGAGCGGCGTGCGGGGCGGCCTGCGGCGCCGCGTAGGCCGATGTGGACGGGAGGAGGGCGGCGGCGACCAGGGCGGCGGCGACGAGGACGCGCCGCCGGAGGGCAAAGGTGATCATGGTCAGCACCCTTGCCCGGCGTGGCCCGGCGTACACGCACTGTCACCCGAAGGTGAGCGTGTACCGGACCGGAGTTGACGCCCGGTCCGCTCAGGGGGCCGTCACGAAGTCGATCAGCTCCTCGACGCGGCCCAGCAGGGTCGGCTCCAGGTCGCGGTACGAGGTCACCTTCGACAGGATGTGCTGCCAGGCGGCCCCGGTGTTCTCCGGCCAGCCCAGGGACCGGCAGATGCCCGTCTTCCAGTCCTGGCCCCGGGGGACGGCCGGCCACGCGGGGATGCCCAGTGCGGACGGCTTCACCGCCTGCCACACGTCCACGTACGGATGGCCCACGATCAGCACGTCCGGCGAGGTCACCGACGCCGCGATGCGGGACTCCTTCGAGCCCGGCACCAAGTGGTCCACCAGGATCCCCAGCCGGGCGTCCGGGGCCGGGCCGAACTCGGCCACGACGGCCGGGAGGTCGTCGATCCCCTCCAGGTACTCCACGACCACGCCCTCGATCCGCAGGTCGTCACCCCAGACCCGCTCCACCAGCTCGGCGTCGTGCCGGCCCTCGACGTAGATCCGGCCCGCCCGCGCCACCCGCGCGCGGGCGCCCGGGACGGCGATAGACCCGGACGCGGTGCGCGCGGGAGCCGCCGGAGCGCGCGACGGGCGGACCAGGGTGACGACCGCCCCCTCCAGAAGGAAGCCGCGCGGCTCCATCGGGAACACCCGCCGCTTGCCGAAGCGGTCCTCCAGGGTCACCCTGCCCGCCTCGCAGGCCACCACCGCGCCGCAGAAGTCCGTACCGGCCACCTCGACCACCAGATCGTGTTCCGCTGCCACCTCGGGCACGGCCTTGGGGCGCTTCCACTGCGGGGTCAGGTCGGGGGAGTACTCGCGCATCCGGCCGACACTAGGAGAGCCGCGGCCGTCATGCCTCCGACACGCCGAAACGGGCGGCCAGTGTGGCGCGTTGCGCACGGACGAAGGCCGCGGAGACCACCGCTCCGTGACCCGGCACGTACAGCGCGTCGTCCCCGCCCAGCGACAGCAGCCGGTCCAGGGCCGCGGGCCACTGCGCCGGTACCGCGTCTCGGCCCGCCTGGGGTTCGCCCGACTCCTCGACCAGGTCCCCGCAGAAGACCGTCTCGCGCTCGCCGGGCACGAAGACCGCCAGGTCGTGCCCGCTGTGCCCGGGGCCCACGTTCGCCAGCAGCACCTGCACCCCGCCCAGTTCCAGCGTCCACTCGCCCGACACCGGGTGCTGCGGCAGCACCAGCTGGTCCACGGCCTCCGCCGCCTCCGCCTCCGCCAGTCCGTGCCGTACCGCCGACTCGCGCAGCTCATCGCGGCCCGTGGCGAGCAGCGCGTCCAGTCCGACGGCCCCGAACACCTCGGCCCCGGAGAAGGCCGCCCCGCCCAGCACGTGATCGAAATGGCCGTGCGTGAATGCGATATGGGTCACTCGCCGGCCGGTCAGGCGCTCCGCCTCGGCCCGCACCTGCGCGCCCTCCCGGAGGCACGAACCGGGGTCGACGAGGAGGACGGAATCCTCCCCCACCACCAGTCCCACCGTGCAGTCCCACACCGGAAGCCGCCGCCGGCCGGTCCGCCCGGTCAGTCGTTCCCAGCCCGCCTCTTCCCAACGCACGTCCATGCCGCGACGCTACCTTGGCGGGCCTCCCTTGCCAGGGTCTTACTACCCGGCCGTACACTGAGCGGGGGATCTCTGGCACTCGAACGCCCAGAGTGCCAGGCAGCAGGCAGCGAACAAGGCAACGGACCACAGCTGGAGGTGTGCGCGATGCTCAGCGAACGCAGACTCGAAGTGCTGCGCGCCATCGTCCAGGACTACGTCGGGACGGAGGAGCCGGTCGGCTCCAAGGCGCTCACAGAGCGGCACCGGCTCGGCGTCTCGCCCGCCACCGTGCGCAACGACATGGCCGTGCTGGAGGACGAGGGCTACATCGCCCAGCCCCACACCAGCGCCGGCCGGATCCCCACCGACAAGGGCTACCGGCTCTTCGTCGACAAGCTGGCGGGGGTCAAGCCGCTGTCGTCGCCCGAGCGCCGGGCCATCCAGAACTTCCTCGACGGCGCCGTCGACCTCGACGACGTGGTCGGCCGGACGGTGCGGCTGCTCGCGCAGCTCACCCGCCAGGTCGCGGTCGTCCAGTACCCCTCGCTGACGCGCTCCACCGTGCGCCACGTCGAACTGCTGTCGCTGGCCCCGGCCCGGCTGATGCTCGTACTGATCACCGACACGGGCCGCGTCGAGCAGCGGCTCATCGACTGTGCGAGCCCCTTCGGCGAGACCTCGCTTGCGGACCTGCGGGCCCGGCTCAACAGCAGGGTCGTCGGCCGCCGGTTCACCGATGTGCCCCCGCTCGTCCAGGACCTCCCCGAATCCTTCGAGGCCGAGGACCGCGGCACGGTCTCCACCGTGCTGGCGACGCTCCTCGAAACCCTGGTCGAGGAAGCGGAGGAGCGGCTGATGATCGGCGGTACCGCCAATCTCACCCGCTTCGGACACGATTTTCCCCTGACGATCAGGCCGGTGCTCGAAGCGCTGGAGGAGCAGGTCGTGCTCCTCAAGCTGCTGGGCGAGGCCAATGAGTCGGGAATGGCCGTACGGATCGGGCATGAGAATGCCTACGAGGGACTGAACTCCACGTCCGTCGTCTCGGTCGGTTACGGTTCGGGCGGCGAAACTGTCGCCAAACTCGGCGTGGTCGGACCGACCCGCATGGACTACCCCGGAACGATGGGAGCGGTACGCGCAGTGGCACGTTACGTCGGACAGATCCTGGCGGAGTCGTAAGTGGCCACGGACTACTACGCCGTTCTCGGCGTGCGCCGCGACGCATCGCAGGACGAGATCAAGAAGGCCTTCCGGCGCCTCGCGCGTGAACTCCACCCGGATGTGAATCCGGACCCGAAGACGCAGGAGCGCTTCAAGGAGATCAACGCGGCTTACGAGGTGCTCTCGGACCCGCAGAAGAAGCAGGTCTACGACCTCGGCGGCGACCCGCTGTCCTCCTCGGGCGGCGGCGGTGGCGCGGGCGGATTCGGGGCGGGCGGCTTCGGCAACTTCTCCGACATCATGGACGCCTTCTTCGGCCAGGCCTCGCAGCGCGGCCCGCGCTCGCGGACCCGGCGGGGCCAGGACGCCATGATCCGCCTGGACCTGGAGCTGGACGAGGCGGCCTTCGGGACCACCAAGGACATCCAGGTCGACACGGCCGTCGTCTGCACCACCTGCTCCGGCGAGGGCGCCGCTCCCGGCACCTCGGCGCAGACGTGCGACATGTGCCGCGGCCGCGGTGAGGTCTCGCAGGTCACCAGGTCCTTCCTGGGCCAGGTCATGACCTCGCGCCCCTGCCCGCAGTGCCAGGGCTTCGGCACCGTGGTCCCGACCCCGTGCCCCGAGTGCGCGGGCGACGGCCGGGTCCGCTCCCGCCGCAGCCTCACGGTCAAGATCCCGGCCGGCGTCGAGAACGGCACCCGCATCCAGCTCGCGGGCGAGGGCGAGGTCGGCCCGGGTGGCGGCCCCGCCGGCGACCTGTACGTGGAGATCCACGAGCTGCCGCACCCGACCTTCCAGCGGCGCGGGGACGACCTGCACTGCACGGTCACCATCCCGATGACGGCGGCCGCGCTGGGCACCAAGTGCCCGCTGGAGACGCTGGACGGCCTGGAGGAGATCGACATCCGGCCCGGCACCCAGTCCGGCCAGGCGATCCCGCTGCACGGGCGCGGTGTCACCCACCTGCGCGGTGGCGGGCGCGGCGACCTGATCGTGCACGTCGAGGTCACCACGCCGAGCAAGCTGGACCCGCAGCAGGAGGACCTGCTGCGGCAGCTGGCGAAGCTGCGCGGCGAGGAGCGGCCGACCGGCCAGTTCGCCCCGGGGCAGCAGGGGCTGTTCAGCCGGCTGAAGGACGCCTTCAACGGTCGCTGACCGCCCGCGACCTCATCGACGAGCCCGGCCCGGGGACACCCCCGGCCGGGCTCGTCGCATTCCCCCGGGGCCGCTTCCCGGCCACGCCAGGAAGCGGACTATGCCAGGCGAATGCCGTGATTCGGCCCCCTGAGCGGGACATGGCACGATGCAGTCCATGTCCACCGCACCGAACGGTCTCTCCCCCCACCCGATCGTGCAGGCACCCATGGCGGGCGGCGCTTCCTGTCCGCCGCTCGTCGCGGCCGTGTGCGAGGCGGGCGGGCTGGGCTTCCTGGCCGGTGGCTACAAGACAGCCGACGGCATGTACCAGGAGATCAAGCAGGTACGCGCCCTCACCCGGCGCCCGTTCGGCGTGAACCTCATCATGCCGCAGACCGGTTACGTCGACCCGGCCGCCGTCGAGGCGTACCGCGGGCAGCTGGCCGGAGAGGCGAGCTGGTACGAGATCTCGCTCGCCGACGAGGACATCATCGGCACCTGCGACGACGGCTACGACGCGAAGCTCGCCATTCTGCGGGAGGACCCGGTTCCGGTCGTCTCCTTCACCTTCGGCTGTCCCGCCCCGTCGGTCCTCGCCTCCCTGCGCAAGGCCCGTACCTACACCGTCGTCACCGTGACCTCGGTCGAGGAGGCTCGCGCCGCGCAGGAGGCCGGGGCCGACGCCGTGTGCGTGCAGGGGGTGGAGGCGGGTGGCCACCAGGGCACCTTCCGGGACGACCCGCAGGCCGACGGCACGGCGGCGGTGGGCCTGCTCGCGCTGGTGGCGCAGGTACGGGAGGCCGTGGCGCTCCCGATCATCGCGGCGGGCGGCCTGATGCGGGGCTCGCAGATCGCCGCGCTGCTGGCGGCGGGCGCCGAGGCGGCCCAGCTCGGGACGGCCTTCCTGGCCTGTCCGGAGTCGGGGGCGGACCCGCTGCACAAGAAGGCACTGACCGACCCGCTGTTCGTCCGGACCGAGCTGACCCGGGCCTTCTCCGGGCGGCCGGCCAGGGGCCTGGTGAACCGGTTCATGCGCGAGCACGGGCCGTACGCCCCCGCCGCCTACCCGCAGGTCCACCACCTGACCTCGGGGTTGCGCAAGGCGGCCGCGGCGGCCGGGGACCCGCAGGGCATGGCCTTGTGGGCGGGCCAGGGGCACCGGCTGGCGCGGACGCTGCCGGCCGGGGAGCTGGTGGAGGTGCTGGCGGCCGAACTGGCCGAGGCACAGTGCACGTTGAAGGCAAGGCAGATGAGGAGTGCGTCATGACGGCCCCGGTGTTCGTGGTCGAAGCGGTCCCGGCGGGACCGGAGTTCGTCCTGGAGGGCCCTGAGGGCCGGCACGCGGTGTCCGTGAAGCGGCTGAACCCGGGCGAGGCCGTGGTCCTCACGGACGGCCGGGGCGGCTGGGCGGATGCGGTCGTGAAGGCAACGGAAGGCAAGGACCGCCTCGTCCTGGCGGTGTCCCCGGCCGGGCTGGAAGCCGAACCGGAGGTCCGCATCACGGTGGTGCAGGCCCTGCCCAAAGGGGACCGCGGCGAGCTCGCCGTGGAGACCATGACCGAGACGGGCGTGGACGCGATCGTGCCGTGGCAGGCCTCGCGCTGCATCACGCAGTGGCGCGGCGACCGCGGGGCCAAGTCCCTGGCCAAGTGGCGGGCCACGGCCCGGGAGGCGGGCAAGCAGTCCCGCCGGGTGCGCTTCCCGGAGGTGTCCGAGGCCATGTCCACCAAGCAGGTGGCCGCGCTGCTGGCCGGCGCCGACCTGGCGATGGTGCTCCACGAGGACCGTGACACCCCCTCCGAGGCGCTGGCCTCCGCCGAGCTCCCGGCGGCCGGGTCGATCGTGCTGGTCGTCGGTCCCGAGGGCGGGGTCTCCCCGGAGGAACTGGCCGTCTTCGCCGAGGCGGGCGCCCACCCCTACCGCCTGGGCCGCTCCGTCCTGCGGACCTCCACGGCCGGCACCGCCGCGACGGCGGTCCTGCTCGCCCGCACGGGGCGCTGGGCCTGACCCGTCTCTTCCGGATCTCCGAAAGGCCTGAGGGCTGTCCCGTCATCCCCGGCGGGCGCACGACGCCGGCCACGGCACCTCGCTGCGTTGTCGGAACGCCCGAATACGCCCAGTACGGGGGCGCCCCTCCACCTTGCGATGCACCGCATCCGACGCCGTGCGCCGACCCACCGGGGATTACGGGACAGCCCTCAGGGCTCAGCCGTTCGCGTCGATCGCTCCGGGGATACGATGCCCGGAGCGATCAACGACACGGAGGCGAAGCGATGGCCGGGGAACCGCAGGCCGACTGCCTGTTCTGCAAGATCGTCGCGGGGACCATCCCGGCGACCTTGGTCCGGGAGACCGAGACGACCGTCGCGTTCCGCGACATCAACCCGCAGGCGCCCACGCACGTGCTGGTCATCCCGCGCGTCCACTACTCCGACGCCGCCGCACTGGCCGCGGCCGAGCCGGTCATCGCCGCCGACATACTGCGTGAGGCCGGGCGGATCGCCGCCGAGGAGAAGATCGACGACCACGGCTACCGGGTCGTGTTCAACACGGGCTCCGGCGCCGGCCAGACCGTCTTCCACGCGCACGCGCACGTCCTCGGAGGCCGCGGCCTCCAGTGGCCCCCCGGATAGACCGTGTCCGTACGCGAGTTCGTGGTGCTGGGCACCGCCAGTCAGGTGCCCACGCGCCACCGGAACCACAACGGCTACCTGTTGCGCTGGGACGGCGAGGGCATCCTCTTCGACCCGGGCGAGGGCACCCAGCGCCAGATGCTGCGGGCCGGGGTGGCCGCGCACGACATCAACCGGATCTGCGTCACCCACTTCCACGGTGACCACAGCCTCGGCCTCGCCGGGGTGATCCAGCGGATCAACCTCGACCGGGTCCCGCACGCCGTGACCGCGCACTACCCGGCCTCGGGGCAGAAGTTCTTCGACCGGCTGCGGTACGCCACGGCCTACCGGGAGACCGTCCTGATCGACGAGGAGCCGGTGGCCGGGGACGGGACGCTGACCCTGGCGCGCGGGGACTCGTACGTCCTGGAGGCGCGGCGGCTCTCGCACCCGGTGGAGTCCTTCGGCTACCGGATCACCGAGCCCGACGGGCGCCGCATGGTGCCGGAGCTGCTCGCGCGGTACGGGATCAAGGGGCCGGACGTGGGCCGGATCCAGCGCGAGGGGCGGCTGGGCGGGGTCACGCTGGAGGAGGTCAGCGAGCCGAAGCCGGGGCAGCGGTTCGCGTTCGTCATGGACACCCGGCTGTGCGAGGGCGTGGCCGCGCTCGCCGAGGGCTGCGACATGCTGGTGATCGAGTCGACCTTCCTCGACGAGGACGCGCAACTGGCCGCCGACCACGGGCACCTCACGGCCGGCCAGGCGGCGCGGGCGGCGCGGGACGGCGGTGTGCGGCACCTCGTGCTGACGCACTTCTCACAGCGGTACACGGACCCGTCCGCGTTCGAGCGCCAGGCCCGCGAGGCCCGATTCGAGGGCGAACTCACCGTGGCGGCGGACCTGGTGCGCGTTCCGCTGCCCAAGCGGGCCTGAACGGTGGTCCGGCCCGGCTGTGCTGCCGGGCCGGTGCGGCGCCGCTGCTGGCCTCCGCCGCAGGCCACATCGAGCCTCGCCCGGCGATGGAGGCGCGGGGGCCGGGGCGGAGCCCGGCGAAACGGAGAAAGGGCGGGGCGGGGACCAGCTCCGCGCGGCGGCTAGACCCGTTCGCGGGAGCGGCGGGTCGTGGGGGAGAGCAGGAGGACGCGGCGGGGGAGGCGGCGGAGGGAGACCTCCGTGATCTCCAGCTCCGCCGCGCCGACCCGCGGCACCGCCCCGGACGGCGCCCCCGCGCCGGCCGCCAGTACCGCCGCCGGGGCCCCGCCGCGGCGGCGTACCGAGCCGGCGGTCAGCGGGCGGCCGCCGGCGTGCAGCGCGACCGCGGTCATCGGCCCCGCCACGGCCAGCAGCAGCGCGCCCAGCACCAGGCCCATGCCCGGGAAACCCGCGCCCTCGGCGAGCAGACTGCCGGTGACGGGCCCGCAGGCCACGCCCAGCGAGGACGCGGACCCGGCCAGCACCGCCCAGCGGCCGCGCGGGTCCAGCGCCGCCGCGAGGCCGATGGCGTAGGACAGGACCACCGGGTAGGCCGCGTTCCACAGGATCTCGCCCGCCGCGAATGCGGCGGGGCCGCGCGCCGAGGACGAGAGCACCACGCAGCAGGCGATGACGGCCGTGCCCGCGCCGATCGGCACGGCCCGGCCCAGGCGGGCGCCGAGCGCGGAGGCGGCGGTGACCCCGAGCAGGCCCGCCCCGAGCGCCGCGGCGAAGACGACCCCCAGGGCGACCTCCGACAGGCCCGCCTGCTGGGCGCCGATCCGGCCGCTGACCCCCCACAGGGCGTTCTGCGCGAGGGACCAGAGCATCAGGCCGCCCGCCAGGACCACCCCCGCGCGTGGATACGGCAGCCGGCCCGCGGGGATCCCGGTGACGGCGGCGCCGGTGGCCCCGCCCAGGCGGCCCGTGGCCGGCCAGGCCGCCGCCGCGACCAGCGCGATCGCGGCGAAGGGCAGGCCGTGGCCGCCCCCGAGCCGCGGCAGGGTCAGGTACAGCGTCCCCGCGGTCGCCGATACCGACAGCAGCCCGAGGGCGGAGGTGCGGTGCGGGTCCCGCTGCCCGGCGATCCCGGCGGCGGCCACGGCCGTCGCGGCCCCGGAGCCGAAGCCGCCGACGACCGCGCCCGTGACCACCAGGGGAAGGAGCGGGGTCGCGGCCGCCGTGCCGTAGCCCAGGACGGCGAGCAGCAGCCCAAGCCGGGCCAGCCGGCGGGGCCCGTGGCGCGGGATGCGGGAGGCCAGGGTGAAACCGGCCGCGGCGGAACCGAGCAGCAGGGCCGAGCCGATCAGCCCGGCCTGCGCCGGGCTCAGCGGGAGATGGGCGTCGAGCCGTCCGACGAGGGTCGGCAGCAGGTACGGGGCGGCGTAGCCGGCGGTGAAGAGGGCCACCAGGGGCCGGGCGGGGGGCGGCGCGGAGGCGCGGTGGAGCACGGACGTTCCAGGTGGTGCGTGGGGGATGTCGGAGGCGCCGCGGGGAGAGCGGGGCCCCTGTCTATCAAGCAGCGGGAGTTGCAGATAAGGGCCTTCGGGCAGTGATCTGCGCCACACTGGGTTTTGACCCCGCCAGGGGCGGGAACAGCTGGCAGCTTTCCCTGGAAAACCCTCGTGCAGAAACGACCCTTCGAGAACAACGGGGAGTACACCGTGACCAGTCGGGACAGAGACGACAGCCTCGAAGCGACAGTGGACCCGCTCGGTCCGCTGCGTGACCCCCAGGAACCGGGCTGCGACGTCTTCCTGACCGGAACGGTCTTCCTCGACATCATCTTCACCGGCCTCGACTCGGCCCCCGTGCGCGGTACCGAGTCCTGGGCGCGCGGCATGGGCTCCAGCCCCGGCGGCGTCGCCAACATGGCCACCGCCCTCGCCCGGCTCGGCCTGCGCACCTCCCTCGCTGCGGCCTTCGGCGACGACCACTACGGGGAGTACTGCTGGGACGCCCTCGAACAGGGCGAGGGCATCGATCTCTCCATGTCGCGGATCATCCCCGGCTGGCACAGCCCCGTCACCGTATCGATGGCGTACGAGGGCGAGCGCACGATGGTCTCGCACGGCCACGAGGCGCCTCCGCCGGCGGGCCCCGGCCCCTTCCCGCAGTGCCCGCCGCGGGCCCGGGCGGCCGTGGCCTCGCTGGGGCCCGGCCGGGGCGAGGAGTGGATCCGCGAGGCGGCGCGCCGCGGCTCGCGGGTCTTCGCGGACGTGGGCTGGGACGAGAGCGGCCGCTGGGACCTGGGGGCCCTGGCCGACCTGGAGCACTGCGAGGCCTTCCTGCCCAACGCGGGCGAGGCCATGCGGTACACCCGGACCGACTGCCCGCGCGCGGCCGCCCGCGCGCTGGCCGAGAAGGTGCCGATCGCCGTGGTGACGATGGGCGCGGAGGGCTCGTACGCGGTGGACGGGCACACGGGGGAGACGGCCCACGTCCCGGGGATCGCAGTGGAGGAGCTGGACCCGACCGGGGCGGGCGACGTGTACGTGGCGGGCTTCGTCACCGGCACGCTGGCCGGCTGGCCGCTGGCGGACCGGCTCGCCTTCGCCGGGCTGACGGCGGCCCTGTCGGTCCAGGAGTTCGGCGGCTCCCTGTCGGCCCCCGGCTGGCCGGAGGTGGCCCACTGGTGGCTGGCCGTCCCGGACGGGCTGCGCGGCCGCTACGCCTTCCTGGACGACCTGGTCCCGCCCGGCTCGACCCCGGCGGCGCGGCGCAGGGCGGTGCCGACGATCGGCTTCCGGCACTCCGCGTAGCCGGCCGGGTCCGGCGCGGAAAACCTCTCGGGGAAGGCGCGGCGGCGACGTACGCTTGGTAGTCCGGAGGTCGTCGATCGGCGCGGCCCCTCAGCGGGAGGTATGCGCAGGCCACAGTGCCGGCCCATGACTCAGACACCCACAGCCCAGATCCCAGCGCCGGGCCAGGCGCGAGCCCACTTCACCGTTCCGGCGACGCACCCGATGGTGACGGTGCTCGGCTCGGGTGACGCCCTGTTGCGCGTGATCGAGAAGGCCTTCCCGGAGGCCGACATCCACGTGCGGGGCAATCAGGTCAGCGCTGTCGGGAACGCGGCGGAAGTCGCTCTGATCCAGCGCCTGTTCGACGAGATGATGCTGGTGCTCCGCACCGGGCAGCCGATGACGGAGGACGCAGTGGAACGCTCGATCGCCATGCTCCGGGCCAATGGGACCGACGTGGAAGGAGGGGAGGAGACGCCCGCCGAGGTGCTCACCCAGAACATCCTCTCCAGCCGCGGCCGCACCATCCGGCCCAAGACCCTCAACCAGAAGCGGTACGTCGACGCGATCGACAAGAACACGATCGTCTTCGGCATCGGCCCCGCCGGTACCGGCAAGACCTACCTCGCCATGGCCAAGGCGGTCCAGGCCCTGCAGTCCAAGCAGGTCAGCCGGATCATCCTGACCCGGCCGGCCGTCGAGGCGGGGGAGCGGCTCGGCTTCCTGCCGGGCACCCTCTTCGACAAGATCGACCCGTACCTGCGGCCGCTCTACGACGCCCTGCACGACATGCTCGACCCGGACTCGATCCCCCGGCTGATGGCCGCCGGGACCATCGAGGTGGCACCGCTGGCGTACATGCGCGGACGCACCCTGAACGAGGCGTTCGTCGTCCTCGACGAGGCGCAGAACACCACTCCGGAACAGATGAAGATGTTCCTGACCCGCCTCGGTTTCGACTCGAAGATCGTCATCACCGGTGACATCACCCAGGTCGACCTGCTGCCGGGCGGCACCAGGAGCGGTCTGCGTCAGGTGCAGTCGATCCTCGAAGGGGTCCCGGACATCCACTTCTCGCGGCTCACGTCCGAGGATGTGGTCCGGCACAAGCTGGTCGGCCGTATCGTCGACGCGTACGAAAAGTACGAGGACGGCCAGGACGGCCGGAACGGCCAACACGGGAAGTAGAACTCAGCGCACCATGTCGATCGACGTCAACAACGAGTCCGGAACCGAGGTCGACGAGCATGCGATCCTCGACATCGCCCGCTACGCGCTCACCCGGATGCGGATCCACCCGCTCTCGGAGCTCTCCGTCATCGTCATCGACGAGGACGCGATGGAGCAGCTCCACATCCAGTGGATGGACCTGCCCGGACCCACCGACGTCATGTCCTTCCCGATGGACGAGCTCCGTCCGCCGGCGAAGGACGACGAGGAGCCCCCGCAGGGACTCCTCGGTGACATCGTGCTCTGCCCCGAGGTCGCCAAGAGGCAGGGCGAGGAAGCCCCGACGCAGCACTCCATGGACGAGGAGCTCCAGCTCCTGACCGTCCACGGGGTGCTGCACCTGCTCGGCTACGACCACGAGGAGCCGGACGAGAAGGCCGAGATGTTCGGCCTCCAGGCGGCCATCGTCGACGGCTGGCGCACCGAGCGCGGGATGACCGGCCCGTCCCCGGCGCCGACCGTCTCGTGACCGCCCCCCAACTGATCACCGGCGCCGTCCTGCTGGTGGTGGTGGCCTGGTTCGCGGCGTGCGCCGAGTCCGGGATCGCCCGCATCTCCAGCTTCCGCGCCGAGCAAGCCGTACGGGAGGGCCGGCGCGGCAGCGCCAAGCTCGCCCAGGTGGCCGGCGACCCTACCCGCTACCTCAATGTGGCGCTGCTGGTCCGCGTCACCTGCGAGATGGCGGCGGGGGTCCTCGTGACCTACGTCTGCCTCGACGAGTTCGGCGAGAACTGGACGGCGCTGCTCGTGGCCATCGCCGTGATGGTGCTGGTCTCCTTCGTCGCCGTCGGGGTGTCCCCGCGTACGATCGGCCGTCAGCACCCCCTGAACACCGCGACGGCCGCGGCGTACGTCCTCGTACCTCTCGCCCGGGTGATGGGCCCGATCCCGCAGCTGCTGATCCTCATCGGCAACGCGCTCACGCCCGGGAAGGGCTTCCGCAAGGGGCCGTTCGCCTCCGAGGCCGAGCTGCGCGCGATGGTCGACCTCGCCGAGAAGGAATCGCTGATCGAGGACGACGAGCGCCGGATGGTGCACCAGGTCTTCGAGCTCGGCGACACCCTGGTGCGCGAGGTGATGGTGCCGCGCACCGACCTGATCTGCATCGAGCGGTACAAGACGATCCGTCAGTCGACGACGCTCGCGCTGCGGTCCGGCTTCTCGCGCATCCCGGTGACCGGGGAGAACGAGGACGACATCGTCGGGATCGTCTACCTGAAGGACCTGGTCCGCAAGACCCACATCAGCCGCGAGGCGGAGTCCGACCTGGTCTCCACGGTCATGCGGCCGGCCGTGTTCGTGCCGGACACCAAGAACGCGGGCGATCTGCTGCGCGAGATGCAGCAGGTGCGCAACCACGTGGCCGTGGTCATCGATGAGTACGGCGGCACGGCCGGCATCGTCACGATCGAGGACATCCTGGAGGAGATCGTCGGCGAGATCACCGACGAGTACGACCGGGAACTCCCGCCCGTCGAGGACCTCGGCGAGGACCGCTACCGGGTCACGGCGCGCCTGGACATCACCGACCTCGGTGAGCTGTTCAAGGTCGAAGCCTTCGACGACGAGGACGTGGAGACGGTCGGCGGACTGCTGGCGAAGGCGCTGGGCCGGGTGCCGATCGCGGGCGCATCGGCGCTGGTGGAGCTGCCGGACGGGCGGCCGCTGCGGCTGACGGCCGAGTCCCCCGCCGGGCGGCGGAACAAGATCGTGACGGTGCTGGTGGAACCGGTGGCCGCGGCCGAGACCGCGGGGAAGGAGGGGGAATGACCCCGGCGCAGCTGCGGGAGTTCTGCCTGAGCTTCAACGCGGCGGTGGAAGAGTTCCCCTTCACCCCGGAGACCTCCGTGTTCAAAGTGCTGGGCAAGGTGTTCGCGCTCACGGCGCTGGACGCCGAGCCGCTGAAGGTCAACCTCAAGTGCGACCCGGAGCTGGCGGTGCGGCTGCGCGAGGAGTACGCGGCGGTCGTGCCGGGCTATCACATGAACAAGCGGCACTGGAACACGGTGACCGTGGGCGGGCCGGGTGCGCTGCCCGAGGAGATGGTCCGGGAGCTGGTGGAGGACTCCTACGACCTGGTGGTCGCGGGGCTGCCGAAGACGGAACGGCTGCGGCTCGACCGGCCTTGACGGGCGGGGTCGTTGCATCACCCCGTGGGGGTGCTCCCTATGCTTCGACCATGACCGACAGCACCGGGATCGATCCCGAGGACAGCAAGATCATCACGCTGGCGCGCAGCGCCCGGGCCCGCAACGGCGTGGCCGAGGGGGCGGCGGTGCGCGACGAGACGGGCCGCACCTACGTCGCCGGGACGGTGGAGCTCGACTCCCTGAAGCTGAGCGCGCTGCAGACCGCGGTCGCGATGGCGGTGGCGAGCGGGGCCCGGTCCCTGGAGGCCGCCGCCGTCGTCAGCTCCTCCGACGCCCCCGCCGAGGCCGACCGCGCCGCCGTACGGGACCTGGGCGGCCCGCAGACCCCGGTGCTGCTGGCGGCTCCGGACGGCACCCTGAAGTCCACGACTCCGGCGGGCTGACCGGCGGTTTCCTACGCTCCGGCCGGGGCAGCCGTCTCTGCCGGGGCGGCCGTCCCGGCCGTCGCCGCCGCCAAGGCCGGCCCGGCCGTAGCCGCCGCAGCGGGACGACGCCGGATCACCATCGACATCAGCGCGGCCATCGCGCACAGCGCGCCCGAGGCGTACCAGACGACGTCGTACGAGCCGAACACGTCCCGCGCCAGGCCGCCCAGGAAGGCGACGACCGCAGCGCCCACCTGGTGCGAGGCCAGGACCCAGCCGAAGACGATCGCGCTGTCGTCCCCGTACTGCTCGCGGCACAGGGCGATGGTCGGCGGGACGGTCGCGACCCAGTCCAGGCCGTAGAAGACGATGAAGAAGACCATCGGCGGATGGACCGACGGGGCCAGCAGCACCGGCAGGAAGAGCAGTGAGATCCCGCGCAGGGCGTAGTAGACCGCCAGCAGCCGCCGCGCCTCGAAGCGGTCCGTGAACCAGCCGGACGCCACCGTGCCGACGACGTCGAACACGCCGATCACCGCCAGCAGCCCGGCCGCCGCCGTCACCGGCATGCCGTGGTCGTGGGCCGCCGGTACGAAATGGGTCCTGACCAGGCCGTTCGTGGAGGCTCCGCAGATCGCGAAGGTGCCCGCGAGCAGCCAGAAGGGGCCGGTCCGGGCCGCCTTGAACAAGACGGTGACCGCCCGGCGCGCGGCTCCCGGCACCGGCGCGGGCTTCTGCGCGTACGTGCCCCCGTACGGGGCCAGGCCCACGTCCGCCGGGTGGTCGCGCAGCAGCAGCCACACGAAGGGGACCACGCACAGCGCGGTGAGGGAGACGGTCACCGTCGCCGGGCGCCAGCCGTGGTGCTCCACCAGCCAGGACAGCAGCGGCAGGAAGACCAGCTGGCCGGAGGCGCCGGCCGCCGTCAGGATCCCGGTGACCAGGCCGCGCCGGGCCGTGAACCACCGGTTGGTCACCGTCGCCGCGAAGGCCAGGGCCATCGAGCCGCTGCCCAGGCCCACCAGCACGCCCCAGAACAGCACCAGCTGCCAGGAGGCGGTCATCCACACCGTGGCGGCCGACCCTCCGGCGATGACCGTCAGCGCGCACGCGACGACCTTGCGGATGCCGAAGCGGTCCATCAGCGCGGCCGCGAAGGGCGCGGTCAGCCCGTACAGCGCGAGGTTCACCGAGACGGCGAGGCCGATCGTGCCGCGCGACCAGTCGAACTCCTCGTGCAGCGGCTCGATGAGCAGTCCGGGAAGGGAGGCGAAGCCGGCCGCGCCGATGATCGTCACGAAGGCGACGGCCGCGACGAACCACGCGCGGTGGATGCGTCCGGGCTGCCGCGGGGCCTGCCGGGAGGCCGTGGAGGTGGGGGCTGTCTGCGTCACGCCGAACAGCTTCCGGCCTGCGGCGTCCCTACGACAGTGGCCTGACTGTCACGCTTCGATACGATCGGGCCATGGAGCCGAACGCCCCGACCCACCGCGTCGTCGTCCTCGCACTCGCCGGGCTGCTGCCCTTCGAACTCGGCATCCCGCACCGGATCTTCGGGCGCGCCGAGGACGCGGCCGGACGGCCGCTCTACGAGATCCTGACCTGCGGGCTCGCCCCCGGACCGGTGCGCACGGACGCCGATTTCGCGATCCACGTCGAGCACGGCCCGGAGCTGCTGGCCACCGCCGACACCGTGGTGGTGCCGGCCTCCTACGAGCTGGGGCCGATCTACGAGCACGGCCGGCTGACCGAGGAACTCGCCGCGGCCCTCGCGCACATCCGGCCCGGCACGCGGCTCGTCTCCATCTGCACCGGCGGCTACGTCCTGGCCGCCGCGGGCTGCCTGGACGGCCGCCGGGCCACCACCCACTGGGCCTCCGCCGACCACTTCCAGCAGCTGTTCCCGGCCGTCCGGGTCGACCCGGACGTGCTCTACACCGACGACGGGGACGTACTGACTTCCGCCGGCGTCGCCGCCGGGATCGACCTGTGCCTGTACATCGTGCGCCGCGACCACGGCGCGGCCGTCGCCAACGACGTGGCCCGGCGGACCGTCGTGCCGCCGCACCGGGACGGCGGGCAGGCGCAGTTCATCGAGCGCCCGGTGCCCGAGCCGCAGCTCGCCAGCACCGCGGCGGCCCGCGCGTGGGTGATGGACCGGCTGCACGAACCGCTGCGCCTGACCGACCTGGCCCGGAGGGAGGCCGTGTCCGTACGGACCTTCACGCGCCGCTTCCGGGAGGAGTCGGGCGTCAGTCCCGGCCAGTGGATCGTGGGGCAGCGGGTGGAACGGGCCCGGCGGCTGCTGGAGGAGACGGAGCTGCCGATGGAACAGGTGGCGCGGGAGGCGGGCTTCGGGACGGCACAGTCACTGCGCAAGCACGTGCAGGCGGCGCTGGGGGTGAGCCCGACGGCCTACCGGCGCACCTTCCGGGCAGCAGCCACCACCGCAGGCGCCGGTACTCCGCCATCTCCTGATGGGCCATCAGTTGATGCCGGGCCCGTGCATTGACTTCTCCCGCCGCCCGCTCGTGAATGGCCCCCTGTCGGGGCGATGGAACCCAGTTCGGGGCGATGGAACCCAGGGGGCGGGCAGTGCGAACAGGAGCGCGCAGCAGGAGATGGTCGGCAGCCGTCGGCATGGCCGTGCTCGCGGCGACGGCCGGGGGCGCGCTGAGCGCACCGGCCGCAGCCGATGGGGAAACGCCCCCGGACCGCGTCGAGTTCCCGACCCACTGCCTGCCGCCCCAGGAGGCCGGACTTCCGCCCGCCGACGGGCCGACCACCGCCCGGATCGCCGTGGACAACCCTGCTCCACAGGTCGGCGACACCGTCACCGTGACCTACCAGGTGCTCGCCACCCCCGCCGCGGCGGTCCTGGAGCAGAACTCGGCAGGCGTCGAACTCCCCGCCGGCGCGCTGACCGCGACCGGCCGGATCCTGCTGGCGGGCGCCCAGAGCGGTGAGGTCACCGTGGTCGGCGGCCGGCGCAAGGACCCCGTCCCGGCGGGCGCGGCCCCGGCCGCCGTCACCATGACCGGCACCTTCACCGTCACCGCGCCCGGCGGGATCACCCTGGCGCCCGGCGGCTACACCCTGCACACCAGCCACCCGATGGACCTCGACACCGTGTGCACGGCCGCCGCGGCCCCCGTCTCCGGACGCCTCACCGCTACCCCGCTGCCCCTGGCCAACCTGCGCAGCGTCTTCCTCGCCGCGGCCTCCGGCAGACCGGGCGCCAAGGTCGAGGTCACCGCCGCCGGTTTCCCCCCGGGCGCGGCCGTCACGGTGGCAGGCCGGGCGGGCGCCGCCGAGACGGCCGACCGGGTCGCCGCCACCGCCGACGAGCACGGCGTGGCCCTGGCCGAGCTACCGGTGACCGACAAGGCCACCACCGCGGTCGTCGCCTACGAGGGCACGGCCTGGTCGGCGGGCCAGGGCTCGGGCCCGGCCGCGTACGCCGTCGTCGACGCCGCCCCGCCGCAGCCCGGCACCCAGCGGATGACCGCCACCGTGGAGCCCGGCGCCCTCGGCATGACCCAGGCGGGCGAGGCCATCACCCTGGGCGCGGTGCCCTACGGCGACGGCGGCGCCGCCCCGGGCCGGATCGGCACCGTCACCGTCAAGGACGCCCGCGGCGGCCCGGCCGGCTGGTCCCTGATCGGCAAGGTCACCGACTTCACCGGACCGGGCGGCCTCCGCATCCCGGGCGGCTCGCTCTCCTGGACCCCGGCGTGCGCCGCCGCGGAGGGCAGCCCCAGTCCCTGTACGGCGGGCAGCGCGGGTGCGGTCGGCCCGGACGGGGCGGTGCTGGCCTCCATTCCCGACGGCCCGCTGGTCGGCGGCACGTTCACGGTCGACGCCGCGGTGACCCTTCGGGTGCCCCCGTACACCCCGCCGGGCGCGTACACGGCGGTCCTGACGCTGACCTTGAGCTGACGGTGCGGTTGCCGCTGCGCGGGGCCGTTCCCCACCCCGCCCCTTCCCGTTTCCCGGGGCTCCGCCCCAGACCCCGCGCCTCGAACTCCCCCGGAGTCCCCGGGGGACCCCCGGGCGAGGCTGAGATCACCCTGCGGGCGATCCAGCCCCAGCCCCCTGCAACCCCGCCGGCGGTCGAGGGGCGGGCGCGGAGCGCCGTCGGGGAGCCGGGGACGGGGCGGGGCGGGGGAAGGCCCTGCTCCGCGGCTGCCAGGATCCGGCGGGTACTGCTGGTCGTGGGAGCCGTGCTGGCCGTCTGCTGGCTCGCGCCCGCAGGGACGGCCGTGGCGGCCGACAACGGCCAGTGGTCCGTGCTGCCCGCCGCCAACGCCCTCGGCCGGCGGCCGTACTTCTACCTGGCCGCCGCCCCCGGCCAGGCCGCCGCCGACACCGTGACCGTCACCAACCGATCCGACCGCCCCCGCGCCTTCCGGCTCTACGCCGCCGACGCCTACAACACCGCCCGGGACGGCGGATTCGCGCTCCGCGGCCCCGACGAGCCGCGCCTGGCCACGGCCGCATGGGTCAGGCTCGACCGGGAGCGGGTCACCGTACCGGCCGGGACCTCCGTCAGCGTCGCCTTCACCCTCACCGTCCCCGACCGGGCGGAACCCGGCGACCACCCCGGCGCCATCGTGGCCCTGGAGGACCGGCCCGCCGCCACCACGGCCCGGGGGATCGACGTGCGGCAGGCCGTCGCCGCCCGCCTGTACCTGCGGGTGACCGGCCCCACCGCCCCCGCCCTCGCCGTCCGGGACGTCTCCGTCCGCCGTCGCGGCGCCGGCGCGGAGGTCTCGTACACGCTCCACAACCTCGGCAACGTCACCCTGCGCCCACGCGCCGCCCTCACCGCCTCCGGCGTCCTCGGCCGGCCCCTGCTCGCCCGCGGCCTCACCGGACTGCCCGCCGAGCTGCTGCCCGGCCAGGAAGTCCGGCTCAGCGCCCCCTGGGACGGCCCGCCCGCGGCGGAATGGGCCGACGTGACGGTACGGGCCACAGCCGACGGAACCACAGCTCAGGGCCGTGCCGCCTACGCCGCCCACTCCTCCCTCGGCACCCTCCTCGCGGCTGCGAGCGTCCTCGCCGCCATGGGCTGGTCGGCGCTGGGAGCCGCATCGGGGAGAATGGCCCGTATGAGCGATCGTTCCCCCGAGTCCACAGCCCCGCACCGTGCGGGCTTCGCCTGCTTCGTCGGCCGCCCCAACGCGGGGAAGTCGACCCTCACCAACGCACTCGTGGGCACCAAGGTCGCGATCACCTCCAACCGGCCGCAGACCACCCGCCACACCGTCCGCGGCATCGTGCACCGCCCCGACGCGCAGCTCGTCCTGGTCGACACGCCCGGCCTGCACAAGCCGCGCACCCTGCTCGGTGAGCGCCTCAACGACGTCGTGCGGTCCACCTGGGCCGAGGTCGACGTCATCGGTTTCTGCCTGCCGGCCGACCAGAAGCTCGGCCCCGGCGACAAGTTCATCGCGAAGGAACTCGCGGGGATCAAGAAGACCCCCAAGATCGCCATCGTGACCAAGACCGACCTGGTCGAGTCCAAGCAGCTGGCCGAGCAGCTCCTCGCCATCAACCAGCTCGCCGAGGAGCTCGGCTTCGAGTGGGTCGAGATCGTCCCCGTCTCGGCCGTCGGCGACAGCCAGGTCCAGCTGCTGGCCGACCTGATCGCACCGCTGCTGCCGGAGAGTCCGCCGCTCTACCCCGAGGGCGACCTCACCGACGAGCCCGAGATGGTCATGGTCGCGGAGCTGATCCGTGAGGCCGCGCTGGAAGGCGTACGGGACGAGCTCCCGCACTCCATCGCCGTCGTCGTCGAGGAGATGATCCCGCGCGAGAACCGCCCGGCCGACCGGCCGCTGCTCGACATCCACGCGAACGTGTACATCGAGCGGCCCAGCCAGAAGGGCATCATCATCGGCCCGAAGGGCGCCCGCCTGAAGGAGGTCGGGATGAAGTCGCGCAAGCACATCGAGGCACTGCTCGGGACCCCGGTCTTCCTCGACCTCCACGTGAAGGTCGCCAAGGACTGGCAGCGGGACCCCAAGCAGCTGCGCAAGCTCGGGTTCTAGACGGGGCGCCGGTCGCGGCACCGGGCCCTGTCGTCAAAGTCCCGCCCGGTCCGCGGCCCGACCGGCGCTGCTCCGGCAACAGGGCCTAGCGCAGCCGCCGTACCTTCAGCGCGTTGTCCGGGCGGGTCCCGGGCCGGCCGTCGGGCGCGGTCATGGCCTGCACGTGTTCCGCCGCGAGCAGGACCTCCCAGTCGCCCCCGGGCAGTTCCAGCTGTTCCAGGACCTCGTCCGGGGTCGGGAAGCCGATCTCCGCGTGCTTGTCCGGGTCCCACGAGGGCCCGCCCGCGTGGCCCGCGATCAGCAGGATCCCGCCGGGGGCCACGGCCGCGGCGGCCGTCCGCAGGATCCGCTCGCGGGGGAAGTCCCCGTACGAATGCAGGAAACAGGCGGAGACGAGGTCGAACTCCCCGGCGGGGAAGGACTCCGCGAGGTCGTGCCGCCGCCACTCGACGCGGTCGGCGAGCTCCGCCTCCTCGGCGTGCCGGGCCGCCCGTTCCAGGGCCACCCCGGAGATGTCGGTCCCGGTGACGTGCCAGCCCTGCCGGGCCAGCCACACGGCGTCGGCGCCCTCGCCGCAGCCGAGGTCCAGGGCGCGGCCAGGGGTGAGGTCCGCGACCTCACGGACCAGAACGGCATTGGCCTTGCCGCTCCAGATGCGGTTGCTCTCGCGGTAGCGGGCGTCCCAGAACTCCTCGCCCGCGGCGGCGTGGTCCTGGTGGTGATGGTCGGACATGGGGGCCTCTTCCTGTACGGATCTGCCGGTACGGCCGATGCTGCGCCGGTACCGCCCGAGCGGGCAAATACCGTTGCCGTTCCGGCAAACCCGTCAGGCGGGCCGGATACTTCAGGCCGGGGGCTCCGCGATCAGGGCCGTCGCCACGCGGCGGAAGCCGATGCGGCTGTAGACCCGGGCCACGTCCTCGTCGCCGGCGGAGAGGAAGACCGTACGGGCGCCACGCTCCAGGGCCTGAGCGACCAGGGCCGCCGTGACCCCCAGGGCCAGGCCCTGACGGCGCGCCGACGGGAGGGTGCCGACGCCCACCACCTCGGCGACGTCCCCGACCGGGTTGTACTGGCCCGAACACAGCACCACGCCGTCCCGCACGGCCGCCGCCATGCCGCTACGGCCCGACGCGAGCATCCCCGACACCCGCGCCCGGCCCTCCGCCGCCGCGGGATCGGCCATCGCCACCGCCAGCTCGGCCGGGCCGGCCGCGCCCACCGCCGTGCCGGGCGCGCGGAAGGCCAGGGCAGGGACCGTGACCGCAGCCGTCAGCAGCGGGTCGTCCGCGTCGAGGAGGCGTACCTCCGGATGCGCGGGGACGACCGCAGCGGCAGGGTCCAGCACCATCAGCGGATGCGCGTGCACGTGCAGCCCGGCCGCTTCCACCGCGGCCCGCAGGGAGGGACTGGTTTCGGCCACCCACTCGAAGGCCTCGGGCACCTTCAGCTCCCGCTGCCGGGCCCGTACGCGCTCCACGTCCGCCGTGGTCGCCTCGGGGCCGCCGAGCGCGGGCCGCGCGTAGTACTGCCAGCCCGCGCCCTCCTGCACGAAGAGAGTCAGCGGGCCGAAGTCCTCGGCCCGCGCCCCGCCCACCCGGGGCACCGTGTCGTAGTACTGCTCCAGCTCGGAAAGCATTGAATCGATCATGTGGTCGGTCATCCGGCCATCCAAGCAAAGCGGCCCTTCTCAGGCACCTTCTTTGTCAGGCACCTTCTTTCAGGACGCGCGTGATCAGCGCCCGTTGTGCGTCCGACAGGTTCGGCTCCTGGCAGGACACCGTCCGCCCGTCGACCGTGATCCGGTACGAGAAGCCGTCCCGGATCCGGCCCGCCGCGTGGCCCGGCGGGCCGGGCCGCAGCGCGAGCTGGGCCAGGGCCTGCCACTCGGCCTCGTCCGCCAGGCCCGCGGTGTCCACCTCGACCCGGCGCTCGATGCCCGCGAAACCGCCCGTCCGCACCACCCGAATCAGCATGTGCGCCCTTCTACCCCGCCAGCGGGACGCCCACCGCCGACCACGCCTTCTGCAGGGCCTGGTGTTCCGCGCCCCCGTCCCCGTACCGGGCGACGGCCGCGGCGGTCGACAGCCGGGCGAAGTCCGCGAAGTCCGCGTCCGGGGCGAGCTGCCCGCCCGTGAGGGTGTCGTACCAGATCTGGCCGGCCCGCTCCCAGGCCTTGCCGCCGAGCTCGGTCGCCACGATGTAGAAGGCGTGGTTGGGGATGCCGGAGTTGATGTGCACCCCGCCGTTGTCGCGCGAGGTGGTCACGTAGTCGTCCATGGTCGCCGGCTGCGGGTCCTTGCCGAGCTCGTCGTCGTCGTACGCCGTCCCCGGCGCCTTCATCGACCGCAGCGCGACCCCGGTCACGTTCGGCCCCAGCAGCCCGGCACCGATCAGCCAGTCGGCCTGGTCGGCCGTCTGCTCCAGCGAGTGCTGCTTGATGAGCGAGCCGAAGACGTCCGACATCGACTCGTTCAGGGCGCCCGACTGCTGGTGGTAGTCCAGATTCGCCGAGTACTGCGTGACCCCGTGGGTCAGCTCGTGCCCGATGACGTCCACCGACACAGTGAAGTCGAGGAAGAGGTCCCCGTCCCCGTCGCCGAAGACCATCTGCCGGCCGTCCCAGAAGGCGTTGTTGTAGTCCTCGTCGTAGTGGACGGTCGCGTCCAGCGGCAGCCCGGCATCGTCGATCGAGCGCCGCCCGAAGCCCTGCAGGAACAGTTCGAAGGTGGCCCCGAGCCCCGCGTACGCGCGGTTGACGGTGGCGTCCTTGCCCGCCGGGTCGCCCTCCGCGCGCACCTTCTTCCCGGGCAGCCGGGTGCGGTGCTGGGCGTCGTAAATGGTCCGGTCCGGTTCCCCGGAGGCGGGCGTCCCGAGCGTGGGCACGATCCCCCGCACGGCCGTGACCCGGCGCCGGGTGCGCAGGAGGGAGTCGCGCTCCAGGGTGCGCTGCGCGAGATCGGCGCGCCGCGAGTCCGCGGACCGGGCGGCCTTGTCGAGCAGGTGGGGTGGCACGACGGTGCAGAAGACGGGGTGGCGGTGGTGAGCGCGGGAGGCATCCATGCCCGGCAATGTGGCAGTGGGTCACCTTCGTGTCACTACCTGCGACCATGATTCATTCACATGTCTGAAAGCCGTCGCGTGCGGTTGACGAATCGGCCGGTCCTGGCGGGATGGAAGGAGGTGTAGCTCACATTAGGTACAAATCGGACAGGCGGGTCTTGCATACTGAAACAGGTCCTCGCTTTACGGCGCGGCTCGGCTAGGCTCGGCCCATCATGCGTTTCGGGCTGCTTCTCCTTAGCTGCCGCGGCGAGGGTCTGTAGTCGTAGGCCGACCCCCTCCCCGCGGAGTTTGGTGTTGCGGTTTTGCGACCGTTGTCGGCCGTCCCAGCGAACTACACGCGGACACGCGAGGAGCCCAACGTCATGAGTCAGCACACTTTTGCCGGTCGCCCCACGCCCATCACCAACGCGACCCACGCCCAGAAGCCCTCCGGGATGCCCATCCACAAGTACGGCGCGTACGAGCAGGTGGACATCCCCGACCGCACCTGGCCGGACGCCCGCGTCACCAAGGCTCCCCGCTGGCTGTCCACCGACCTGCGTGACGGCAACCAGTCGCTGATCGACCCGATGACCCCCGCCCGCAAGCGCGAGATGTTCGACCTGCTGGTGCGGATGGGCTACAAGGAGATCGAGGTCGGCTTCCCGTCCTCCGGCGAGACCGACTTCGCCTTCGTGCGTTCCATCATCGAAGAGGGCGCGATCCCGGACGACGTCACCATCTCCGTACTGACCCAGGCCCGCGAGGACCTGATCGAGCGGACCGTGGAGTCCCTGGTCGGCGCCAAGCGCGCCACCGTGCACCTGTACAACGCGACCGCGCCCACCTTCCGCCGGGTCGTCTTCCGCGGCTCCAAGGAGCAGATCAAGCAGATCGCCGTCGACGGCACCCGCCTGGTCATGGAGTACGCCGAGAAGCTGCTGGGCCCCGAGACCGTCTTCGGCTACCAGTACAGCCCGGAGATCTTCACCGACACCGAGCTGGACTTCGCCCTGGAGGTCTGCGAGGCGGTCTGCGACGTCTGGCAGCCGGCCGAGGGCCGCGAGATCATCCTGAACCTGCCCGCCACCGTGGAGCGCTCGACGCCCTCCACCCACGCGGACCGCTTCGAGTGGATGGCCCGCAACCTGACCCGCCGCGAGCACATCTGCATCTCCGTCCACCCGCACAACGACCGCGGCACCGCCGTCGCCGCCGCCGAGCTGGCCCTGATGGCCGGCGCCGACCGCATCGAGGGCTGCCTGTTCGGCCAGGGCGAGCGCACCGGCAACGTCGACCTGATCACCCTGGGCATGAACCTGTTCTCCCAGGGCATCGACCCGCAGATCGACTTCTCGCAGATCGACGAGATCCGCCGCACCAGCGAGTACTGCAACCAGATGGAGGTCCACCCGCGCCACCCCTACGCGGGCGACCTGGTCTACACCGCCTTCTCCGGCTCCCACCAGGACGCCATCAAGAAGGGCTTCGACGCCATGGAGGCCGACGCGGCCGCCCAGGGCAAGACCGTCGACGACATCGAGTGGGCGGTCCCCTACCTGCCCATCGACCCCAAGGACGTCGGCCGCTCCTACGAGGCCGTCATCCGGGTCAACTCGCAGTCCGGCAAGGGCGGTATCGCCTACGTCCTGAAGAACGACCACAAGCTGGACCTGCCGCGCCGCATGCAGATCGAGTTCTCCCGGATCATCCAGGCCAAGACCGACGCCGAGGGCGGCGAGGTCACGCCGAAGGCGATCTGGGACGTCTTCCAGGACGAGTACCTGCCCAACCCCGAGAACCCGTGGGGCCGCATCCAGCTGCGCTCCGGTTCGACGGCCACCGACAAGGACGGCACGGACACGCTGACCGTCGAGGCGGTCGTGGACGGCGTGGAGACGGTCCTGACCGGCACCGGCAACGGCCCGATCTCGGCCTTCTTCGACGCGCTGGCCGGCATCGGCGTCGACGCCCGCCTGCTGGACTACACCGAGCACACCATGAGCGAGGGCGCCTCCGCCGTGGCCGCCTCGTACATCGAGTGCGCGATCGACGGCCGTGTCCTGTGGGGCATCGGCACCGACGCCAACACCACCCGCGCCTCCCTGAAGGCGGTCATCTCCGCCGTCAACCGCGCCGGCCGCTGACCCGCTCGTACGTGAACCCCGTCCCTCCCGTCCGGAGGGGGCGGGGTTCCGCCGTTTCCCGGGCCCTCACCGGGCCAGGTAGCCGCCGTCCACCGGCAGGACCACGCCCGTCACGAACGAGGCCGCGTCGGAGGCCAGGAAGGCGATGACCCGGGCCACCTCCTCCGGCTCGCCGAGCCGGCCCATCGGGTGGGCCCCCGTGACCTCCTGCAGGTACTCCGGCCCGCCCGGCTCCTCCTGCAGCGCGATCACCCGCTCCGTTCGGATGGTGCCCGGGGCCACCGCGTTGACCCGGATCCCGCGCGCCGCCCACTCCACCGCGAGGTGCTTGGTCAGCCCCGACGCCACGAACTTGGCCGGTCCGTACGCCGCCTGCCGGGCCTGCCCGGCCACCCCCGAGATCGACGAGACGCAGACGAGCGCCCCACCGGGCCGCGGCTGTGCGGTCATGGCCTCGATGGCGTACTTGCAGGTCAGGAACATGCCCCGGCCGTCGATGGCCATGACGTGGTCCCAGTCGTCAGGGCTGGTCTCCCGTACATCCGAAAGGGGGAGCACCCCGGCGTTCGCCACGGCGACGTCGAGGCGTCCGTACGCCCCGACCGCCGCGGCGATCATCGCGCGATTGGCCTCCGGATCGGAGACGTCACCGGTGACCGCCGTGATGGCGTACCCCTCGTCGGCCAATTGCGTACGCAGGGCCTCGACCCCGGGGCCGTTGACGTCGGCCGCGGTCACCTGGGCCCCCGAGCGGGCCAGCAGCAGGGCGGTGGCCCGGCCGATCCCGCTCGCGGCGCCGGTCACCAGGCAGGACTTCTCATTCATGCCGCCGACCCTAGGGGGCGCTCGTGGGGGGCGCAGATCAGCCAAGTCCGTGTCACGCGACATGTTGTCCTGTCGCACGACTGACGCATCCTCATCGATGTGGCTAACATCACGCCAACCCGGCGACGTTGCCGGAAGGTTACGCGCGGAGGTGCGACGTGCTGCCAGTTCGGGGTGGGGACGGCCGGAAGCTGACGGTCTGGGGCATCCGTACCACCTGGAGCACCGTGGGCGACGGGGAGTTCTTCTGCCCCGCCTGCGGTGGAGACCGCAACTACCGCAGGCGCACCGGGCGCCGCCGGTTCACCGTCCTCGGGGTGCCGCTGCTGCCGCGCGGCAGCGCCGGGCCCGTCGTCGAGTGCCAGGGCTGCCGCGAGCGCTTCGGCACCGACGTCCTGGACCACCTCACCACCGCCCGCTTCACGGCGATGCTGCGCGACGCCGTGCACACCGTGGCACTGGCCGTGCTCGCCGCGGGCGGGACGGCCTCGCGCAGCGCGCTGGAGGCGGCGGTGAGCGCCGTACGGGCCGCGGGCTTCCAGGACTGCTCGGAGGAGCAACTGGAGTCCCTCGTGGAGGCACTGTCGACCGACGAGGGGCGGCTCGGGCTGTACAACGTTCCCGAATGCTGCGGAGCCGCGCTGTCGATCGAGCTGCACGAGGCGCTGGAGCCGCTGGCCCCGCACCTGGCGGGTCCGGGCCGCGAGTCGATCCTGCTTCAGGGGGCCCGTATCGCGCTGGCGGACGGCCCGTACATCCCGGCGGAGCGCGAGGTGCTCTCCACCGTCGGTGCGGCGCTGCGCATCGACACGAGCGAGGTGGCCCGGCTGCTGTCGGCGGTACGGGCGCCCTGAGCGCGGGCGCGGGACCACAAGAGGTGCGCCCCAGGGCCCGGCGGGATTCCGCCGGGCCCTCGCTCGTGTACGGGCGGGCGCGCCGAAACCGTCCGAAACGGCCCCGGCGCACGTAACGATCCGGCCTCGCAGGACCGAAATCACGCCTGCCGCCGGGCTGGAGCCGATCGCTCCGGGAGCGGCGCGTCCACCCCTTGGACGGTCTCCCGTCGATGTCGGCATGTGTCCGACGGGACCGGTGCGCAGCGCATAACACCAGGTCACAGCCGCTGGATCGGGCGGTGCGCGGCGATCCGAGGCCCGTGCGCGGCCACCCGCCTTACCCTTCCGCGGGTGCTCCCGCTACTGGAGGAACCACAAAATCGTGGACCCGTGAGAGTCAACAATTTGTAGAAGTCGACGATATCTGTGAGGCCCCCCACAGGCGTTCAATTCCGGTCACACGACGAGACGCCGGCTGTAACACAGCGGGGCTTCGATCCACGTGAACGCACTGACAACCCTGGCGGACCAACGGGTTAACGACCCACTCCGGCCAGGGATAACCAGATCTCCTCTCACGTACCTCACCTCTTTGAAGGGCAAGGCAGAGATGGCACGTGTCGCCGCCCGGCTTTCCGTCGACGGAGAGCAGAGCACGCACCCGGTCGACGAGGTGCTCCCCCTCCCCAAGCTCGCGCTGTACGGCTTCCAGCACGTACTCGCCTTCTACGCCGGTGCGGTGATCGTTCCGATCATCGTGGGCAACGCGCTGAAGCTGAGCCCTGAACAGCTGGTCTACCTGATCAACGCGGACCTGTTCACCTGCGGTATCGCCTCGATCATCCAGGCCTGGGGCATCGGCCGGATCGGCGCGCGTCTGCCGCTGATCCAGGGCGTGACCTTCACCGCCGTTTCCCCGATGATCGCCATCGGTCTCGGCGCGGGCGGCGGAACCGCCGCGCTTCTGGTCATCTACGGCGCGGTCATCACCGCCGGCATCGCGACCTTCGCCTTCGCCTGGCTGCCCGCCAAGGCGTTCCGGACGGTCATGCGGCTCTTCCCGCCCGTCGTCACCGGCACCGTGATCACCGTGCTGGGCATCGTCTTGATCCCCGTCGGTCTCAACGACGCGGCCGGCGGCCTCGGCAGCCCGGACTTCGGCGACCCGAAGAACTTCGCGTACGCCGGCGGCACGATGCTCTTCATCCTCGTCCTGATGAAGATCGGCAAGCCGTTCCTCTCCAGCATCTCCATCCTGCTCGGCCTGGTCGGCGGCACCGCGGTCGCCTTCCTGCTCGGCGACGCGAAGTTCGGCGACGTCGGCAACTCCGGCTGGATCGGGGTCACCACCCCCTTCCACTTCGGCGTCCCGAAGTTCGAGTGGTTCCCGATCGTCCTGATGCTGATCGTCATGCTGATCACCATGGTCGAGACGACCGGTGACACGTACGCGGTCGGCGACATCGTCGGCAAGGAGGTCGACAGCGAGACCGTGGCCCGCGCCCTGCGTGCCGACGGCGCGGCGACCGCCCTCGGCGGTGTCCTCAACTCCTTCCCGTACGTGGCCTTCGCCGAGAACGTCGGCCTGGTACGGATGACGAAGGTCAAGAGCCGGTTCGTGGTCGTCGCCGCGGGCGTCTTCATGATCATCCTAGGTCTGCTGCCCAAGGCCGCCGCGATCGTCGCCGCCGTCCCGCACGGGGTCCTCGGCGGAGCCGCGACCGTCATGTTCGGCATGGTCGCCCTGGCCGGTATCCAGACCCTGGGCAAGGTGGATCTCAAGGAGGAGAAGAACGCGCTGATCGTGGGCGTCTCCCTCGCCTTCGCCCTGCTCCCCGCGACCGTCCCGGTCTTCTTCACCAAGCACATGGACCCGGACCTGTCTTCCCTCCTCAACAGCGGTGTCACCCTTGGTGCCACGGCTGCCATCGTCCTCAACCTGATCTTCAACGGCCTGGCCGAGGACGACGTCCCCGCCATCCCCGAGGTCCCGGCTGCCCCTGAGGCCGCCGAGGCCGCCGAGTCGACCGAGGCTCCGGCCGAACCGGCGGGGTCCGCCGCCGCGGCCGAGGCCGTCTCCCCGGCGGTGCCCGCCCAGGTGGCCGCAGCCCCGGCCGGGGCCGAGAAGGCCGACGACGCGGCAACGCCGGCCCCCTGACCCCTCCCAAGGGGTGATGGCCCCTCGCCCGGCACCCCCCGGCCGGACGAGGGGCCATCGCCGTCTCCGGAGGTGTCGTCGCGCGGAGCCGTACGGGTCCGCGTACAGGCGACAATGGGCGCATGAGTCTGTTCCGCGACGACGGCATCGTGCTGCGCACCCAGAAGCTGGGTGAGGCGGACCGCATCATCACGCTGCTGACCCGGGGCCACGGCCGGGTACGGGCCGTCGCCCGCGGGGTGCGGCGTACGAAATCCAAATTCGGCGCCCGGCTGGAACCTTTCTCCCACGCCGACGTGCAGTTCTTCGCCCGCGGCAGCGAGCTGATCGGCCGCAGCCTGCCGCTCTGCACCCAGACCGAGATCATCGCCCCCTACGGCAACGGCATCGTCACCGACTACGCCCGCTACACCGCCGGCACGGCCATGCTGGAGACCGCCGAGCGGTTCACCGAGAACGAGGGCGAGCCCGCCGTACAGCAGTACCTGCTGCTCGTCGGCGCCCTGCGCACGCTCTCGCGCGGCGAACACGAACCGCACCTCATCCTCGACGCCTTCCTGCTGCGCTCCCTCGCCGTCAACGGCTACGCCCCCAGCTTCGAGGACTGCGCGAAGTGCGGGATCCACGGCCCCAACCGGCACTTCTCCGTCGCCGCGGGCGGGGTGATATGCGGGGACTGCCGCGTGCCCGGCAGCGTCGTACCCTCGTCGGAGGCCATCGCCCTCCTCAGCGCGCTGCTGACGGGCGACTGGGGGCATGCCGACGCCTGCGAGGCGCGTCACGTGCGGGAGGGCAGCGGGCTGGTCTCGGCCTATTTGCACTGGCATCTGGAGCGCGGGCTACGCTCCCTGCGATACGTCGAGAAATAGGAGCTGGGCACATGGCACGACGCGGGATTCTGGGACGCTCTCGCCGCGAGTACAAGGTTCCCGAGCCGCACCCGTCCGGTGAGCGTCCGCCGAAGATCCCCGGTGAGCTCGTCCCGAACCACGTCGCGGTCGTCATGGACGGCAACGGTCGCTGGGCGAAGGAGCGCGGCCTGCCGCGTACCGAGGGCCACAAGGTCGGCGAGGGCGTCGTGCTCGACGTGCTCAAGGGCTGCCTGGAGATGGGCGTCAAGAACCTCTCCCTGTACGCCTTCTCGACGGAGAACTGGAAGCGCTCGCCCGACGAGGTCCGCTTCCTGATGAACTTCAACCGCGATGTCATCCGGCGCCGCCGCGACGAGATGAACGAGCTCGGCATCCGCATCCGCTGGGTCGGCCGCATGCCGAAGATGTGGAAGTCGGTCGTCCAGGAGCTCCAGGTCGCGCAGGAGCAGACCGTCGACAACGACGCGATGACGCTGTACTTCTGCGTGAACTACGGCGGCCGCGCGGAGATCGCGGACGCGGCGCAGGCGATCGCCCGCGATGTGGCGGCCGGCAAGCTGGACCCGTCGAAGGTCAACGAGAAGACCTTCGCGAAGTACATGTACTACCCGGACATGCCGGACGTGGACCTGTTCCTGCGCCCGAGCGGAGAGCAGCGCACCTCCAACTACCTGCTCTGGCAGAGCGCCTACGCCGAGATGGTCTTCCAGGACGTGCTGTGGCCGGACTTCGACCGCCGGAACCTCTGGGCGGCCTGTCTGGAGTACGCGCAGCGCGACCGCCGCTTCGGCGGGGCCGTGCCGAACCAGGCGGAGCCGGGCGCCACGGCCTGATCCCGTACGCGGTCCGGCCCGGCCCGGCCCTGCTCAGCGCCCGGCGGCACGCCCGCCGCCGGGCGCGTCGACGCCGGTAGGGTCGCCTGTCATGAACATGAATGATGGCGCGTCGGTACGGCCGGTCGCGGAGGCCGTCGAACTGGCCTACCGGATCACCACGGCGGATCTCGCCGAGGCGGTGCGTGCGAGGGACTCGCGGACAGCGGCCGGGCGCCGCAGGCGGTGGCTGTTCCCCGTGACCGGGATAATGTCGGTGCTCCTCGCCCTGTCGGCGATCGCGAGGGACGAGTCGGCCGCCAGGGTGGCGGTCTTCTTCGCCGCCGGCGCGATGATGTGGGTGTTCGCGCTCTTCAGCCCGCGGATCCAGGCGCGGGCCTTCCGTGGGCTGCTGGAGAAGGCGGGCGAGTGCCGCACCGTCGTCGACGGCTCCGGGGTCCTGGTGGCGACAGCGACGACCGAGGCGCGCATCAGCTGGGCCGCGCAGCCGACCTACGCGGAGACGGACGGTTCGTTCGTCATGCTCAGCGACGACAAGGGGGCGGTGGCCATGACGGTCCTGCCCAAGCGCGGTGTACAGGACCCGGCGGACGTCGACCGGCTGCGCGCGATCCTGGACGCCAGCCTGCGGCGGATCTGAGCCGCCGGAGCCGGGCCCGGTACCGCTGGACGAGCCCGGGCCCGCAGGCGCTCGTACGGTCAGGCCGCGGCAGCGCAATCGGCGCAGGTGCCGAAGATCTCCACCGTGTGGGCCACGTTCACGTAGCCGTGCTCGGCCGCGATGGACTCCGCCCACTTCTCCACTGCCGGGCCCTCCACCTCGACCGCCTTGCCGCACTTGCGGCAGACCAGGTGGTGGTGGTGGTCCCCGGTGGAGCAGCGCCGGTAGACGGACTCGCCGTCGCTGGTGCGCAGCACGTCGACCTCGCCGGCGTCGGCGAGCGACTGGAGGGTGCGGTAGACGGTGGTCAGGCCCACGGAATCGCCACGGTGCTTGAGCATGTCGTGGAGTTCCTGGGCGCTGCGGAACTCGTCCACCTCGTCCAGCGCCGCCGCCACGGCGGCCCGCTGCCGGGTGGATCGTCCTCGTACTGGCGCGGTATTCGTCTCGCCAGGCGCAGTCGCCACCGGTTCCTCCTCGTATCGGCCTGCCGCCATTGTGCCAGGCGGCCGAGGCCTCTAGACCTTTACGTCGTCCCGGGTGCACACCTCTTCGGCGGCGCGGGCCGCCTTCGCCCGGCGCCGGGCCAGGGGGGTGGACAGGGCCGTCAGCACCATGAAGACGCCGATCGCGAGCAGCACGATCGTGGCGCCCGAGGGCACGTCGATGTAGTACGTGGCCGCCGTGCCGGTCACGGAGACGGTGAGGCTGATGGCGATGGCCAGGCCAAGGGTGGCGGCGAAACCACGGGTGAGCCGCTGGGCGGCCGCGACCGGGATCACCATCATGGCGCTGACCAGCAGCAGGCCCACGATGCGCATGGCGACGGTGACGGTGACCGCGGCGGTGACCGCGATCAGCAGGTTCAGGACGCGTACGGGCAGGCCGGTGACCCGGGCGAACTCCTCGTCCTGGCAGACGGCGAAGAGCTGCCTGCGCAGGCCGATGGTGACGGCGAGCACCAAGGCGGCGAGGAGCGCCATCGCGACCACGTCCTCGGAGGCGACGTGGGTGATCGAGCCGAACATGGCGCTGAGGAGCCTGGCCGTGGAGCCGCCCCCGACGCTGATGATCATCACGCCGCCGGCCAGGCCGCCGTAGAAGAGCATGGCGAGGGCGACGTCCCCGCTGGTCTTGCCGCGGGAGCGGATCAGTTCCATGCAGACGGCGCCGACGACGGCGACCAGCGTGGCCATCCACACCGGGCTGGTGTGGAGGACGAAGCCGAGGGCGACACCGGTCATGGCGACGTGGCCGAGACCGTCGCCCATGACGGCCTGGCGGCGCTGGACGAGGTACGTGCCGATGGCGGGCGCCGTGATGCCGACCAGGGCCGCCGCGATCAGCGCGCGCTGCATGAAGGCGTAGTCGAGGATTTCCATCAGCTCAGCAGTCCCGTCCGCAGGGGCTCGGCGTCGTGCGCCGCGTGGGGGTGTACGTGGTCGTGGCCGGGCAGGGCGTGCTGGCCGACGGCCTCCGGCGGTGGGCCGTCGTGGACGACGCAGCCGTCGCGCAGGACGACGGCGCGGTCGATCAGCGGCTCCAGCGGGCCCAGCTCGTGCAGGACGAGGAGGACGGTGGAGCCGACGGCGACCTGCTCGCGCAGGGCGTTCGCGAGGACCTCCTGGTTGGCGAGGTCCACGCCGGCCATCGGCTCGTCCATGATCAGGAGTTCCGGCTCGACGGCGAGTGCCCGGGCTATGAGGACGCGCTGGTGCTGGCCGCCGGAGAGGGCGTTGACCGAGGCGTCGGCGTGCCCGTCCATGTCGACGAGGGCCAGGGCGCGCTCGACGGCGGCCTTGTCGGCCTTGCGCAGGAGGCCGAAGCGGGTACGGGCCAGCCGGCCGGAGGAGACGACCTCGCGGACGGTGGCGGGGACGCCGCTGGCGGCGGTGGTGCGCTGCGGGACGTACCCGATGCGCGACCAGTCGCGGAAGCGCTTGAAGTCCGTTCCGAAGAGGGAGAGGTCGCCGTCGGTGAGCGGGACCTGGCCGACGACGGCGCGGACGGCGGTGGACTTGCCGGAGCCGTTGGCGCCGAGCAGGGCGACGACCTCACCGCGGCGGACGGTGAGGTCGATCCCGCGCAGCACGGGGCGCGAGCCGAGCGAGGCCGTGGCCCCGCGCAGGGATATGACGGGCCGGTCGTCGGCCTGTAGGGGCGTGGACTGCATGGCTCGCGCCTCCGTTGCTGCTGCCATCACTTGCTGCCGAGTGCCTTCTGGAGGTTCTTCAGGTTGGACCGCATGACCGCGAAGTAGTCAGCGCCCTGGGACTTGTCGGTGATTCCCTCGAGCGGGTCGAGGACGTCGGTCTTCAGGCCGGTGTCCGCCGCGAGGGTCTTGGCCGTCTTGTCGCCGGCCAGGGTCTCGAAGAACACCGTGGTGGCATTCTCCTTCTTCGCGATCTCGTGGATCTCCTTGATCCGGGCCGGGCTCGGCTCGGACTCGGGGTCGAGGCCGGCGATGCCCTCCTGGTCCAGGCCGTAGCGCTCGGCGAGGTAGCCGAAGGCGGAGTGGGTGGTGATGAAGGTCTTGGTGGCCGTGTTCTTCAGGCCGTCCTTGAACTCGGTGTCGAGCCCGGTCAGCTTGCCGACCAGGTCGTCGGTGTTCTTCTTGTAGTCGGCGGCGTGCTCGGGGTCGGCCTTCTCCAGTGCGGCGCCGACGCCCTTGGCGACCTCCGCGTACTTGGCGGGGTCGAGCCAGATGTGCGGGTCCGCGCCGGAAACACCCTCGTGCGCGTGGTCGTGGCCCTCCTCGCCCGCGGCCTCGCCCTCGTGGCCGTGGTCGTGGCCCGGAGCGCCGTGGGCCTCCATCGTGGTGAGGGTGGCGGCGTCGACGACGTTCTTCCCGCCGGACTGGGCAACGGCCTTGTCGACAGCGGGCTGCAGGGTCTTGAGGTAGAGGATCACGTCGGCCTCGCCCAGCTGGGCGGTCTGCTTCGGCGTGATCTCCAAGTCGTGCGGTTCGACACCTGGCTTGGTCAGGATGTCGACCTTCACGTGGTCCTTGCCGATCTGCTCGGCGAGGAACTGCATCGGGTAGAACGACGCCGTCACGTCGAGCGTGCCGTCCTTGCTGCCGCTCGCGGAGGCTCCGGAGCAGGCCGTGAGGGCCGTGGCGCCGAGGGCGACGGCTCCGGCGAGGGCGGTGGCGGGTATGAGGCGTCGTACGTTCATGACATCCATTTTCATCAAAAATGGAAACGATTGTCAAAAACCCAGGGGGGGGCCCGGGGTGGGACCGTGGAAGGGGATCCGATTTGAAAGCGGGGGTGCGGGCGCCGGTAACCTAAAGACTTCGCCGTTCGTCCTCGTAATGAAGAGAGCACCGTGGCCGCCGACAAGATCGACACCATCGTCAGCCTGAGCAAGCGCCGTGGCTTCGTTTTCCCGTGCAGTGAGATCTACGGCGGCTCCAAGGCCGCCTGGGACTACGGCCCGCTCGGTGTCGAGCTCAAGGAGAACATCAAGCGCCAGTGGTGGAAGGCGATGGTCACCGGGCGTGAGGACATCGTCGGCCTCGACTCCTCCGTGATCCTGGCCCCCGAGGTCTGGGTGGCCTCCGGCCACGTCGCGACCTTCTCGGACCCGCTGACCGAGTGCACCTCCTGCCACAAGCGCCACCGCGCGGACCACCTGGAAGAGGCGTACGAGGCCAAGCACGGCCGCGTGCCCGCCAATGGTCTTGCCGACGTCAACTGCCCCAACTGCGGTGTGAAGGGCCAGTTCACCGAGCCCAAGCAGTTCTCCGGCATGCTGGAGACCCACCTCGGCCCGACCCAGGACACGGGCTCCAAGGCGTACCTGCGCCCCGAGACCGCCCAGGGCATCTTCACCAACTTCGCCCAGGTGCAGACCACCTCGCGCAAGAAGCCCCCCTTCGGCATCGCGCAGATGGGCAAGTCCTTCCGCAACGAGATCACTCCGGGCAACTTCATCTTCCGCACGCGCGAGTTCGAGCAGATGGAGATGGAGTTCTTCGTCAAGCCGGGCGAGGACGAGCAGTGGCAGGAGTACTGGATGCAGGAGCGGTGGAACTGGTACCGCGACCTCGGCATCCGCGAGGAGAACATCCGCTGGTTCGACCACCCGAAGGAGAAGCTCTCCCACTACTCGAAGCGCACCGCCGACATCGAGTACCGCTTCAACTTCGGTGGCAATGAGTTCTCCGAGCTCGAGGGCATCGCCAACCGCACCGACTTCGACCTCAAGGCCCACTCCGCCGCCTCCGGCCAGGACCTCGTGTACTTCGACCAGGAGTCCAAGGAGCGCTACACCCCGTACGTCATCGAGCCGGCGGCCGGCGTCAACCGCGCCATGCTCGCCTTCATGCTCGACGCGTACAACGAGGACGAGGCCCCCAACGCCAAGGGCGTCATGGAGAAGCGCACCGTGATGCGCCTCGACCCGCGCCTGGCCCCGGTCAAGGTCGCCGTCCTGCCGCTGTCCCGCAACCCGCAGCTCTCGCCGAAGGCCAAGGGCCTCGCCGCCGACCTGCGCAAGTTCTGGAACATCGAGTTCGACGACGCCGGCGCCATCGGCCGCCGCTACCGCCGCCAGGACGAGATCGGTACGCCGTTCTGCGTCACCGTCGACTTCGACACCCTGGACGACAACGCGGTGACCGTGCGCGAGCGCGACACCATGAAGCAGGAGCGCGTCTCCCTGGACCAGATCCAGAGCTACCTCGGCAGCCGCCTGCTCGGCTGCTAGGTTCCACCCGGCAAAAGACCGGTGGCCCGGTGCGCAGTGTGCGCACCGGGCCACCGGTCTTTTTCGGCTCGGATCAGGCGGTCGTCGCGGCCTCGGCGGCCGCGGCCTCCGCTTCGGCCGCGCGGCGCTCGCCCTCCCGCTGTGACCGCTTTCCGTAGAGCGCCGTCCACACGCCCAGGGCGCCCAGCACCCCGTAGATCATGATCGGGCTGAGGCTCACCATGGTCTTGGTGTCCAGGACGTACGCCAGGCCCATCCGGATCAGCGCCTCGGCGACGTAGGCCACGCCCCAGACCAGGGTCATGGTGCGCATGGTGGTGCGGAAGCCCTCGTACTGCCACAGGCCGTTCCACCAGGCCGTGCTCTCCGGCGTGCCGTCGGTGGCGAACTTGCGGCCGAAGTAGAACATCAGCGGGCGCGCTGCCAGCAGGGTGGCCAGGCAGAGCAGACCGAACAGCCCGGTCACGCCCGAGTCCTTGATCAGCAGGGCGCGGGCAGAGTGGGCGCCGACGAGCGAGACGACGGCCGTGATCACGATGAACACCAGCGTGACGACGGCGAACTCGTCGAGCTTGCGCCGCCAGGCCACGCTGATGGCGCTGTCGAGCACCGGCCAGGCGCTGCTGAGGAGGAGCGCCGAGAACTCGCTCCAGCCGTGGTCGTCGACGAGCGTGTTGTACGTGATGATCGGCGCGACGACGTTGAGGCCGATGGTCAGGACCCAGCCGATGGCTGTGGCGGCGCCGGAGCGGGTGGGAGGTGCGGGTCGTGCTGCTTGGGTGGACAAGGTTCCCCCTGAAACTGCCTGATGAGTGCGGTAGGGGGACCGTAGGGACATGTTGCTGACATGTACAAGCTGAACAAGCCAAAATGATCACCAAAGCGTCCGGAGGGGGTAATTCCGGATCCTTGGGCCCCGCGTCAGGCGCGCAGACCCCGGATGATCAGTGAGGTGACGGCCTCGAACTCCGTGAGGATCGTGGGCGAGAGCCAGTCCGCCGCGTACTGCGGGTCGTGGAACCGGCCTGTGGCGTCGAAGACCGCGCGGGCGGCAGCCGGTACGTCGTCGGCGGCGAGGGTGCCCGCCGTGACGCCCTCGGCGATGATCCGGGCCAACTGGTCGATCAGCTCGGTCAGGTGGTGATCCACGATGCCGCTGTTCTCGGCGAGCAGCACGGTGTAGGTGGCGAACAGCTCCGGGTCGTCACCTGCCTTGTGCCGCTTGGCCTCGAAGAGCGCCTCCAGCCATGCCTCCAGCTTGGAGGGGGCGCTTGTGGCGGACGCCGAGGTGATCTCCTCCAGCATGACGACGCTCTTGGCGAGCCAGCGGTCCGTGACGGCCTCGCGCAGCGCCGCCTTCGAGGGGAAGTGCCGGTACACGCTGCCGTGGCTGACGCCCAGCGCGCGGGCCACGTCCACCACGGTCGCCTTGGTGGGACCGAAGCGCCGCAGCACCTCCTCGGTGGTTTCGAGAATGCGCTCGGGTGTCAGGGGTTCGGCAGCGGTGGGAGGCATGGTACGACCGTACCGCCAGCTCAGTGCTCGCTGTCGAGGTGGGCCATCTGAGCCGCCGGGTACCGCTCGCCCGCTGCGGCGCCGGCGGGTACGGCCTCCTCGACTGCGGCCAGGTCGGCCTTGCTCAGCGTTATCTCCATGGCACCCAGTGCCTCGGCGAGCCGGTCCCGGCGCCGGGCGCCCACCAGCGGCACGATGTCCTCGCCGCGCGAGAGCACCCAGGCGATGGCGGTCTGAGCGACGCTGACGCCCTTGCTGTCCGCGACCTTGCGCAGGGCGTCCACCAGGTCGAGATTGCGGTCGAGGTTGTCCCCCTGGAAGCGGGGGCTCATGCCGCGGAAGTCGCCCGGGGCCAGTGCGCGGTCCCGGGCGAAGTGGCCGCTGATCAGGCCGCGGGACAGCACTCCGTAGGCCGTGATGCCTATGCCCAGCTCTCGGGCGGTCGGCAGGATCTCGTCCTCTATGCCGCGGGAGATGAGCGAGTACTCGATCTGGAGGTCGGCGATCGGGGCCACCGCGGCGGCCCGGCGCAGGGTGTCCGCGCCTACCTCGGAGAGGCCGATGTGGCGCACGTGTCCGGCCTCGACCGCTTCGGCGATGGCCCCGACGGTCTCCTCGATCGGGACGTCCGGGTCCACGCGGGCGATCCGGTAGATGTCGATGTGGTCCCGGCCGAGCCGCTGGAGCGAGTAGGCCAGGAAGTTCTTGACGGCCTCCGGCCGGCCGTCGTACCCGGTGAAGCCGCCCTCGACCGTGCGCAGGGCGCCGAACTTGACGCTGGTCAGCGCCTGCTCGCGGGCCGCGGCGGGCGCGGTGCGCAGGGCTTCGTTGATCAGCAGTTCGTTGTGGCCCATGCCGTAGAAGTCGCCGGTGTCGAGAAGCGTGACGCCGGCGTCCAGGGCGGCGTGGATGGTGGCGAGGGACTCGGCGCGGTCGGCCTCCCCGTACAGGGCGGACATCCCCATGCAGCCGAGGCCGAGCGGGAAGACGGACGGACCGGCGGCCCCGAGGGTGCGGGTGGCTGTGGCTGTGGCTGTGGCTGTGGCTGTGGTGGTGACGGTGACGTTCTCGTTCGTGGTCATGAGACGAGAATGGCATGACGAGTGACAGATTTCAATATCTGTCACTCGTCAGTGTGGGGGCGGCTACGCCAGGACCCGCAGGGCCAGGGCGGCGGCCGCGATCGCCGTGAGGGCGGCGGCCGGGGCGAGGTCGTAGTCCTCGGCCCGGAGGTGGGTGATGACCGCGCCGACGAAGTAGAGGGTCACGCCGAGGGCGGCGGCGATACCGAGGGGGTGACCCACAGGCCCGCGATCAGGCCGATCGCGCCCGCGGCCTTGAGGGTGGCCAGGCGTGGCAGCCAGGAGTCCGGCACCTGGACCTTCCGCATGCTGGCCACGATCTGGTCGTTGCGCTGGAGCGTGAAGGCGGCGGAAGCGGTGAGGACGAGGGCGAGGAGGCCGCCGACGACGGCATAGGCGATGAACATGGAAATCTCCAACGGTCGGTGGTGTCGAATCATTGAATAACATCAACGGTATCTCCAGTGCAATCATTTCTCGATTGCTACGATGTGGGACATGACGGCAGATCAGGACGGATCGCACCCTCCGCAGCGGCTGGGCCTGCTGCTGGCCTGGCACGGATCGGTCACCCAGACCCGGATGAAGAGGGCGCTCAGCGCGGCGGGGCTCACCCCCCGGCACGCGATGACGCTGATGCACCTGGAGGACGGCCCGGTCAGCCAGCGGGCACTCGCCGAGCGGCTGGAGGTGGACCCGAGCGTGCTGGTCGGGATCCTGAACGACCTGGAAGGCGACGGCCTGGCCGAACGACGCCGGGATCCGGCCGACCGCCGTCGCCACAATGTGGCCATCACCGCCGCCGGATCGACCGCGCTGGGCAAGACGAACGCGGCGCTCGACGAGGTCGAGCAGGGCCTGTTCGCGAGCCTGTCGCCGGGTGACCAGGAGACCCTGCGCGCCCTGCTGGCGCGTATCGACACCCAAGCGGACGACTTCGACTGCCAGGAGTAGCCCGCCCGCCCCGGTAGCCACCCGAGCGGGCCCGGCCGGGGGCGTCGGCGGGGTGAACGGCCCGCCCCTGCTGCGCGGGGCGCGGCCTGCCGGATCGCGCCTGCCGGATCGCGCCTGCCGGGTCGCGCCTGCCGGGTCGCGCCTGCCGGGTGGCGCCTGCCGGGCCGTGCCTGGCCGCCGGTCAGGGCCGGATCATGGAGCGTCGCACCCCGGAAGCCGGCGGAAAACGCCGGCCCCGCGCGGGCCGGGTCAGGCGTCTGCCGGGGTGCGGGGAGTGGCGGGGTCCAGGGTGCGGGCCGTGCGGGCCGCCGTCGCGCGGGCCCATTGGCCGCTCGTCGCCGCGCCCACCACCAGGACCAGCAGGCCGCAGGCCGTGATGATCCACCACGCGGGGCCGGTCGCCCCGGCGAAATCGGAGCCGTTCGCCAGCCCGGCCGCCAGGACGGCGCCCACGATCGCGACGCCCAGCGTGCTGCCCGTCTGCCGGCTGGTGGAGGCGATGGCGGCCGCGACACCCGCCTGGGACCGCGGCATCCCGGACACCGCCGTATTGGTGATGGGCGCGTTCACCATGCCGAAGCCGAGCCCGAACAGCACGTACCCGGTGAACATGAGCGGGGTGGACGTCTCGGCCCGGAAGGCGGCGAAGAGCAGCCCGCTCGCGGCCATCGCCACGCCCGCGATGAGCAGCGGCAGCCGCGGCCCCCGGCTGCCCACGAGCCGCCCCGACAGCGGTGCGAAGAGCATCGTCAGCGCGGCCATCGGCAGCATGTAGAGCCCGGCGTGCAGCGCGTCCAGCCCCCGCACGTCCTGCAGGTACAGGGTGTTCAGGAAGAGGAACCCGGCCATCCCGGAGAAGGCGCTCACGGCGATCACCGTGGCTCCGCTGAAGGGCGCGCTCCGGAAGAACCGGAAATCGATCAGGGGCTCCTCGCGCCGGGGCTCGTACAGGAGCAGCCCCACCAGCGCGGCGACGGCCACCAGCGCGCAGCCGATGATCACCGGTGAGCGCCAGCCCGCGGCCGGCGCCTCGATGATCCCGTACGTCAGACAGCCCAGCAGGGCCATGACCAGCAGCTGGCCCACCGGATCCGCCCGCCGGGGCCGCGCCGCCCGGGACTCGGGGACGTGGCGCAGGGTGAGCAGCAGGGCGACCAGGCCCACCGGCAGGTTGACCCAGAAGATCGAGCGCCAGCCCACGGAGTCCACCAGCACTCCGCCGATCAGGGGACCCGCGGCCATCGAGATGCCCGCGACGGCCCCCCAGATCCCGATGGCCCGGGCCCGCTCGGCGGGATGGGTGAAGGTGTTGGTGATGATCGACATCGCCACCGGATTGAGCATCGCGCCGCCGACCGCCTGGACCATCCGGTAGACGATGAGCCAGTTGAGGCTGGGGGCGAGGGAGCACAGCAGCGAGCCCAGGGTGAAGAGCACCAGGCCCGCGACGAACACCTTGCGGCGGCCGATCCGGTCGGCGGTGGACCCCGCGAGCATCAGGAGGGAGGCCAGGACCAGGGTGTAGGCGTCGATGGTCCACTGCATGCCCGCGACCGAGGCGTCCAGGTCCTTGCGCATCGAGGGCAGCGCGACGTTCAGCACCGTGTTGTCGAGGCTGACGATCAGCAGGCTGATGCAGCAGATCGCCAGGACGATCATGCGCTGCCGGCGACTCGGCTCACCCGGCTGACTCGGCTCGATCATGCCGCCGATCGTACGTCTGCCCGACCGCCCCGGCATGCGGGACAATGGGCGGATGACCACGCTCCCTCCGCCTCTCGCGATCGGCCCGCACACCGTGCAGCCCCCGGTGGTGCTCGCCCCCATGGCCGGCATCACCAATGCCCCGTTCCGTACCCTCTGCCGGGAGTTCTCGGGCGGCAAGGGGCTGTTCGTGAGCGAGATGATCACGACCCGCGCCCTGGTCGAGCGCAACGAGAAGACCATGCAGCTGATCCACTTCGACGAGGCCGAGAAGCCCCGCTCGATACAGCTGTACGGCGTAGACCCCGTGACGGTCGGCAAGGCGGTCCGCATGATCGTCGAAGAGGACCGCGCCGACCACATCGACCTCAACTTCGGCTGCCCGGTCCCCAAAGTCACCCGCAAGGGTGGCGGCTCGGCCCTCCCGTACAAGCGGAACCTGCTGCGCGCGATCCTCCGCGAGGCCGTAGCCGGCGCCGGGGACCTGCCGGTGACCATGAAGATGCGCAAGGGCATCAACGACGACCACCTCACCTACCTCGACGCCGGCCGGATCGCCGTCGAGGAGGGGGTCACCGCGATCGCCCTGCACGGGCGCACCACCGCCCAGCACTACGGCGGCACCGCCGACTGGGACGCCATCGCGCGGCTCAAGGAGCACGTTCCGGAGATCCCGGTCCTCGGCAACGGCGACATCTGGTGCGCCGAGGACGCGCTGCGCATGGTCCGCGAGACCGGCTGCGACGGTGTGGTCGTCGGCCGGGGCTGTCTGGGGCGGCCGTGGCTGTTCAACGACCTGGTGGCGGCCTTCGAGGGCCGTCCCGAGGACTTCCACAAGCCCACGCTGCGCGAGGTCGCGGTCACCATGCACCGGCATGCGCAGCTGCTCGGGGAGTGGATCGGTGACGAGGCGCGCGGGGTGATCGACTTCCGTAAGCACGTGGCCTGGTACCTCAAGGGGTTCTCGGTCGGATCCGAGATGCGCAAGAAGCTGGCGGTCACCTCCTCCCTGGCCGAACTGAACGCTCATCTGAGCGAGCTTGATCTGGATCAGTCCTGGCCCGAGAGCGCGGACGGCCCGCGGGGCCGGACGTCCGGAAACAACCGAGTTGTCCTGCCGGACGGCTGGTTGAAGGACCCTTACGACTGTGCGGGCATCAGCGAGGAAGCCGAACTGGACACCTCGGGAGGCTGACAAATCGCCCTCCGTGTCGCGTGATATACGCCACGCATGGGAGAGGTTTCGCTCAGATGAGCGCGAAGATCACGGGTAAGACTTTCAAAGGGTGGCACTGGGTGCCACCCTTTGTGTGTTCAATACTTGAACGCAAATAGATCGATGATCGCTCATCTGGGCGTGATCAAGCCTCAAAAGCACCCTTGGTCTTCGGGATGTGAAGACAGTCCAGGCTTTCTGATTACCCATGAGTTACTTTCGATCTGCTGGCGCACGGGTGGTTACAGCCGTATGACGACCAAGTGGACGTACCCAGAAGCCTTCGATCTGGGTATGTTCCTGGCCGTCAGGGCAGCCACCGAGCCTCGAGGAGTCGAGACCCGTGTCGGAAAACAAAGATCAGAAGTTCGTCTACGACTTCACCGAGGGCAACCGGGACCTCAAGGACCTTCTCGGCGGCAAGGGGGCCAACCTCGCCGAGATGACCAACCTTGGTCTCCCCGTCCCTCCCGGCTTCACCATCACCACCGAGGCCTGCAAGGTCTACCTCGAGAGCGGCACGGCCCCGGCCGAGCTGCGCGACGAGGTCAGCTCCCACCTTGCCGCCCTCGAGACGAAGATGGGCAAGAAGCTCGGCCAGTCGGACGACCCGCTGCTGGTCTCCGTGCGTTCCGGCGCCAAGTTCTCGATGCCCGGCATGATGGACACCGTCCTCAACATCGGCCTCTCCGACGAGTCCGTCGCCGGCCTCGCCGCGCAGTCCGGTGACGAGCGCTTCGCGTGGGACTCGTACCGCCGCCTCATCCAGATGTTCGGCAAGACCGTCCTCGGCGTCGAGGGCGAGCTCTTCGAGGACGCCCTCGACGAGGCCAAGGCCGCCAAGAAGGTCACCGTCGACACCGACCTCGACGCCGCCGACCTGAAGAAGCTGGTCAAGGTCTTCAAGAAGATCGTGGCGAAGGAAGCCGGCCGCGAGTTCCCGCAGGACGCCCGCGACCAGATGGACCTCGCCGTCGAGGCGGTCTTCAACTCGTGGAACACCGACCGCGCCAAGCTCTACCGCCGCCAGGAGCGCATTCCCGGCGACCTGGGCACCGCCGTCAACATCTGCTCCATGGTCTTCGGCAACCTCGGCCCCGACTCCGGCACCGGCGTCGCCTTCACCCGTGACCCCGCCAGCGGCCACCAGGGCGTCTACGGCGACTACCTCCAGAACGCCCAGGGCGAGGACGTGGTCGCGGGCATCCGCAACACCGTGCCGCTCGCGGACCTGGAGGGCATCGACAAGGCCTCGTACGACCAGCTCATGACGATCATGGAGACGCTGGAGACCCACTACAAGGATCTCTGCGACATCGAGTTCACCATCGAGCGCGGCCAGCTGTGGATGCTCCAGACCCGCGTCGGCAAGCGCACCGCCGGTGCTGCCTTCCGCATCGCCACCCAGCTCGTGGACCAGGGCCTGATCGACGAGGCCGAGGCCCTCCAGCGCGTCAACGGCGCCCAGCTGGCGCAGCTGATGTTCCCGCGCTTCGACGAGGGCGCCGCGACCACCCTGCTCGGCCGCGGCATCGCCGCCTCCCCGGGCGCGGCGGTCGGCAAGGCCGTCTTCGACTCGTACACGGCCGTCAAGTGGTCCCGCTCCGGCGAGAAGGTCATCCTGATCCGCCGCGAGACCAACCCGGACGACCTGGACGGCATGATCGCCTCCGAGGGCATCCTGACCTCGCGCGGCGGCAAGACCTCCCACGCGGCCGTCGTGGCCCGCGGCATGGGCAAGACCTGCGTCTGCGGCGCCGAGGAGCTCGACGTCGACACCAAGCGCCGCCGCATGACGGTCGGCGACACGGTCATCGAAGAGGGCGACGTCGTCTCCATCGACGGCTCCACCGGCAAGGTCTACCTCGGTGAGGTACCCGTAGTACCGTCCCCGGTCGTCGAGTACTTCGAGGGCCGCATGCACGCCGGCGCCGACGACGCCGACGAGCTGGTCGCCGCCGTGCACCGGATCATGGCGTACGCGGACCGCGTCCGCCGCCTGCGGGTGCGCGCCAACGCCGACAACGCCGAGGACGCGCTGCGCGCCCGCCGCTTCGGCGCCCAGGGCATCGGCCTGTGCCGCACCGAGCACATGTTCCTCGGCGAGCGCCGCGAGATGGTCGAGCGCCTGATCCTCGCGGACACCGACGGCGAGCGCGAGGCGGCACTCAGTGCCCTCCTGCCGCTGCAGAAGAAGGACTTCGTCGAGCTGTTCGAGGCGATGGACGGACTGCCCGTCACGGTCCGCCTGCTCGACCCTCCGCTGCACGAGTTCCTGCCCGACATCACCGAGCTGTCGGTGCGCGTCGCCCTCGCCGAGTCCCGCAAGGACGCCAACGAGAACGACCTGCGCCTGCTCCAGGCCGTGCACAAGCTGCACGAGCAGAACCCGATGCTGGGTCTGCGCGGTGTCCGCCTCGGTCTGGTCATCCCCGGTCTGTTCGCCATGCAGGTACGGGCGATCGCCGAGGCCGCGGCCGAGCGCAAGAACGCCAAGGGCGACCCGCGCGCCGAGATCATGGTTCCGCTCGTCGGCACCGTCCAGGAGCTGGAGATCGTCCGCGAGGAGGCCGACGCGATCATCGCCGAGGTCGAGGCCGCCACCGGCACCAGCCTCAAGCTGACGATCGGCACGATGATCGAGCTGCCGCGCGCCGCTCTGACCGCCGCCCAGATCGCCGAGGCCGCGCAGTTCTTCTCCTTCGGCACGAACGACCTGACCCAGACGGTGTGGGGCTTCTCCCGCGACGACGTCGAGGCCAGCTTCTTCACCGCCTACCTGGAGAAGGGCATCTTCGGGGTCTCGCCCTTCGAGACCATCGACAAGGACGGCGTCGGCGCGCTGGTCCGCAGCGCCGTCCAGGCCGGCCGGGCCACCCGCCCCGACCTCAAGCTCGGCGTCTGCGGCGAGCACGGTGGCGACCCCGAGTCCGTCCACTTCTTCCACGAGGTCGGCCTCGACTACGTCTCCTGCTCGCCCTTCCGGATCCCGGTGGCGCGCCTGGAGGCCGGTCGCGCGGCCGCCGAGGCGAAGGGCAGCGACAGCCGTTGACCCCCGGCCCTGACAAGGGCCCCACAGACCGCGCCTGCCCCCGGGTTCCCTGACGCCCTGGGGGCGGGCGCGCCTATTTTTTGCTGTTCAACAAATCTTTACGCCAGCAGGCGGTGGACGGATCCCCACCCGTCCACCGCCGCTGTCATTCTGCCGGGCACGTCGGCGCTTCCCGGTGCGACCGACCGCCAGGCCCCGCAAAGCCCCCCACGGCCTTCACGGAGCGTTTCGGTCGCATCGGAGTGTGCCCGGCGGAGTACAGGATTTCGGTTGTCACGCCCCTGCCGAAAGGGGTTTCAACTGTGGCCGAAAGGGCGTGGTGACCACGTGTGACGGCATGCATACTCATGGGGCGGGGGGATTGCGGTTGCACAGGTGGGGGTTCGGTGCTGCGTATCCATTTCACTGGAGTGGACCTGGCACGCGTACGGATGGCAGGGCGTCCCGATGCGTTGTGGGAAACGATTCTCAGCTTTCACCGCTTAAGAGACCGGCGCGATGCCCGGTTGTTCGGTGAATGGCGGACGGAAACCCGGAGCAGGTTGAATAGTGAAACACGCTTGCTCGGAGCGCTCATACCGAGTCGTGGCTATTTCCCCGATTTCCTGACCCCTGTGGAGGGGCAGTACGGGTGGGACCTGGGCCTCGACGCCCTGCGCGCCCTCCGCCCCGAACGGATGCGGCAGGAGCTGGCGCTGCTGGGCGCGGGAGCGGGTCTCGGGGCCGCCTTCGGGATGCCCTCCGCCGTGAGCGGGGGCCCTGACACCTCGGTCCCGCGGCGGTTGCGGGAGTTCATGGACGGCGGTACCGAGCAGCTGCCGAGGCTGCTCGGCGAGCTGCGCGGGTACCACCGGGCGGCCGTGGAGCCGTACTGGACCCACATACAGGCCCAGATCGAGGCAGAGCGGGCCGCGCGCGGCCGGGCCCTGCTGGACGGCGGCGCGGACGAACTGCTGGCCTCACTGCCGCCGATGCTGCGGTGGCGGGCGCCGGTGCTGGAGTGCGACTACCCGGTGGACCGGGACGTACGGCTGCGCGGGCGCGGGCTGCTGCTCCAGCCGTCCTTCTTCTGCCGGCGCACCGCGGTGACCCTGCACGACCCGGAGCTGCCGCCGGTGCTGGTCTATCCGGCCGCCTCGCACCTGGCCTCGGCGCCCGCGGGCGGTGAGTCGGCCCGGCCGGTGGAGGAGCACCGCCAGCGCACCCTGGGCAAGCTCGTGGGGCACACCCGCTCGGTGGTGCTGCGGGCGATCGGCGACGGCGCCACCACCAGCGAGCTGGCCCGCCGGGCCGGGGTCTCGCTGGCCTCCGCGAGCCAGCACGCCTGCGTGATGCGCGAGGCCGGGCTGGTCACCACGTTGCGCCACGGGAACGCGGTGCTGCACACGGTGACGCCGTTGGGGGCTGCGCTGCTCAGGGGCGGGGCCGTGGCCTCGTGACCGTCGGCCGCACCCCGACGGGATGACCCGTCGGGGTGCGGCCGGTGGTGCGGTGCGGCGCCCTTCCGGGGCTCAGGCCCGCGCCCTCGCGCCCCGCACCCAGGCGGGGCCGGACGTGCCCCGGCGGGCTGGGCGGCGCGGGGTCTCAGGTACGGAACGGGCCCGTGACCTCGTACGTGATGCCGCCGGTCGAACTGCCGCTCGTGCCCCGCTGGCTGCTGAAGTACAGGCGGCTGCCGTCGGGGGAGAAGGCCGGGCCGGTGATCTCCGAGGAGGACTGGCCGGTGATGCGCAGGAAGGGGGCGACGACGTCGTCCGGGGTGATCAGGCAGACCTCCATGTTGCCGCCGTCCTCGGCGATGTACAGGTCGCCGTACGAGGAGCCCGTGACGTTGTCCACGCCCGTCAGCGGGGCCGCGCCGCCGGGTACGAGCGAGTCGTCGTAGGCCAGCTCGTACGTGCTGCTCGCCAGGTTGAGCTGCCAGACCCGGTTGTCGCCCTTGGTGGTGAACCAGACCGTGTCGTTGGCGTAGTGGCAGCCCTCGCCGCCGTTGAACTTCTTGGAGCCGGCGACCTGGGTGCGGGTGGTCGTCGGGGAACCGTCCGGGTCCGGGACGTTCTGCCAGGTGAAGGACCCGGAAGTGGCGGTTCCGGCGACGAGCACCTGGAGGCTGCCGGAGGCCAGATTGCCCCAGGTGGTGGGGACGAAGCGGTAGAAGCAGCCGCTGGTCTCGTCCTCGGTCAGGTAGATCACCTGGCGCACCGGGTCGGCGGCGGCCGCCTCGTGCTTGAAGCGGCCCATCGCCGGGCGCTGCACGGCCGCGTTCACGCCGTACGGGTCGGTCTCGTACACGTACCCGAGGCTGACCTCCTCGCAGGACAGCCAGGTGTTCCAGGGGGTCTTGCCGCCCGCACAGTTCTGCCGGGTGTTGGAGAGGATCCGGTAGGAGCCGGTGATGGTGCCCGAAGAGTTGAACTTCACCGCGCTCGCGCCACCGGAGGGGTTGATCTCCGAGTTCGACACGTAGATCCAGCCCGTGCCGTCCGTGAAGCACGCGCCGCCGTCAGGGGCGCTGTGCCACTGGTAGCTGGTGGGTCCGACGTTCTGGCCGGACCGGGCTATCACCCGGCTGCTGAAGCCGGCGGGCAGCTGGATGCCGTTGGCGTCCGCCGCGCCGAGTGCGCCGTAGGGCCCGGCACCGGGCTGGGCGGGGGCGGCGTAGGCGGCCCCGTGCATCAACGTGCCGCCGAAGGCGGCGGCCGACGAACCGATCACTGCGCCGCGCAGGAAGGTACGACGTTCCACGGTCACTCCTGTGGGAGGGGGAGGGCCCTGCATCCGGTCGGACGCGGGGTCGCACGCACCCGGGAACCTAGGGGCACCGAATTGACGTGACATCAATTCCGCATGGCGTACAGCGGGACTTTCTCCCCTGTCGAGGTCCGCACCGGTGGAGGATGGTGGAGCCATGGACCTCTCCGCCGCCGAGGACATCTCGGGCCGCGCCGACCTCGACGTCGTGCTGCGCCGCTTCTACACGGCCGCTTTCGCGGATCCGCGGATCGGCCCCTTCTTCACCGAGATCGCGGGCACGGACCTGGAGGTCCACCTGCCCCGGATCACCGATTTCTGGGAGCGGGCACTGTTCCGCACCGCCGACTACCGGAGCGACGCCTTCGCCCCGCACGCCGCCCTGCACGCCGCCCGGGCGATGACCGCCGCGGACTTCGGGCGCTGGGTACAGCTGTGGCGCGCGACGATCGACGGCCGGTACCGCGGGCCGAACGCCGAGCGTGCCAAGGCGCAGGGCGAGCGGATCGCACTGGCCCTCCACCAGCGGCTGGCCGGCGCGGACGCGGAGCTGCTGCGCGGCGACGGCACGGTGGGCTTCGTCCCGCTGGCGGCTCTGAAGCTGCGCTCGTCAGCGGGCTGACCTGCGGTTTCGGCCAACCTTAAAAAAGTTCACAGGGGAGCGATGAGTTTCCCGGGACGCCCCGGTCTACCTCTCGAAAGCGCCGAAGTGCACACGAGAGAAGAGAGACCGAGATGTCCGCGACCATGATCTTCGTCAACCTGCCCGTCAAGGACCTGGAGGCCAGCAAGACCTTCTGGGGCAAGCTCGGCTACTCCTTCAACGCCCAGTTCTCCGACGAGAACTGCGCCTCCATGGTCATCAGCGACACCATCGTCGCCATGCTCCTCACCGAGGCCCGCTACAAGGACTTCACCCACAAGGAGATCGCGGACGCCACCAAGACCTCCGAGGTCCTCATCTGTCTGAGCGCCGAAAGCCGCGCCGCGGTCGACGAGCTGGTCGACGGGGCCCTGGCGGGCGGGGCCACCGAGCCCCGCCCCGCCCAGGACCACGGCGTCATGTACGGCCGTGCCTTCGACGACCTCGACGGCCACACCTGGGAGATCATGTGGATGGACCCGGCCATGGTCCAGGACCCGGGTCAGGGCCAGGACCATGGCTGACCGTCCCGTCCCGCCCGTGGTCACGAGGTCACGGCGGTCCGCACGCGGTAGGTCCGGACCGCCACCTCGTCGTCGTCCAGGCAGCGTCCCGACTCCAGGTCGAAGCGCTGCTTCAGCAGCGGCGAGGCCACGAAGGGCCGGCCCGCCGTGGCTCCCAGCAGTCCCCGCGAGAGGACCTGCGCCCCGGTGAAGGGGTCCTGGTTGCCGATGGCGTAGGTACGCCCCGCGCGGTCGACGAACACCGCGGCCTGGCTCCCGTCGGGCAGGAGGGCCGCCACCCCGCGCCCCGGGGTGAGCGCGGACAGCTCGCACACCGTCAGCCAGCCCTCCGCCACCTGCAGTTCCACGGTCATCGGACTCCTCCGATCGTCAGGACGGCCAGGTCGGGCTTGACCTGGTCGCGTTCGGGGACGAACTTCACGGTCGGGTCGGGGGCGCCGGGCGCGTTGACGAAGGACACGAACCGGCGCAGCCGCTCCGGGTCCTGCAGCGTCTCGGCCCACTCGTCGCGGTAGTGCGCCACGTGGTCGGCCATCAGGGCCTCCAGCTCCGCGCACAGCCCGAGCGAGTCGTGCACGACCACGTCCCGCAGGTGGGCCAGGCCGCCCTCCAGTCGCTCCAGCCAGGTGGAGGTCCGCTCCAGCCTGTCGGCGGTGCGGATGTAGAACATCAGGAACCGGTCGATCAGCCGGATCAGTTCCGCGTCCGACAGGTCCTGGGCGAGGAGGTCGGCGTGGCGCGGGGTGGCCCCGCCGTTGCCGCCGACGTAGAGGTTCCAGCCGCTCGCCGTCGCGATGACCCCGAAGTCCTTGCTCTGCGCCTCCGCGCACTCACGGGCGCAGCCGGAGACCGCCGACTTGAGCTTGTGCGGGGCGCGCAGTCCGCGGTAGCGCAGCTCCAGGTCGATGGCCATCCGTACGCTGTCCTGCACCCCGTACCGGCACCAGGTCTGCCCCACGCAGGACTTCACCGTCCGCAGGGCCTTCCCGTACGCGTGCCCGGACTCGAATCCGGCGTCGACGAGCCGGGCCCAGATCCGCGGGAGCTGGTCCACGCTGGCGCCGAAGAGGTCGATGCGCTGACCGCCGGTGATCTTCGTGTAGAGACCGAAGTCGCGGGCCACCTCGCCGATCACGATCAGCTTGTCGGGGGTGATCTCGCCGCCGGGGATGCGAGGCACGACCGAGTACGAGCCGTTGCGCTGCATGTTCGCGAGGAAGTGGTCGTTGGTGTCCTGGAGGGCGGCCTGCTCCCCGTCCAGGACGTAGCCGCTCGCGCCCACGCTCGGGGCGAGCGAGGCGATGACCGAGCCGACGGTGGGCTTGCACACCTCGCAGCCGTCACCGCCGCGGGCCTCGGGGCGGCCGTGGCCGTCGAGGAGCTCCTGGTACGAGGTCAGGCGGCGGGTACGGACGATCTCGTAGAGCTCGGCACGGGTGTACGGGAAGCAGCCGCACAGACCTTTGTCGGCGGCGGCGGGCAGCAGCTGCCCGATCACCTTGAGGCAACTGCCGCAGCCGGTGCCCGCCTTGGTGCACTTCTTCACCTCGGGGAGGGTGGCGCAGGCGGTGATGGCCTTCTTGGTGACGTTGTGGCAGGAGCAGATCACCGCGTGGTCCGGGAGCGAGGACGGGCCGAGCGCGACGGGTGCGCCGAGACCGGCGGGCAGGACCAGCGCCTCGGGGGCGACGGGCGGCACGCTGCCGGTGAGCGGGCGCAGCAGGCCGTACGAGTCCGCGTCGCCGACCAGGACCCCGCCGAGGAGGACGCCGTCGGGGGAGACGACCAGCTTCTTGTAGACGCCGGAGCGGGAGTCGGACCACACGACGTCGAGGCTGTCGGGGGCGGTTCCGTGGGCGTCGCCGAAGGAGGCCACGTCCACGCCGAGCAGCTTGAGCTTGGTGGAGAGGTCGGCTCCGGTGAACTCCTTCTCGCGGCCCAGCAGGTCGTCGGCGGCCGTTTCGGCCATCTCGTAGCCGGGCGCGACCAGTCCGTAGACGCGGCCGTCGCAGGCGAGGGCGCACTCGCCGATCGCGTAGACGTGCGGGTCGGAGGTGCGGCAGCGGGCGTCGACCGCGATGCCGCCCCGCTCGCCGACGTCCAGCCCTGCGTCGCGGGCCAGCTGGTCGCGGGGGCGGACACCGGCGGAGAAGACGACGAGGCCGGTGTCGACGGTGGAGCCGTCGGAGAGCCGCATCCCGCTGACCCGACCGTCCTCGCCGGTCAGCACCTCCTGGGTGCCGACACCGGTGTGGACGGTGAGGCCCATGGACTCGATGGTGCGCAGCAGGGCGGCGCCGCCGCCCTCGTCGACCTGTACGGGCATCAGGCGCGGGGCGAACTCGACGACGCGGGTGGCGAGGCCGAGCCCCTGGAGGGCCCCGGCGGCTTCGAGCCCGAGGAGTCCGCCGCCGACGACCGCGCCGCTGGTCCGGTCCTTCGCGTACTCCTCGATGGCGAGGAGGTCCTCGATGGTCCGGTAGACGAAGCAGCCGGGGGCGTCCTTGCCGGGGACGGGCGGCACGAAGGGGTAGCTGCCGGTGGCCAGGACCAGGACGTCGTACGGGAAGACGCGGCCGGAGCGGGAGGTGACGGTGCGTGCGGCCCGGTCGATGTGCTCGGCGGGGTCATCGAGGTGGAGGTCGATGCCGTTCTCGGCCATGAAGCCGGGGGGCGTCATGGACAGGTCCTCGGCGGTGCTGCCGGAGAAGTAGGAGGTCAGGTGTACGCGGTCGTAGGCGGGCCGGGGCTCCTCGCAGAGCACGGTGATCCGGTGGGTCCGCGTCGCGCCGCGTTCGGCCAGGGCCTCCAGGTAGCGCTGGCCGACCATGCCGTGCCCGATGAGCACGATCGCGGGCAGGGGCTCGGTCATGTCAGTGGCCTCCGTCGTCGGTGAGCAGGTGGAACAGGTCGTTCGGTGGTTCGTCGCCCTGCCAGGTGCGGGCGAGGGCGCCCACGGTGGAGAGCTCGCCGAGCAGCACCCCGCCGACGAGGCGGTCGCCGCGGACGACGACCGTCCGGTAGGTCCGGCGGGTGGCGTCGGCGAGGCGGACCACGTCGTCGCCGGGGCGGGGGGTCGGCTCGCCGAAGGCGGCGAGGTCGAAGTGCCCGTCGGCCCCGCCGAGGGTGAGGCGGGTGAGGGCGCGGGTGCCGGTGTACGCGGTGGGGGAGCCGGTCAGAGTGGCGGCGAGGGCGTCGGCCTGCTCCAGCGCCGGGCCGGCCAGGCCGTACACCTGGCCCGCGTGTTCGGCGCAGTCGCCGATGGCGTGGATGCGGGGGTCGCTGGTGCGGAGGTGGTCGTCGACCACGATGCCGGTGCGGACGTCCAGGCCGGCGGCCTGGGCCAGCCCCGTACGGGGCCGTACGCCGCAGGCCAGTACGACGAGGTCGGCGTCGAGCCGGTAGCCGTCGGCGAGCTCGACGCCGGTGACGCTGCCCCGGGGCGTGCCGCCGGGTGCGGCGCCGTTGCCGGGTGCTCGGCTCCTGGACCCCCGCGCCTCGAACTCCCCCGGACTCCGTCCGGGGGGACCCCCGGGCGGGGCTGGATTCGGCTGGGCTTCGCTCGGGCCTGCCGCCGCGTGGGCCGGTTGCCGCGCCGCAGCGGAAGTGACCAGGCCGCGGACCCGGCATTCCGTGTGGATCTCCACGCCGAGATCGGTCAGGTGGTCGGTAAGCAAAGCCGAGGCGCCCGCGTCCAGCTGGCGTTCCATCAGGCGCTCGCCCTGCTGGGCCAGCACGACCGAGGCGCCCCGCGCGGCAAGCGCCCGGGCCGCCGAGACGCCCAGCAGGCCCCCACCGATCACCACCGCCCGCACCCCGGGGCGTACCGCCGCCGAGAGGGCCAGACAGTCGTCCATCGTGCGGAACGCGTGGACCCCTTCCGGGAGGTCCCGCCCGCCCGGCTCGAACAGGCCGCGCAGAGGAGGGAGCACCGGGTTGGACCCGGTCGCCAGGACCAGCGTGTCGTACGCCAGCGCCGCGCCGTCGTCGCAGTGCACCAGCCGGTCCGCCCGGTCGACGCGGACCGCCCGTACACCCTGTCGCAGCACCGGGCCGGGCGCCGGAAGGGCGGCCACCTCCGGCGCGTACCGGCCCGCCAGGATCTCGGCGAGCAGCACCCGGTTGTACGGGACGTGCGACTCCTCGCCGAGCACGGTCACCTGAGCACCCCCGCCCAGCCGCGCAGCGAGCCGCAGGCCCGCGAGGCCGCCGCCGATCACCACCACACGCTGTTCCGAGGTCATGCACCGAGCCTGCGGGCTCGCTGTTTCCCCGCCGGATCGCCGCTGTTACCCGGCGGGAACGCCCACCTCAGCGCACGGGTCAAGGGCCCGTGAGGCTTTCCTCGAGGCCGCCTTGAGGATCATCACGGGTGTCGCACGGGCCTCTGGCGTGGCCCGTATGCAGATGCGGGGGGCGGGGCGGGGCGGGGCAGGGCGGGTCAGGGGCGGGATGCCGGGCGGGGCGGGGGCGGTCGTCCTGTTCCGGGCGGCCCAAGGTGCTGCTGATCGCGGGCCAGGTCGGGATCACCCCGATGCGGGCCCTGTTCGAGACGCTGCCCGGCGGGCCGGCTGGCCAGTGTGCCGGCCGCAAGCGTGCCGACGGCGGCCGTGGACCGACGGCTCCGGTGGCCCCGGACCGGGCGCCGGCCGGGCGAAGCTCAACCTTTGCGCAACTTTCCGGGGATTGTTGGCACGTGCACCCAACAGCTCCGTAGGGTCATGACCGTGCCTGACATATCAACAACCATGATCATCGTGCTGTGTGTGGCCGCAGCCGCGGCAGGCTGGATCGACGCGGTGGTGGGCGGCGGCGGCCTGCTGCTCCTGCCGGCCCTGCTCCTGGGCCTGCCCCACGCCCACCCGGCCACCGTCCTCGGCACCAACAAGGCGGTCGCCATCGTCGGCACCGCGGGCGCGGCCGTCACGTACGTCCGCAAGGCCCCGGTGAACGTGAAGCTCGCCGCCCGCATCGGCCTGGCGGCGCTCGCCGGCTCAATGGGCGGCGCCGCGCTGGCCGGCGGCATCAGCAAGGACGCCCTCCGCCCGCTGATCATGGTGGTTCTCGTGGTCGTCGCGGCCTTCGTGCTCTTCCGGCCCGCCTTCGGCACCGCCCCGAGCGCCTCGCCCGTCAGCAGGCAGCGGGTGCTGCTCGCCATCGGCCTCGCCGGGCTAGGCATCGGCTTCTACGACGGCCTCATCGGGCCGGGGACCGGCACGTTCCTGGTCCTCGCGCTCACCGCGCTGCTCCACCTCGACCTGGTCACCGCCTCCGCGACCGCCAAGATCGTCAACTGCTGCACCAACGCCGGGGCGCTCGCGATGTTTGCGTACCAGGGCATGGTGCTGTGGCAGCTGGCCGCGCTGATGGCGGTGTTCAACCTGGCCGGCGGCATGATCGGCGCCGGCATGGCCCTCAAGAAGGGCAGTGGCTTCGTCCGCGGCGTGCTGCTGACGGTGGTGGGCGCGCTGGTGATCAAGCTCGGCTTCGAGCAGTGGGGCTAGAGCCTGGCGTCACAGCAGCGCCGGTCAGGCCCGCGGAGTCCGGTGCCGTGCATCGCCACGCGGAGGGGCGCCCTGTCTGTCGGGTCGCGTTTCCGGAACACGACGCCTAGTACGTCCCGGTGAGGTGGGCGAAGACGACGACGTTGCCCCGGTAGCCCGTGCGCGGTGAGAAGCCGCCGCCGCAGGTGATCACCCGTAGCTCGGCGCGCGCCGAGGGGCCGTACACGCGGGTGTCGGGGAAGGCCTTGGCGTCGTAGACCTCGACCGCGTGGACCGTGAACACCGCGGTACGGCCGTCCGCGCGCGGGATCTCGACGGCGGCTCCGCGGCGCAGCGCCCCCAGGTGGTAGAAGACCCCCGGCCCGGCGGCGTTGTCCACGTGCCCGGCGATGACGGCGGTGCCGGTGGCGCCCGGGGTGGTGCCGTCGCGGTACCAGCCGGCCAGGTCGCGCCGGTCGGGAGGGGGCACTTCGAGGCTGCCGCCCGGCTGCAGGCCGAGTCCGGTCAGCGGGGCATCGACCCGGATGGAGGGGATCCGGATCCGGGTGGGCGGGGATCCGGTCAGCGGCGCGATACCGGGGCCTCCGGCGCTCGAGGCGCTCAGGGCCTCGGCGGGGGAAGGCAGCGGCGGGCCGACGGGCTCGCGGGAACCGCTGGTCACGAGCCAGATGCCGATACAGGCGGCGAGTGCCACGAGGCCCCCGTGCCGGGCGTTGGGGGTGCGGGAGGTGCGGCCGCGCCGGGCCGGGGAGACCGTGGCCGGTCCGCGGCGGCCGCCGACCGAGGAACGGGTCCTGGGGTCGGTTGCAGAGCCGGTGGCGGGGCCGGTGGCAGGGCCGGTGGCAGGGCCGGAAATGGGGCCGGTCGTGGGACGGGGCTGCCGGTCGCGGCCCCGGACAGCTCCGAAATCGCCTCCCATGCGTACCCCCTCGGCTTCCGTTTCGGGGTGACTGGCCGTCGCCCGGCCCCGCGAACGGGGGGGACCTCGCGGGGCGGGCGACGGGGGACGGTACCGGTCGGACCACGGCCGAAGCCGCGGTGGGCGTCCGATCAGCTCCGCGTGCCGCTCGCCCGGCGACGCAGGAGCCAGGTACCGCCTACGGCGGTCGCGGCCAGCACTGCCGCTCCCGCCGCGATCTTGGCGGGGTCGGTGGTGGTGGTCGTGCCACCGCCCACCCCGGTGTGGACGTGGCCCTGCGGGCCGCGTTCGGTGACGCCCAGGTCACCGGTGGCGAACTTGCCGTTCGCGCAGGTCACCCCGATGCCGTAGGTGCCCGGCCGGGTGCCGGGGGCGACCTGGAACTGCCCCACGACCACCTCCTTGTGCGTGCCCGGGGCCAGCTTGAACCGGCCGCCGCCCACGGTGGTGGCGTCCCCTTCGGCGTGGCTGCCGGGCCCGCAGGCGTTGGTGTTCACGGTGACCGTCGTGCCGGGGGCGGCGGCCTTGGGCCAGACCTCCAGCGCGGCGAAGTCGCCGGGCGCGAAACCCACCATGCCGAGATCCGCGGCGGCGACCGCACCGGCGACCGGGCCGGTGAAAGCGGCGCCGGTCAGCGCGGCGGCGGTCAGCGCGTGGGCGGTACGTCGGCGCATGGGACTCTCCCTGGAGGAACGGGGTCGTGTTTCCGAGATAACCCGGCCCGCCCGCGGCGCGCCTGCTGATGTCCCGTCAGGTCTGCCCGCAGACAGCCCGCCGTGGAGTCGTTTCCGCAGGTCAAGGCGGTCATGGCCGATATCCGGGCCGCCCGCGCCGTCCGGGTGATGACCGCGCAGCGAGCTGGTCAGGCCGCCGGAACCACCACCGCGGCCGCAGAGCCGCAGGGCGGCGGGTGCGTGCGGGTGACCCGCGCGCCGCTCACCTGCGCCCGGCCGAGCGCGATGGCCAGGCCCAGCCCCCGGTCGTGAGGAAGCGCGGGAAGTGGCTGCTGACCTCGCTGGCCGTCGTACTCGCGGCCTCCGGCGGCGGCTACGCGGTGAAGGCCGCCCAGCCCCGTGGCCTCGCCGCGCCCGGCCGCCCGGTCGGGAACCGCTGCGGGCCTTCGTCAGCGGGGTCCCGCGGCTCCCTGCTCAGCCGGCCGGCGTGCAACGCCCCGCCCGCCGCCGCGAGCGCCACGACCACGACCCCGTACGCCCCCAGCCGGCGGTCCAGGACGGCGAGTTCGGTGCGGTCGTCGGCCGGCGACTGGCGACTGGCGAAAAGGGCAGCACGTGCTCCCCGCCGATCGACCGGGAGTGCCGGACCGGCCCGGGGGGCAGGAACTCGTCCTCCGCGGGACGGCCTCATCCGCGGGTCGGGACGTGCGACGTCCAGCGGGTTCAGCCAGGCGCCCCCGTGTCCCCGGCGCGGGGGCGTTCTTGAGCGGCCTCGGTGAGGGCTCCTGGCCCGGCCCACCGCGGCGGCCGGGGCGCACGTCCAGGCCGGCCAGAGCGGTTCGGGGCGCGGTGGGGCGACACGGGGGGCGTCCCCGCGCCGGGGCCGGGTGCGGCGCAGCCGCCGGCGGCGAGTGCGCAGGCGCACAGGACGACGGCGAGCAGGCGGTGGGGCGAAGGCGTCACGGGGCGGAACCGTGGGGTGGGGGAGGGAAGGTGACCGACAGCGGACGGCGAGGGTCACGGGCACCGGGAGGCTGTGTGACAGCGGTGCGTACGGTGGTGCTGCGCAGCCAAGTCGGGACTTCGTCCCGCCTGCGGAGCGTTCCGTCGTACCCCAGGGAGGGCCCCGTGACATCGGTCGTTCGGCCACAAGATCCGACCGCTTCGCTCCCGTTCTTCGTCTACGGGACCCTGCGCCCGGGCGAGGTCAACCACGACCTGTTCCTGCGCGGCCGGACCGTCGCGGAGGAGCCCGCCACCCTCCCGGGCACGGCGCTCTACGACGGCCCCGGCTATCCCTTCGCGGTCGACGGCCCGGGCTCGGCCGTCGTCGGGGAGCTGGTCACCGCGGCGCCGGGCGCGTACGGGGAACTGCTGGCCGCGCTGGACCGGCTGGAGGAGTACGGGGGCCCGGGCCGCCCGGGGAACGTCTACGACCGGATCGCCCGCGAGGCCCTGCGCCCCGACGGCACGCCGGTGCTCGCCTGGGTCTACCTGGCGTCCCCGCTGGTCGCCCGCGACCTGCGGGAGTCCGGCACCGAGATACCGGGCGGCGACTGGCTGAAGCGTTTCTAGACCCCGTCGGCACAGTCCCGCCTGCAGGCCCTCGGTCGTCCTACAGGCCCTCTGCGCCGCGGTTGCGCAGCCGCTGGCCGTACTGCTGGAGCACCCACAGCTCCTCCTGGACCGCGGCCAGTTGCTCCGGCGGGGCCTGCGGGCCCAGCCGGGACAGGGTGCCCTGGATCTCGTGGACCCGGCGGTCGACGGCGCGCAGCCGCACCTGGACCAGCTGGACCCCCGCGTAGATCTCGTCCACCGTCTTCGCGTGGATGGCCTCGACCGCCAGCTCCGTGACGAGCGCGCGGACGGTGTCGTTCGGGGCCGCGTCACGCACGCGGGCGAGGTAGTCCTCGGTGCCGAGCGAGGCGCCGCCCGCATCCTGGATGGCCTGGCGCACGGCCGCGTAGGGCGGGGCCGTGAACTCGTCCATCCCGTACGCGTCGAAGGCCGGGGAGACCAGCGCCGGGCGCTGGAGGGCCAGCTTCAGCAGCTCGCGCTCGGTGCGGTGCGCCGGGCTGCGCAGGTTCAGGGCGGGGCCGCCGCCGGTCTGCTGGACGGCGGGCCCGGGGGAGGCCCCGTGGGACGGGGAGGGGCGGGGGCCGCCCCGCTGCGGCCGGCCGTCGCCCTGGCCGCCGCGCTCGCGGGCCCAGCGCGCCAGCTGCGCGACGCGCTTGACCACGAACTGCTCGTCGCGGATGCCCAGCATGCCCGCGAGCTGCACCGCGGACTCGTGCTGGATCGCGATGTTCTTGATGTTGGCGACGACCGGAGCCGCCTCGTCCAGCGCGGCCGCCCGGCCCGCCGGGTTCTCCAGGTTGTGCCGGGCGACGATGTGCCGCAGCGCGAACTCGAAGAGCGGCGTGCGTGAGTCCACCAGCCCCGACACGGCGGCGTCCCCCTGTGCCAGGCGCAGGTCGCAGGGGTCCATGCCGCCCGGGGTGATCGCGATCGAGGTCTCGGCGGCGAACTTCTGGTCGTCCTCGAAGGCCCGCAGCGCCGCCTTCTGCCCGGCCGCGTCGCCGTCGAAGGTGAAGATCACCTCGGCCGTGGCGTTGTCCATCAGCAGCCGGCGGAGGATCTTGATGTGGTCCCCGCCGAAGGCCGTGCCACAGGTCGCGATCGCGGTGGTGACCCCGGCCATGTGGCAGGCCATCACGTCGGTGTAGCCCTCGACCACCACGGCGCGCGAGGTCTTCGCGATCTCCTTCTTCGCCAGGTCGATGCCGTACAGCACCTGGGACTTCTTGTAGATCGCGGTCTCGGGCGTGTTCAGGTACTTGGGGCCGTTGTCGTCGTCGCGCAGCTTGCGCGCGCCGAAGCCCACCACCTCGCCGCTGATGTCGCGGATGGGCCACATCAGCCGGCCGCGGAAGCGGTCGATGGGCTTGCCGCTGCGGCTGTCCTGGGCGAGGCCGGAGGTGATCAGTTCCTTGTCGCTGAAGCCCTTGCCGCGCAGGAAGCGGGTCAGGTGGTCCCAGCCGGCCGGGCTGTAGCCCACGCTGAAGTGCGCGGCTGCGGCCTGGTCGAAGCCGCGCTCCGCCAGGAACTTGCGGCCGATCTCCGCCTCGGGGCTGCCGAGCTGGTCGACGAAGAACTGGGCGGCGGTTTTGTGCGCCTCGACCAGGCGGATGCGCTCGCCGCGGCCGCTGGTGCCGGCGGTGTAGCCGCCCTCCTCGTACCGCAGGGTGATGCCGGCCTGGCCGGCCAGGCGCTCGACCGCCTCCGAGAAGGAGAGGTGGTCGATCTTCATGATGAAGTCGAGGGTGTCCCCGCCCGCCTGGCAGCCGAAGCAGTGGTAGAGACCCTTGCTGGGGCTGACCTGGAAGGACGGGGACTTCTCGTCGTGGAAGGGGCACAGGCCCTTGAGGTTGCCGCCGCCCGCGTTGCGCAGCTGGAGGTAGTCGGAGACCACGGCGTCGATCGGGACCGCGTCCCGTACCGCCTTCACGTCGTCGTCGTTGATCCGTCCTGCCACGCGTGAAGTCTACGGCCGGATGCCGACAAACCCGTCAGGCCCCCTCGGCCTTGATCAGCGACCCAAGCGGAACAGAAGGGTCCGCGAGTGTGTCGCGGTCCACGGGCGCCTTCGACCTGATCAGGGCCTGGATGTGCTCGGTGACATCCCACACATTGACGTTCATACCGGCCAGCACCCGGCCCTCGGAGAGCCAGAAGGCGATGAACTCCCGCTTGCCCACGTCCCCTCGGATCAGCACCTGGTCGTAGCCGCCCGGCGGCGCGTACCCCGAGTACTCCAGGCCCACGTCGTACTGGTCGGAGAAGAAGTACGGCACCCGGTCGTAACTGACCTCCTGCCCCAGCATCGCCCGCGCGGCGGCCGGACCGCCGTTGAGCGCGTTGGCCCAGTGCTCGACCCGCAGCCGGGTCCCGAGCACCGGGTGGTGGGCGGCCGCCACGTCCCCGACCGCGAAGACGTCCGGGTCCGACGTGCGCAGGGACGCGTCCACGGCGATCCCGCCGCCGTGGACGCGGTCGACCAGTGCCAGCCCGGACGTCTCGGCGAGCGCCGTCCGGGGCGCGGCCCCGATCGCGGCGAGCACCGCGTGCGCCGGGTGCTCCTCCCCGTCGTCCGTACGGGCGGCCAGCACCATGCCGTCGTGGCCCACGATCTCGGTCAGCTTGGCCCCGAAGTGGAACCGCACCCCGTGCTCGGCGTGCAGGTCCCCGAAGAGCCGGCCGATCTCCGGGCCGAGCACCGCGTACAGCGGCGTGGCCTCCGGCTCGACCACGGTGACCTCCGCGCCGTACCCGCGGGCCGCGGCGGCGACCTCCAGTCCGATCCACCCGGCACCCGCGATCAGCAGGTGGCCGTTGTCCCGGCCCAGGGTGGCCAGGACGTTGCGCAGCCGCTCGGCGTGGGCGAGGCGCCGCAGGTGGTGCACCCCGGCCAGACCCGTGCCCGGGATGTCCAGGCGGCGCGGTTCGGCGCCGGTGGCCAGCAGCACCTTGTCGTAGTGCAACGCCGTGCCGTCACCGAGGACCACCTTCTTGGCGTCCCGGTCCAGGTGGACCGCGGGCTGGCCGAGGTGAAGCTCGATGTCGGAAGCCGCGTACCAGGACGGCTCGTGGACGAAGACGCTGTCACGGTCGTCCTTGCCCGTCAGGTACCCCTTCGACAGCGGGGGCCGTTCGTAGGGATGGTCGCGCTCGTCGCCGATCAGGATCACCCGCCCCGTGAACCCCTCGGACCGCAGCGTTTCGGCCGCTTTTGCCCCGGCCAGCCCCGCGCCGACGATGACGAATGTCCGGTGTGCGTCGACCACCTGATGCCTCCTCATAACCTCTCCGCCACATGCGACCACATGCGAGCGTCCCGCACCGAGCCTGCCGCGTGAAGGGGGAGTGGCCCGATCAGCTCACCCTTCGGCGCGTCGGGTGCGCCGGGTGAGGCGTGCGTGCAGGGAGCGGGCGGCGGCGTCCGTAAGGCACGCGATCTGGTCGACGACCGCGCGTTTCCTGGCCCTGTCGTCCGGCGCCGCGTCGAAGATGGCCCGGAACTGCGGGTCCAGGCCCTCGGGCGCGCGGGCACTGAGCGCCTCCGCGAGTTCGGCCAGGACGATGCGCTGATCGGCCCGGATGCGTTCCTGCTCGTCACGCTGCATGACGTACAGATCGGCGACCGCCTTCAGGACCGCGCACTCGTTGCGCGCCTCGCGGGGGACCACCAGTTCGGCGCCGTACCGGGTCAGGCGGCCGGAGCCGTACGTCTCGCGGGTGGCGCCCTCGGCGGCCAGGCAGAAGCGGCCGATGAGCTGGCTGGTCGCGTCCTTCAGACGCGCCTGGGCGACGGCCGAACCGTCGTACCCGTGCGGCCACCACTCCTGCTCCATCAGCCGGTCGAGCGCGTCCCGCAGCTCCTCCGGCTCGGTGTCGGCGGGCACGTAGCGGCCGATGGCGACCCGCCAGATCGCGGTGCGCTCGGGCTCGGAGTGGAGCAGGTTGGGGTCGAGGTGGCCCGCGTGCAGCCCGTCCTCGAAGTCGTGGACCGAGTACGCGACGTCGTCCGCCCAGTCCATGACCTGGGCCTCGAAGCACTTGCGGTCGGCGGGCGCGCCGCGGCGCAGCCATGTGAACACCGGCAGGTCGTCCTCGTACGCGCCGAACTTCACCGAGCCGGGGTCGGTGGGGTGGTCTCCGCGCGCCCAGGGGTACTTGGTCGCGGCGTCCAGGCAGGCCCGGGTGAGGTTGAGGCCGACGCTGACGAGATCGCCGCTCGCCGGATCGGGAACGAACCGCTTGGGCTCCAGCCGGGTCAGCAGGCGCAGCGACTGGGCGTTGCCCTCGAACCCGCCGCAGTCCTTGGCGAACTCGTTGAGCGCCTCCTCGCCGTTGTGGCCGAAAGGCGGGTGGCCCATGTCGTGGGACAGGCAGGCGGCCTCGACGAGGTCGGGGTCGCAGCCGAGCGCGGCGCCGAGTTCCCGGCCGACCTGGGCGCACTCCAGGGAGTGGGTGAGGCGCGTACGGGGGCTCGCGTCCCAGTCGTACGAGCGGGTGCCGGGGGTGACCACCTGGGTCTTGCCTGCGAGGCGGCGCAGGGCGGCGGAATGCAGAACGCGGGCCCGGTCGCGCTGGAAGGCGGTCCGGCCGGGCCGTTTGTCGGGCTCGGCGGCCCAGCGCTCGGTGTCGGCTGCGTCGTAGAGGGAGTAGAGGTCGTCTGCGGGGGCGTGCGCGGTGCCTTCCATGAATTGACGGTAACCGGAACCTCTGACAAACCGGGATCAGGCGGAGACGAGTTCCGGCCGACAGGCGCCGCGGGACACGAGCAGGGCCTGGTCGTAGCGGTGCAGCAACAGCCGCGCGAGGGCCGGGTGGTTGCCCAGCGGGGCCGCGGCGAGGGCGGGCGCCGCCGCGGCGGTCTGCGCGGCGAACCGGCCGGGAGCGGCGAAGTACGAGGCCACGGCTATCCGGTGGTGGCCACGGGCGGCCAGCGCCCGGACCGCGTCGGGCGCGCTCGGCCCGGCGGAGGCGTAGGCCGGGACCACGGCCACGCCACCGAGGCGTTCGGCGAGCAGGTCGGCGGTGCGGCGGGTGTCGACCGCCGAGTCGGGGTCGCGGGAACCGGCGGAGGCGAGCACGACGGCGTCGCCGGGGGTCCAGCCGGCCTCCAGGAGCCGTTCGTAGAGGGCCTCCACGAGCAGCGGGTGCGGGCCCAGCGGCGGGGCGAAGGCGACCCGCAGGTGCGGGGCGCGGGCGGCCGCCGCGGGAATGTCGCGCTTGACGTGGTACCCGCGGCCGAGGAGCAGCGGGACGAGCACCGCCTCGCCGCGCAGCTCCCGCAGGACGTCGTCGAGCGGCGGATCGCTCAGCTCGATGTGGCCGAGCCGGACGTCGAGGCGGGGCCGGAGTTCGCGGACGCGGTCGAGGAGCGCGAGGGCGGTGTGCGCGGCGCGGGGGTCGCGGCTGCCGTGCCCGACGGCGACGAGGGTGGGCTGCATGGGCGGACTCCGGGTCGGCGCAAGGTGCTGAGCTGCGTGCCCAGCTGGACGGTGATGAGGCCGAGCAGCTCGACCGCGCTGTCGAAGGGGAGGGGCGGGGTGTCGGGAGGGTGCACCGGCTCCGTCATGAACCGATACTGCGCGCCGCACGTTGCCGCCGCGTTGCGCCGGGGTGACGGGTGTTTTCCGGTTGCTCACCCACCCGCTCGGTCATTCGTGCGGGTGAATGGCGGTGAGGGCGGAACTGGAGGGCGGGGCTGGCTCGTCAATCCGTGCGAACGACGTGTGGAACGTGTGGTGCAAGGGGGGCGATCATGAAGGTCACGGAGTGGGTGCGGTCGGCGGTGTCAGCGGCGTCAGCAGTGTTGGCCTCGGCGGCGTCGGCGTCGGCGTCGGCTGGATGGCGGCCGAGGCTGCCGCGCGGGGTGCGGGGCCGGCGGCGGGCCGTGCAGGTGGTGATGGCGGGCTGCGTGCTGGCGCTGCTGCCCTCGGCGTGGACCCATGCGGCGGCCGCGGACCGGCTGCGGACCACGGCCGATGCGCCCGCTGCCGAGGTGGCCGTGGTCTTCGGGGCGGGGCTGTGGCACGGGCAGCCGACGCCGTATCTGGCCAACCGGCTCGATGCCGCCGCCGAGCTGTACCGCGCGGGCAAGGTCAAGGTCGTGCTGGTCACCGGGGACAACAGCCGCCGGGAGTACGACGAGCCCGACGCCATGCGGACCTATCTGACCCGGCACGGCGTTCCGGACGGGCGGATCGTCAGCGACTTCGCCGGCTTCGACACGTGGGACTCGTGCGTGAGGGCCAAGGAGATATTCGGGGTCGAGCGGGCCGTGCTGATCAGCCAGGGCTTCCACATACGCAGGGCCGTCGCCCTGTGCCAGGCGGTGGGCCTGGAGTCGTACGGCGTCGGCGTGGACGACGAGCACGACTCCACCTGGTATTACGGCGGGACCCGCGAGGTCTTCGCGGCCGGCAAGGCGGCGCTGGACGCGGCCTTCAAGCCCGCTCCGCACTTCCTGGGACCGAAGGAGCAAGGGGTGTCGCGGGCCTTGGGCGCTCTGGCAGACTGACGTGGCGTCTGCTTATGCCGATTAGTCATATACCGGTCCGTCCGTCCGAGCACGAGGTGGGAACCGTGGCTGTTGTGGATCTGAGCGGCAAGGCCGTCGTCATCACCGGTGGAGCCCGCGGCCTGGGCGCGGCCACGGCGCAGGCCGTCGTGGACGGCGGCGGCAAGGTCCTGATCACCGATGTGCTGGAGGCGGAGGCGGCGGAGACGGCCGCGAAGCTCGGCGGCTCGGCTCGCTTCCTCAGGCACGACGTGACCAGCGAGGCCGACTGGCAGGCGGCGCTGGAGTACGCGGTCGGCGAGTTCGGCCGCATCGACGGCCTGGTGAACAACGCGGGCATAGCCACCGGCCAGTTCCTGGAGCACGAGACCGTCGAACACTTCCGGCAGGTCGTGGAGATCAACCTGGTCGGTGTGTTCATCGGCATCAAGACCGCGATCCCGCTGCTGCGGGCGAACGGCGGCGGTTCCATCGTCAACATCTCCTCCGCCGCCGGCCTGACCGGACTCGCACTTACCGCCGGTTACGGAGCCTCCAAGTGGGGCGTGCGCGGCCTGTCGAAGATCGGCGCGGTCGAGCTCGCCGAAGCGAAGATCCGCGTCAACTCGGTGCACCCCGGCATGACGCTGACCCCGATGACGGCCCCCGTCGGCATCCAGGCGGGCGAGGGCAATTACCCCGGAACCCCGATGGGCCGCGTCGGTGTCCCGGAGGAGATCGCCGCGGCGGTCACGTTCCTGCTGTCGGACGCCGCCGGGTACATGACGGGCGCCGAGCTGGCGGTCGACGGCGGCTGGACCGCGGGCCTCACCGTGAAGCACCTGACCGGCCAGTGATCCGGGACCGGGACCGGGCCCGGCGCCGGGCTCGGCGGACGGCCGTGAATCCCCGTGCCTCAGGCCGGGCCACCGGGCTACGGTCCCGCCGTGGAACAGGACGACGCACCCCCTCGTACGTGACGTTTTCCCCGCTCTGACGGCCGAGCCCGTGCGCCCGCTGGAGGAGGAGGGCGAGCGAGACCTCGCCATCTGCGCGTACGACCTGCGCCTGGTCGGCCGTGCGGCTGCGGCGACGACTTCTGCCGGAGCATCCGTACCGGCGCCCCCACACCGGGCACTCCCTACGGCCCAGGCCACCGCAATGTGCTCCTCCTCCCGGAGCGGGGCATGCTGGACCTCGACGTCGTCGGCGGCCGGATCGAGTACGTCGAGATCCTCGGCCTCCCTCCGATCCGCCGGGCCTCACCGCGGCCCCCGGGCGGCGCTGAGGCAGAGCACCCCGACCTGTAACGCGGGGCGGCGGCCGGCGTAACACCGCCGACGCACGCTGGCGTGCATGCACACCTCGGACGCCGTCACCGCCACGCACTGCCCCTACTGCGCGCTGCAGTGCGGAATGAACCTCCGCCCCGCACCGGGCGGCGCGGCAGACGCGGGCGTGACGGTGGAAGAGCGGCCGGACTTCCCCGTCAACCGGGGCGCGCTGTGCGGCAAGGGCCGCACCGCCCCCGCCGTGCTCTCCTCCCGGGTGCGCCTGACCGGGCCGCTCGTCCGCACCCACGCCGGGCGGCTCGAACCGGCCACCTGGGAGGAGGCCCTCGACGCCGTCGCCGAGGGCCTCGCCCGCACGGGCCGCGCGTACGGCCCGGACGCGGTCGGCGTCTTCGGCGGCGGCGGGCTCACCAACGAGAAGGCGTACGCCCTCGGAAAGTTCGCCCGCGTCGCCCTGCGCACCTCGCAGATCGACTACAACGGCCGCTTCTGCATGTCCTCGGCCGCCGCCGCGCACCAGCGGGCCTTCGGGCTCGACCGGGGCCTGCCCTTCCCGCTGGAGGACATCCCCCGCACCGGCTGCGTGATCCTCGTCGGCTCGAACCTGGCCGAGACCATGCCCCCCGCCCTGCGCTACCTCACCGAACTCAAGGCCAACGGCGGCACGTTGATCGTCATCGACCCCCGCCGCACCCGCACCGCCGAACAGGCCGACCTGCACCTGGCCCCGCGCCCCGGCACCGACCTCGCACTCGCCCTCGGCATGCTGCACCTCGTGGTGGCGGAAGGGCGCACCGACGAGGAGTTCATCACCGGCCGCACCACCGGCTGGGAGGAGGCCCGGGCCGCCGCCATGGCCCACTGGCCCGAACTCGTGGAACGCATCACCGGCGTCCCCGTGCCCAAGCTCCGTGAGGCCGTGGCCATGTTCTGCGCGCCCTCCTCCGCGATGGTCCTCACCGCCCGCGGCCCCGAGCAGCAGTCCAAGGGCACCGACACCGTCGGCGCCTGGATCAACCTGTGCCTGGCCACCGGCCGGGCCGGCCGCCCCCTCTCCGGCTACGGCTGCCTCACCGGCCAGGGCAACGGCCAGGGCGGCCGCGAGCACGGCCAGAAGGCCGACCAGCTCCCCGGCTACCGGAAGCTGACCGACCCCGCGGCGAGGGCACACGTGGCGGAGGTCTGGGGCGTCGACCCCGCCGACCTCCCCGGCCCGGGCCGCAGCGCGTACGAACTGCTCGACGCCCTCGGCACGGACGTCCGGGCCCTGCTCCTGATGGGCTCCAACCCGGTGGTGTCGGCCCCGCACGCCTCCCGCATCGAGGACCGCATCCGCTCCCTGGACTTCCTCGCCGTGGCCGACGTGGTCCTCTCCGAGACCGCCGCCCTCGCGGACGTGGTCCTGCCGGTCACCCAGTGGGCGGAGGAGACCGGCACCACCACCAACCTGGAGGGCCGCGTCCTGCTCCGCCGCCGGGCCCTGACCCCGCCGCCGGGCGTCCGCACCGACCTGGAGGTCCTGCACGGCCTCGCCGGCCGCCTCGGCGTCGAGAAGGGCTTCCCCACCGCCCCCGAGGAGGTCTTCGACGAACTGCGCCGCGCCTCAGCCGGAGGCCCGGCGGACTACTCGGGCATCACCTATGCCCGCATCGAAGCCGAACAGGGCGTCTTCTGGCCCTGCCCGGAGGAAAGCCCGGGCACGCCGCGCCTCTTCCTGGAACGCTTCGCCACCGAGGACGGCCGGGCCCGCTTCGTCCCCGTCAGCCACCGGGACGCCGCCGAGGTCCCCGATGCCGACTACCCGCTGCTGCTCACCACCGGCCGGGTGGTCGCCCAGTACCAGTCCGGCGCCCAGACCCGCCGCGTCGCGGAGCTCAACGAGGCCGCCCCCGGCCCCTTCGTGGAACTCCACCCCCGCCTCGCCGCCCGCCTCGGCGCCGTCGACGGCAGCCCCCTGGCGGTGGTCTCCCGCCGCGGCCGCGCGGTGGCCCCGGCCCGCATCACCGACGCCATCCGCGCGGACACCGTCTTCATGCCGTTCCACTGGCCGGGCGAGGGCCGCGCCAACACCCTCACCAACCCGGCACTCGACCCGGTCTCCCGGATGCCGGAGTTCAAGGTCTGCGCGGTCCGCGTCGAACCGGCCCCCCGAGCGGCCGGCCCCGAGAACCACGTCCCGCCGGATTCTCGCCCGCAGCTTTGACGCGCCCCGGGGGAGCCGAAGCGACGGGTTACCGCGGCACCACCCTGAGGACAAGGGACGACGGCAGTTCTTCTCCCGGCTTCTTCCGGCTTCTTCCCAGGGCCTTCTTCTGGATGGCCGGCAAGAGCGGATCGGACATGAGTCCGATCCGCTTCGGCCTTCCCGCCGGGGGGTAACCATCCGGTCACGCACCGGACGCAGAAAGTGTTCGCACGCCCCTCGTGGCAGCGGTGTGTCGTACCCCACACTGAATGCGGTGCCCCCGTCCTCGGAGCCCTGGAGGTCGCCCCCGTGCAGACCCGGATCCTGACCGTGACCGTGAACGTGAGCGAGTCCTCGGAACCCGCAGAGGCCGAAGCCGTGGACGAAGAGCCCGAAGAGCCCGAGGTACTTGAGCTGATCGAGCCGGTGCCCGCACAGCGCAAACGGGCCGCGGCGGACGCCGCGGCGGGCCCCTCGGCCGATCTCTTCCGGCAGTACCTGCGCGAGATAGGCAGGATCCCGCTGCTCACCGCCGCCGAGGAGGTGGACCTCGCGCGGCGTGTCGAAGCCGGACTGTTCGCCGAGGAGAAACTCGGCAGCACCCCCGACCTCGATTCCCAGCTCGCCCTGGACCTCGACAAACTCGTCGTCATGGGGCGCATGGCCAAACGGCGGCTCATCGAGTCGAACCTGCGGCTCGTCGTCTCCGTCGCGAAGCGGTACGTGGGCCGCGGGCTCACCATGCTCGACCTCGTGCAGGAGGGGAACCTCGGACTCATCCGGGCCGTTGAGAAGTTCGACTACGCCCGCGGGTACAAGTTCTCCACCTATGCCACGTGGTGGATCCGGCAGGCGATGTCCCGGGCCCTCGCCGACCAGGCCCGGACCATCCGCGTCCCCGTCCACGTCGTGGAGCTGATCAACCGCGTCGTGCGCGTACAGCGCCGCATGCTCCAGGAGCGCGGGTACGAGCCAACCGCCGAAGAGGTCGCCGCCCACCTGGAATTGACTCCCGAGCGGGTCCTGGAAGTGCTCCGTCTCGCCCAGGAGCCGGTCTCCCTGCACGCCCCGGTGGGCGAGGAGGACGACGTCGCGCTCGGCGACCTGATCGAGGACGGCGACGCCGCCTCACCCGTGGAGTCCGCCGCGTTCTTCCTGCTGCGAGAGCACCTGGAAGCCGTGCTGTCGACCCTCGGCGAGCGCGAGCGGAAGGTCGTCCAGCTGCGCTACGGGCTCGCAGACGGGCGCCCGCGCACCCTGGAGGAAATCGGCCGGATCTTCGGCGTCACGCGCGAGCGGATCCGCCAGATCGAATCCAAGACCCTCAACAAGCTGCGCGACCACGCCTTCGCCGACCAGCTCCGCGGCTACCTGGACTGAGCAGGAAGGACCGGGGCGGACCACGGAAAGGGGGCGCCCCGCAGAGCGCCCCCGATCCGGCCCACCGTCGGTCCTAGTCGACCTCGACGACCGCCTGCGCGAACTGCGCCGCGTACAGCCGCGCGTACGCACCGTCCGACGCCAGCAGCTCCTCGTGCGTGCCCTGCTCCACGATCGAGCCGCTCTCCATCACCAGGATCACGTCCGCGTCGCGGATCGTGGACAGCCGGTGCGCGATCACGAAGGACGTACGGCCGTGCGCCAGGCGCGCCATCGCCTTCTGGATCAGCACCTCGGTACGGGTGTCGACCGAGCTCGTCGCCTCGTCGAGCACCAGGATCACCGGGTCCGACAGGAACGCCCGGGCGATGGTGATCAGCTGCTTCTCGCCGGCGCTGACGCCCGCGCCCTCGTCGTCCAGCACGGTGTCGTAACCGTCCGGCAGGGTACGGATGAAGCGGTCCGCGTGGGCCGCCCGCGCCGCCTCCTCGATCTCGGCACGCGTGACCTCGCGCGAGGCACCGTAGGCGATGTTCTCCGCGATGGTGCCGCCGAACAGCCAGGTGTCCTGCAGCACCATGCCGATGCCGCCGCGCAGCTCCTCGCGCGTCATCTTCGCGATGTCCACGCCGTCCAGGGCGATCTCACCGCCCGTTACCTCGTAGAACCGCATCAGCAGGTTGACGAGCGTCGTCTTGCCGGCGCCCGTCGGGCCGACGATCGCGACCGTCTGGCCCGGCTCGACCGACAGCGAGAGGTTCTCGATCAGCGGCTTGTCCCGCTCGTAGCGGAAGGCCACCTTGTCGAGCGTGACCCGGCCGCGCAGCTCCTCCGGGCGCTCCGGAACCTCGACCTCGGGCTCCTGCTCCTCCGCGTCGAGCAGCTCGTAGACCCGCTCCGCGGAGGCGACACCGGACTGCACGAGGTTCGCCATCGAGGCGACCTGCGTCAGCGGCATCGAGAACTGGCGCGAGTACTGGATGAAGGCCTGCACATCACCGATCGACAGGGTGCCCGAGGCGACCCGGAGCCCGCCGACGACCGCTATCAGCACGTAGTTGATGTTCGAGATGAACAGCATCACCGGCTGCATGATGCCGCTGACCAGCTGCGCCTTGAAGGAGGCGCGGTACAGCGCCTCGTTCTGCTCGGCGAAGACGGCCGCGGACTCCTTCTGCCGTCCGAAGACCTTCACCAGCGTGTGGCCCGAGTACATCTCCTCGATGTGGGCGTTGAGCGCGCCGGTCGACTTCCATTGCGCCACGAACTGCGGCTGCGACTTCTTGCCGATCTTCGCCGCGACGAAGACCGACACCGGTACGGTCACCAGCGCGACCAGCGCCAGCAGCGGCGAGATCCAGAACATCATGGTGAGCACACCGACGATGGTCAGCAGCGAATTCAGCAGCTGGCCCATCGTCTGCTGCAGCGTCTGGCCGATGTTGTCGATGTCGTTGGTGGCCCGGCTGAGCACCTCACCGCGCTTCTGCTGGTCGAAGTACGACAGCGGCAGCCGCGACAGCTTCGCCTGGAGCTCCTCGCGCATCCGGTAGACGGTGCCGTTCATCACGTGGTTCGACAGCCTCGTGGCGACCAGCATCAGCAGGCCGGCGAGGACGAAGACCACCAGCGCCCAGACGGCCACGACCCCGACGGCGCCGAAGTCGATGCCCTTGCCGGGGGTGAAGTCGGTGCCGGACAGCATGTCCGCCATGCCGCCCTGGCCCCTGTCGCGCAGCCCGTCCAGCGCCTGCTGTTTGGTGAGCCCGGCCGGCATCTGCCGGCCGACGATCCCCGCGAAGACCAGGTCGGTGGCCTGCCCGAGGATCTTCGGGCCGACGACCGCGCAGGCGACGCTGCCGACGACGGCCGCGACCATGCCCCACAGCTTGGCCCGGTCCTGAGCGAGCTGCCGCAGCAGGCGCTTTCCCGAACCCTTGAAATCCATGGACCGCTGGGCCGGCCCCGCCATCATCCGTCCTCCGGGCCCGCTCATGCGGCCTCCGCCTCCGTCAGCTGGGAGAGCACGATCTCCCGGTAGGTCTCGTTGCCGGCCATCAGCTCGTGGTGGCGCCCCTCGCCCACCACCTGGCCCTCGTCCAGGACGATGATCCGGTCGGCGTCGCGGATCGTGGAGACCCGCTGGGCGACGATCACCACGGTCGCGTCCTCGGTCTCGCGGGCGAGCGCCGCGCGCAGCGCCGCGTCCGTCGCGTAGTCCAGGGCCGAGAAGGAGTCGTCGAAGAGATAGATCTCAGGGCGCTGCACCAGGGTGCGGGCGATGGCCAGACGCTGGCGCTGGCCGCCGGAGACATTGGTTCCGCCCTGGGTGACGGGGGCCTCCAGGCCGCCGTCCAGCTCGGACACGAAGTCCTTGGCCTGGGCCACCTCCAGGGCCCGCCACAGCTCTTCGTCGCTCGCGTCGGGGCGCCCGTAGCGCAGGTTGGAGGCGACGGTTCCGGAGAAGAGGTACGGCTTCTGCGGGACCATGCCGACCGTCCTGGCGAGCAGTTCCGGTTCGATCCCGCGTACGTCCTCGCCGTCGACCAGCACCTCGCCGCCGGTCGCGTCGAACAGCCGCGGGACCAGTCCCAGCAGTGTGGACTTGCCGCTTCCGGTGGAGCCGATGACCGCGGTGGTCTCGCCGGGGCGGGCCACCAGGTCCACCCCGCGGAGCACCGGGGCCTCGGCGCCGGGGTAGCGGAAGTCGGCGCCGCGCAGTTCGAGCTGCCCGCGCCGGGCGAGCTCGCGCACCGGGTCGGTGGGCGGGACCACGCTGGAACGGGTGTCCAGGACCTCCTGGACGCGCTCGGCGCAGACCTCGGCCCGGGGCACCATCATGAACATGAAGGTGGCCATCATCACGGCCATGACGATCTGCAGCAGGTAGGCGAGAAAGGCCGTCAGCTGGCCGATCTCCATGCCACCGCTGTCCACGCGCATCGCGCCGAACCAGATGACGGCGACGCTGGAGATGTTCACGACCACGATGACCGTGGGGAACATCAGGGCGAGGAGCTTGCCGGCGGCCAGCGACACCCCGGTGAGGTCCTCGTTGGCCTCCCGGAAGCGATCCTTCTCGTACGTGTCGCGGACGAACGCGCGGATCACCCGGTTGCCGGTGATCTGCTCGCGCAGCACCCGGTTCACGGTGTCCAGGCGTGCCTGCATCAGGCGGAACAGCGGCCGCGTCTTGAGGACGATGGCGCCGACCGACAGACCGAGCACGGGAACGACGGCGAGCAGGACGCCCGACAGCTTCACGTCGAGCGACAGCGCCATGACGATCCCGCCGACGCACATGATCGGCGCCGAGACCATCAGGGTGAAGGTCATCAGGACCAGCATCTGGATCTGCTGGACGTCGTTCGTCGAACGGGTGATCAGGGAGGGCGCGCCGAACTGGCCGAGCTCCCGCGCGGAGAAGCTCTGCACCCGGTCGAAGACGGCGGCGCGCACGTCCCGCCCGAAGGCGGCCGACGTACGGGCGCCGTAGTACACGGCCCCGGCGTTGCAGACGAGCTGGACGAGCGAGACACCGAGCATCAGCGCCCCGAAGCGCAGGATGTAGCCGGTGTCGCCGTTGACGACACCGTTGTCGATGATGTCGGCGTTGAGGGTGGGCAGGTAGAGGCTCGCGCTGGTCTGCAGCAACTGCAACAGGACCAGCAGGGCGATGGGTTTCCGGTACGGACCCAGATGGGTCCGCAGAAGTCGTATGAGCACGCGCAGGCTCCGGTCGGCAAGATCGAGGGGGTTCACCCCATCTTCGGCCAACCGGCCGCCCGATCCCCACCGCTTTTCGCAAAGGCCGGTCAAAAGGAGTAGGCCGCCCTACGACCCGGGACCCAGCACGCCGCCCTGCGACCCGGGACCCAGCCGCCGCCCTGCGATCCGGGACCCAGCCGCCGCCCTGCGATCCGGGACCCAGCCGCCGCCCTGCGATCCGGGACCCAGCCGCCGTCCGCGGAGTCCTAGAACGCGCCGGGGTGGATCTGCTCCCTCGTCGCGAGGTACTGCTGGCGCACCGCCTGCCAGACCGGGAACTCCTCACCCGGCTCGAAGACCTGCGCCGCCGGGGCCGGCCACACCGGCGGAGTGTGCGGGGCCAGCGTGCCCTGCGCCACACCCAGCGCCCACGCCGCCTGGCGCGCCGCGCCCAGCGCCGCGTAGTCGGCCGGCGCCGGTACGACGACCTGCGTCCCGAACAGGCCGGGGGCCGCGGCCTGTACGGCGGGCAGCTCGGCCGCCGCGCCCAGCAGGAACACCCGGCGAATCTCGACCCCGCGCATGCGCAGCACGTCGAGCGCGTCCACCAGCCCGCACAGCATGCCCTCGAAAGCGGCCCGGGCCAGGTGCTCCGGCTTCATCGAGTCCCTGCGCAGCCCGGACAGGGTCCCGGCGGTGTGCGGCAGGTTCGGCGTCCGCTCACCCTCCAGGTACGGCAGGAGTACGAGGCCGTGCGCGCCCGGCGTCGACTTCAGGGCGAGCTCGGACAGCCCCTCCAGGTCCGTGCCCAGCAGTTCGGCGGTGCCGCGCAGTGCCCGTACGGCGTTGGAGGTGTTCACCACCGGCAGGTGCATGCCGCTGGCGTCGGCCAGCGAGGTGATCAGACCGCCCGGCTCCGACAGCGCCTCGTGGTGCACCGCCATCACCGAGCCGGAGGCGCCCAGCGAGACCACCGCGTCGCCGGGGCCGAGCCCCAGCCCGAGCGCGGCGGCCATCGTCTCGCCGGTGCCGGCCGATATGAGCAGCCCCTCGGGCGTGGTCCCGGCGGCGTCGGCCGGACCGAGCACCTCGGGCAGCAGCGCCTGGTGCCCGAGCGCCAGCTCGACCAGGTCGGGACGCCAGGAACCGGTGGCCGCCGACCAGTACCCGGTGCCGGAGGCGCCGCCGCGGTCGGTGGTCCGCCGGACCGGCCTGCCCAGCAGCTGCCAGACGAGCCAGTCGTGCGGGGACATCACCACGGCCACCCGGCGGGCGGCCTCGGGTTCGGTGCGGGCCAGCCAGGCCAGCTTCGCCAGGGGCTGCGCGGCGTGCGGGACCGAGCCCACCGCCTCGGCCCACGCCTGCCGGCCGCCGAGACTGTCGACGAGGTCGGCGGCGGCGACCTGGCCGCGCTTGTCGTTGCCGACCAGGGCAGGGCGGACCAGTCCGCCCTGCGCGTCCAGCGGCAGCAGCCCGTGCTGCTGGGCGGAGACCCCGATCGCCTGGACCCCTTCGAGGAGCCCGCCGCCGGCGGCTTCGCCGAGCGAGAGCAGCCAGGCCTGCGGATCGGTCTCGTGGGGATGCGCGCCTTCGGGTTCCCCGGTGGGCTGTGGATGGGGTGCGTACCCCTGGCGCAGCACGGCACCCGTTTCGGTGTCGCAGACGACTATGCGAGTGAAGGCGGAAGAGCTGTCCAGCCCGGCGACTATCCCCATGCGGAGAATTCTGCCGCACGCCGGGCCGGACTCCTCCGCTCCGGAGTCCCCGGAACCCCATGGGTCCCGGGAACCTCGGATGTCTCAGGTGTTGCTGGTGCCCCAGTCGTCCTCGCCGCCGCCGGCCCGGTCGCGCAGTCCCCGTACGCGCCCCGCCAGGGAGGCCGGTACGGCGTCGCCGACCTTCTCGCTCACCGCCGCGAAGGCCTTGCCCGCGTACGCGCGCCCGGTGTGCCCGGCGGTCTCGGCGGCGTTGCGCACCGCGGGGTTCTGCGCGATCTCCCGCGCTGACTTCTTCATGGACTCATAGCGCTCGCGCCCGGCCCGGGTTCCGAGCACGTACCCGAGGGCCAGTCCGACCACGAACGTGACCTTGTACCGCATGCCTGCCACCCTTCGTCGTGTGGTGCCCGGCCTGCTGTCGATACCGATTGGCGGAGCACCCCCCTGCTTGCGCTAATCTATGACTCGCAACGGGCGCTCGCCCCCCGGCAAGGCCGGAGGTGGGCTGTTCGATGCACCGCAGCAATCCCCTGTAGCTCAATTGGCAGAGCAGCCGGCTGTTAACCGGCAGGTTACTGGTTCGAGTCCAGTCGGGGGAGCTCGGTCCCCTGTAGCTCAATTGGCAGAGCATTCGGCTGTTAACCGGAGGGTTGCTGGTTCGAGTCCAGCCGGGGGAGCAAGGAGAAGAGGGCCCACACGGGTCCTCTTCTTTTTTGCCCCTCAGGGAACCGGGCAGCCCTCAGCGCGGTCTCTCTGAACAGGCGAAGCCGATCATGCGAGGCATCCGAGGCAGGAGATCGTATGAGCGGCTATGCTGCGGCAGACAGCGCGCACACATGTACGCGCCACGCCGTGAAGGGGCGGTAGCTCAGCCGGTTAGAGCAGCGGACTCATAATCCGTCGGCCGTGGGTTCGAGTCCCACCCGCCCCACCGCACACCAGGTGTGCAGAAACGATCTGACCAGCAACTTTGCTGGCGGCGTGAGTCACTACGGTGATCCTGGCGGCCCTCCGGGGCCGCTTTTCGCGCTCCAAAGGAGCTGCGGGGACGCTGCGGGGACACGTGCGTGTCTGATTTGTCGCATATGTGTAGGTGTCGTCTTGGTCTGTGCCGGGCGTGCGGGTGACCACGGCCTGGAGTTCGCTGAATGCTTCTGGCATACGTGCAGCCAGCAGGGGAAACGGCCCGTACTGGAAACGGCCCCGGCGGGGCCGCCAGCAATGACGGGGGGCCGCTCTCAGGTCCGGTGTGGGGTGGGGCTGCGCGGCCGGGCCTTCGCGCCGTGGACCGCCTCTATGAGCAGCAGGGCAGGGGGGCGACCGCACCGCGCGGTACCGATCGGTGGAACCGACCGACATCCTGAGCGCCCGGCCCCCTCGCCGCGCCGAGCTTCTCCAGCGGCACATTTGACCCCGTCCGGAAGGCAGACTCTGACGACACGGTCGCCTACATGGCCGAGATTCGAGCCATCCGCCGGGCCGTTGCCGCTGGCCGCACCCGGCCGGTCGAGCAGCGCCAGCTGACCGGCAATCGATTGCGGAAGTCGCGGCGCGAGTGGCGGCTAGGCCGCCCCCTCGCTCCCTACCGGGCCGCGCTCCACGCGCGCCACGAAGCTTGCGCCGCGTAGCGCCCACACTGGGGCCCTTGAACGTCTTCTCTTCTGCTCGTCTCCATCCCGACAGTTACCAGGTGGCCTGGACTGGTCGATGCGCAAGTCACCTGGTCGCGACGACGTAGATGCTGGCCCATTCGCGCTTCGGGTTGGCCAGTGCGGGATCGAACGACCACGGCTCCACGGCCTTAAAGCCCGCCTCCGCGAACAACTGGCGGAGCTTGTCCAAGTCGTACGCCCAGAGGTGCGGGGTGTACGTGGGATCGTCGTCCTGGTCGCGGAAGACGTAGTTGATCAGGTCGAGGTAGGTATTGATGTCCTGGCGGCAGTTCCGCTTGGCGTACCAGCGGTCGACCATCTCCTCGGCCTGCTCAGGTCCGGTGGGGTACTGGCTGAGGACGAAGGCCGCGTCCGGGACGCCGGTGATGAGCTGGCCGCCGGGGGTGAGGACCCGGTGGGCTTCGCGGGCGTAGTGCTTGGCCGACATCGGGTAGTCGATGTGCTCGAGGAAGTGCTCGGAGAACAGCACCTCCACCGTGTTGTCCTGGAGCGGCAGTCCTTCGCGGACGTCCCACAGCAGGTCGGCCGGCGGGACGGCGTCGATGTTGAAGAAGCCGTCGACGCGATGGGCGCCGCCGCCGACCTGGACGCTCTTCGGGGCCGCGTCGATCCGGCCGCTCGGGAACGCCTGCTGGCTGGCCCGGTGGTACCGACTGAGTTCGATCTCCCTGGCCGCGGCGCGGAGGGTCCGGCCCAGGCCGTGCGTGGTCGCGGGGTCAGTCAGGAGGGCGGTGATCTGCTCGCCCAGGTGGTCGATGGAGGTGCCATTTGTGCGGTGGGCGTTCATCGGAGCGGTGTCCTCTCACATCAGGCGGTGGCAGGCGCCGGTGCGGTCCACTGGTTGTTGCGCATGAGCGTGTACTTGATGTCGACCAGGCGCGGGGCGATGGTCAGGTCGAGCTCCTCGGCGGGGTGAAGGCGGCCAGTTTCGTCCTGCTCAGCTCGCCAGACCCGGTATTCCAAGTCCGGGTACGCGGGGTTGATGCCGATCTCGCCCTTGGGGATGGTCCCGTTGAAGGGCGTGATGATGTCCATGTGGTTCCAGTAGTTCCACGCCTGGAGCGCCTTGTGCTGGTCGAAGTAGAAGTAGAAGTCCGGGTACCGGCCGAACGTGCGCAGCTCTCGGTGGATGAGGTGCCCGAGGAGCGGCCCGAGCTGGGTGGAGAGGCTGTCGAACTCCCAGCGAGTGCGGTGCCAGGCTTCGGGCACCTGTCCGGGCGTGAAGAGGCGAGCTGCGACGAGATGGCTGATCCGCTCGGTCAGGTAGCTGTGGGCGTGGCGGGCGTTGAGGCTCGGGTCGATCCGGGCGAGGAGCGCGGCCAGGCCGGTGGGCGAGGGTCGGAACTTGGCCAGGTCGAACTTGCCTGCCATGTCCGGGAAGGAAGCGAACAGCATCTCCTTGTAGAGCCAGTTGTCGAACTCGCCGTACTCCGCCCGCCCGCGCGTATCGGGGGCGGTGGAGTGCAGCATCAGGTACTCGGCCAGGGCCTCGAAGTACACGTAGCCGAGGATCGGCAGGCGGGGGATCGTCTCGTCCAGCAGCCGCAGGAACCTGTCGGGCTGGACGGCCGCGCCCTGGTAGGCGACGGCAGCTGCCAGGGCGAGAAAGGCGGTGGAGTTCTTGATCCGGCTGACGATGGTCTCGCGCAGTTGGTGACGCTCGGTCTTCGAGAGCAGGTACTCCAGGCGGCTGTAGATCTGGAGGTGGATCGAGCCGAGGCGGAGGTAGTCCACGCCGGCCAGACCTCGGTACGCCTGCGGTGGGAGAGTTACCTCGAAGATCAGCGGTGTGGGCGTTCGCTTGGGGGACATGGCCTTGGCGGCGAAGGCTGGGGCTTCCTTGGTGAGGATGTACTCGCCGAGGTTGTGCATGCGGAAGCCGCGCTCGGTCGCGGTGAGGGGCGCGCAGTAGACGCTGCCGACCAGGCAGCCGCCAGAGGGGTAGAGCGTGCCGTGTTCGCTGATCTGCTCCAGGGCGTGCGTGACGTGGAGGAGGTGGAGCTTGCCGTCCCCGCTCAGCGCACGGAAGAGGGCGTTGTCCCGGAGTAGCCGACCGTTGGGGGTGTCAGCCAGGCGGTCCTCCCACGCAGCGGATTGGCCCGCGAGAGGGTCCTGGCTGTCGGTGGGACTGGGGACGAGGGCGGTGTCGAAGAACGAGTGCGCGTCGGCCCACTGCTCGTAGGCGTCGAGGAAGTCCATCAGGTGATCAGCCCCAGCTGTGCCAGCCCAGCGAGGACGGCGTCCGCGCCGCTCGCCCCGGCCAGCCACGCGGCCTCGGAGCGGGTGACGAGCTCGAAGGCGGTGGCGCGTAACCCGGTGAAAAGATCGGTACGAACGCGGGCGGGGTCGGGCCACCAGCTGAGCTTGGGCAGCCGGTAGCGGTCGAGGGCGTCGGCGGCCTTCAACAGGTCGCTGATCGTCTCGGCGCGGCTGTGGTCGGTGTGGTCGTCCGGGGCGAAGTGCTCGTACGGCAGGTCGTGGAGTCGGACGGCCGTGCCGGCGGCGGCAATCCGGCTGGGTGTCGCCGTGAGCCCGAAGTGGCTCCAGACGGTGTCGGCATTGTCCGTGAGCCAGATGGCGGCCCGGGCGCCGTGACCGCGGTCGTCCTTGTCGTGGAGGCGGCGGCAGTCGTGGAGCGCCGCGGCCAGGACGAGGGTGGCGGAGTCGTTGTCGCTGAGTCCCGTGGCCTCGGCCAGGAGCGCGGCCATGGCGGCGGTGCGCATGGCGTGCCGGACTCCGTGGAGGGAGTCATGGCACTTGGGCTCGGCGAGCCAGTCGCGGGGGATGGCCGCCCGGGTCACGAGCTCCTGTGAGCTCGGCCGGAGGGTGGGAGGAGGCGGGCCGTCGGGGAAGTCCGGCCGGTTGACGGTGATCCAGCGAACGGTGGCGGGATCGGTGTACTGATGGTGCGGGAGATGCTTGCGCGCAGCCAGCTCGACCAGACTGTCGGCCGGCGAGGTCGTGCTCATCGGACCCACCTCCTCGTGGTGGTCTACGACAGCGGATGCCTAGCTGGCGGGCGCAGCGACGGCGGCTGCGTCCCTCTCCTTGCGCTCCTGCTCGGCGGCCTCGAAGGCGGCCGTGAAGTCGGCCAACTCCTGCTCCGTCATCAGGCGGACGCCGAGCTCGTCGGCGACGTTGCGGATGCGGGCGGCGGCCTCCTCCTGCGCCGTGGCCCCGGCGGCCTCGTCCAGAAGCACCTCGAACTCGGCGTGGTGGCCCCAGGCCTCGCTCCACTTCACGGCGACCTCGACCCCGCGGAAGCGGAAGTTGTGCCGCTGATTGAACGCCTGGTGCATGGTGCCCTCGAAGCCGAGGGCGTTGAAGATCCGCACGGCGGCCGACACGTCCTCGCGGCCGATTGCGATCTCCGTTTCGGGAAAGGCGGCGCCCTGGCCAATCTTGCTGGCCTTGAGCGTGACCTTCGCTGAGCCGGCGGCCACGTTGTCGGTGACCTTCAGCAGCTGGTCCGGGAGCACGTAGAAGAAAATGCTCTTGTCGTCGCAGCCGAGGTCCTCGGCCTCCGCTGTCAGGCGGTCGATGAGCTGGTCGTAGGCGTCCTTGTCGAACCGTGCGCGCATCTCGATCTCGATGGCCACAGGGGCTCCTTTCCGGAATCGGGCATGGCTGATCCGCCCGAGCCAGGCCACGCATGGGGGTGGCTCGGTTGGATGCGATGTGTGGTTGATCAGCGAACGGCGGGGGCGGTGCGGTCCGCGGTCGCGTGCCGCACCGCCGCCGAGTGGTACGTCAGTCGATGTCGCCGAAGCGGTCGCGCAGGACGCCCTCGTGCAGGTAGTTCGGCAGCGGGACACCGCCGACGGACACCCGCTTGGTGGCGACGGCGGCCTCGGTGTCGTCCGGGAAGCCGGCCAGCAGGGTCAGGCACTGCTTGGCCCACTCCCGGGACTTGTTCCAGTCGCCGAGGTCACGGCTGCGGGTGGCGAGGGCGAAGGCGGTCTCCGCCGCGGCCCAGAGGTCGGTGGCCAGCTCCTGCTGAAAGACGTTCTCCAGCTCGGGTACGGAGGCGACGCGGGTCGGATTGGTCATGATGTCTTCTCTCCTACGGTGGTGCCTGGTGGTGTTCAACGCGTCGACAGCCGATAGGTGACATCCGTCCGGGCTCAGTACGTGAAGATCTCCGCGAGCGTGCGGTAGTCGTGGAGCTCGTCCTTGTCGAACCAGAGGTCGACCTCCATGTCGGCCTCCTCCTTGTTGCCCGAGGCGTGCACGAGGTTCGCCACGGCCTTCCCGGAGGCGGCGCTGGCGCCGCGGCTGTAGTGCGAGAAGTCGCCTCGGATCGTGCCGGCGGGGGCGTCGTTCGGGTACGTGCTGCCGACGATCTTCCGGACCGTCGCGACGGCGTCGAAGCCCTCCAGGACGAGCGCGATGACCGGGCCCTGCTGCATGAAGGTCGAGGTGAGGTTGTAGACCTCCGGGCCGAGCCGCTCCTCCAGGTCGAAGTAGTGGCGACGGGTGAACTCGGCGTCCATCTGCTTCATCTTGACGCCGACGATCTTCAGGGCCGCGTCCTCGAAGCGGGTGATGATCTTCCCGCCGAATCCGCGGACCAGAGCGTCGGGCTTGAGGAGGACGAGCGTGCGCTCCACGGTGTTTTCCTGATCCTGGGCCATCGATTCCCTTTCAGCTTTCAGGCAAGCCATATGACGGGCGCTCAGCGCCTCGCCCGCCTGAGGTTACCGGCGCCGAAACCCTCTTCTGTGCACGTTAGTTGACCGATAGAAGGGTTATCGGCCAAGCGGCCGAGACTGCCGCCCGATGAGTACCCAGTGCAGCTGCTCCAGGCGGAAAACACACTTCCTGCACGCGTGGATCTCGACCTCGACGTCACCCACGGCGATGGAGCCGATGTCGGTGACCTCGACATCAAGCCGTTCGCACCGGAAGCAGCTCCCGCTGGTCCACTCGAACCGCTGCCACAGTTGCTGAGGCTTCACGCGGCCGGCTGGCCGCGAGCCAGCCGGAGGCCGTCGATCGGGGCCGTCCACTCCCTCCCGCCTCCCTCCGGCCGCAGCCAGGCGCTGGTGGGAGGACGCTCGGAGTAGTAGGGCCACGGCTGCACCTCGCCCCGGCGGCCAGTGCCCGTGTCGATGACCAGCGCGCGGACCGTGAGCCACTCTGGCAGCGAACTCCAGCCTGTCGCGGCTTCGACGGTCGCGGGGCGCTGCGATACGGCCTGGACCGCTCCTTCGGGGTCGTACGGTGCGGGCTTCATGGTTTTTGCCATCTCCGATCTCTCGGCCTGAAGAAGACGGGTGCGACGGACGAGCGTCATCAGTCGAAGCCAGTTGATGCAGGACGGGTGGTTCGCATCTCCCAGCGGTGTTCTCGGTCTGCTGCGACAGTAGCCAGGGCGCCCGGTGACACCCCGGAAAAACCTTCCGGGGTTCACTTCGGCCACGAGGTGATGATCAGGACATGCGAGGTATGACAGAGACCCTGACCATCGGCGAGCGCGTCGCCTGGTACCGGCGTCGGCGTGGCCTCTCCCAAGAGGTACTGGCCGGCCTTGTCGGCCGTACCACGGACTGGCTGAGCAAAGCGGAGAACAACCGGATCGAGCTCGATCGCCTCTCGGTGATCACCTCACTCGCCGAAGCCCTCGACGTCTCGCTCGGAGACCTGCTCGCCGAGCCGGCGCTCATGGAGTGGTCAGCCGACAGCGGCCACCGGACGGTTCCTGCGCTGCGCGAAACGCTGATGGACTACAAGCAGCTTGCCCCTTTACTCGGAGCCGCTGGCGGCGAGGAACCACCCGCCCTGCAGGACCTTCGAGGCAACATGGGCGACGTGCTCGATGCCTACCAGGCATCTCGATACGGCTTCGCCACCCGGCGTCTCCCCCTTGTCCTGGCCGATGCTCTCGCCGCGTCCCGCGCCTACACGGGGCACGAGGCGGAGGAAGCCCACGCCCTGCTCGCTCTCGCCTACCACGGCGCCGCCATGGTGCTGGGCAAGGTCGGGGAGTCCGAGCTGGCATGGATCGCCGCGGACCGCGGCCTGGCAGCAGCGCAACGCAGTGGCCGCAGCGAAGTCACAGGATCGCTCTTCCGAGCAGTCACGCACTGCCTCCTGGCCACCGGACGCTTCACAGCCGCAGTTCAGCTGGTGAACGATGCGGCAGCCGTCATGCAGCCGGAGCTAGGCAATGCCGACGACGAGTACCTCTCGGTGTACGGCACGCTGTTCCTCACCGGCGCGATGGCTGCCGCACGGGCAGAGGACCGGGTGACCACGCAGACCTTCCTCCGAGAGGCGAACGAGACCGCGCAACGACTCGGCGCCGACGCCAATCACATGTGGACCGCCTTCGGCCCGACCAACGTGGCGATCCACTGCGTAGCCACCGCTGGCGAATTCGGCGACATCCAGATCGCCGCGGACCTGGGCTCACGAATCGACACGACTGCGCTGCCCGTGGAGCGGCGCGTACGGCACAGCCTCGAAGTCGCCAGGGCGCTGAGCTCCTGGAACCGCACCGATGAAGCCCTGGCCGTCCTGCTGGAAGCGGAACAGGTCGCCCCCGAGCAGGTGCGCCACCACTACCTGAGCCGGGAACTGGTCATCGGCTGGATACGTGGCACCAGGGGCCGGCCTACCCATCCCGTGGCAGACCTGGCCCGCAGACTGGGCATCGTCGCGGGCGGCTAGAGTCCGATCTGTGAGCGAGAACGAGCACGAAGCGAAGATGGCCCGCCCCCGCATGGCAGCCGGCGCTCTCTTCTTCGACGAAACCGATCGAGTCCTCCTCGTCGAGCCGTCCTACAAGGACTACCGCGACATCCCTGGTGGCTACGTCGAGGAGGGGGAGTCGCCCCGGCAAGCCTGCGTGCGCGAGGTCCAGGAGGAACTCGGCATCGCACCCCACATCGGCCGCCTCCTCGTCGTCGACTGGGCACCGAACCCCGGAGAGGGGGACAAGGTCCTCTACCTCTTCGACGGCGGCCACCTAAGCGCAGATGACCGCCGACAGATCGCACTGCAGGCGGACGAGCTCCGCGGCTACGACTTCCACAACGCCGACGAGGTAGCGGATCTCACCATCCCTCGCCTGGCGCGCCGAATCGCTGCCGCCATCCAGGCACGAGCCGCCGACTTGACTACCTATCTGGAGCAGGGGGAGCCGCCGGCAACGGGGACCTGACCAATCAGCAGCGGCTGACGCCGTGGGTGGCCGAGGGCAGACCCACCTTCACCTCTCGGAGCCACTGGCTCAGCGCGCATTCTGAGCAAGCATCCAGACCAGGGTGCTGAAGCTGGGCTTGCCTTGGCAAGCGTGGATTCCAGGCGGTGCCCGGATTCCGGTCCGTCCGCCCCGACGGCGCCTTCACCGAAGGAGTGTCATCGGAGTAACCGTTGCACCGCACATCGGAGTGATCTTTATTTATGAAGTATGGGGACGAGTCACCACATCCTTGAGATCAAGCCTGACCGGAACAGGTACACAGCCGGGCACTCGCCGTTAGGCTCTCCCTGGTCAGGGCGCTCGTCGTGGGGGATAGGTCGCTGAACGTGGTGGCCTGACAATCGGACGGGGCTTGGGGGGACCATGGCAGTCGCATTACCTGAGAAGGGTCGGCAGGTGCGCGTGGACGGCGCACTGGTTACGGTGCGCGATGCCGAACACGCCGGTGACGGCACTATTGAGCTGTTCGTGGTTGATGCCGCTGGGGCCCCTCAGCGCATTCTGTTGACCACTGCCCAACTCGAAGCTGGTCTCGTTCCCGTCAACGATCGGGGTGGCGACCCAGACAGGGCACTGACGGGCTTATGGGGCCGTTGGATGCAGCACGCTGTGCCGCGCATCCGTTCCGCGGTGCTGGCGACTCGCCCCTTGAAGCCCTTCGCCCACCAGGATGAAGCTGTGCATGGGCACATGCTCACCCAGCCGCGCCTCCGGTTTCTGCTCGGAGACGAGCCTGGGACCGGCAAGACCATCATGGCCGGCATGTACCTAACCGAGGGGCGCCGCGTCGGCCTTGTCCAGGGCCGAGTGGTGATCATCGTTCCTGCGCACCTTGTCACGAAGTGGGAGCGAGACCTCCAGCGTCTCTTCGGGGTGACGGCCAAGCGCATCACGGCAGCGATAGCCGCAGACCCGGCAGATCTGGACCCTCGCTACGACACCTGGCTCGTCTCCCTGGACCTCTTCACCCACAACGGTGAGGTTCGCCGGAAGGTGGCCGGATCACACAGCTCCTGGTCGCTCGCCATCTTCGATGAGGCCCACCGCCTCACGCCGACGAGCCAGTTTCTAGCCGCGGCACGCCAAGTAAGCGACTGCTCCCACCACTTGCTGCTCATGACGGCCACGCCGCATCGCGGCAAAGAGCACTACTTCCGCGGTTTGATGAACTTGCTCGATCCCACGCTGTATCCGTGGGATCCGCGCAGGACAGACTACGAGACTGCGCTCGTGCCCTCGAAGCTGTCGTTCTTGCGTCGCATGAAGGAAGACCTCGTCGGACATGACGGGTCGAAGTTGTTCAAGCAGCGATTCTCCGAAACGATTTCGGTGGATCTCAACCCATACGAGTCGGCCGTGTACGACGCGGTGATGGACTATGTGGAGACGTTCTACGCGGACTCGGCCGCGTTGGCACGCTCGATCTACGGTAAGCGGGCTGCATCGTCGCTGTCCGCGGTCGCCGCGACGCTGCGTCGTCGCCAGGCTTCTCTCATGGGTGCTGCTCACGAGCGGACCCAGCCGGTCCCTCCGGAGGGGCTCATTACGGTGCACGGCCTGGGCGCTGCTGCGGATGACGACGAGGTCTGGGCGCGGGCAGAGACATCCCTCGTTGCCGCCCGAACTAAAGACAAGCCTCGCGAGCTGTCCGAAGTGGCAACGCTCCTCGAAACGGTGACTCGGGCAGAGGCCGCTCAAGCGCCAGCGAAGTGGTCTCATCTGATGCAGTTAATGGAGCGTCATGGTCTTCGCCAAGGTGAGGGCCAGCTCCTGGTCTTCAGCGAGTTCTCTGACACTGCACGATGGCTCCAGGCATGCTTCGAGGAGACGGGGTTCAGCTCGCGAGTCCTCGAGGGGTCCGTCGACCACACAACTCGCGATGCGCTGCAGGAGGACTTTCTGGCAGGTGAGTTCCAGGTCCTGGTATCCACCGATGCCGGCGGCGAGGGGATCGACCTCCAGTCCGCTCACGTGATGGTTGACTGGGACCTACCTTGGTCCATGGTTCGCCTTGAGCAGCGCATGGGCCGACTGCACCGAATCGGACAAGAGAATCTCGTTTACGTCTATCACCTGGTCGCTCCGCACACGAGGGAGGGGCGCGTCCAGCAGGTGATGCTGACCAACCTTGAGAACGCAGGAAAATCTCTTGAAGGCAAGGTCTACGACCTACTGGATGCCACGGCCGATCGCGCCGGTTTCGACTGGGGCAAAGCAATGCTGGATGCTCAAGCGGGCCGAGAAGTCGTCGTTCCTGACACGCAGACGCTGATCGCTTCGGCCCAGGCGCTCGTCGCCGAGGAGCGGAGTCTGGCCACGCCAGCCAACGTCTCCGAAGCCTTGGAGAGGTTTGCAGCAGACCGGCTTGAGGCCATTAACCCGATCATTGTCGAAGCGATGGTCGAGCAGATTGCCCGCACTGAACGTTGGCGAGTAGGGCCCGGTCCCGCCAAGGGCATTCGGGAAGTTGCTGCCACCCTCGCACCATTACCCACGGCGTTGGGTGGCATGTGGCACGCCTATGTGGCTGCGGCCGGTGACTCCGTACGGCAGGCGATTAACGACGGTGCCGCTGGCCTCGACGACGTGATCGTGCTCGGTCCTACTGAGGAGCCCTTTCAGGAGCTCGTGGCACACGCGCTGGCCCTCGGCGAAGCGGACCTGGTCCGCGGATCGACGCTGGTCGACAGTGGTTCGCTGACTTCGTACGTGCTGACCCTGTTTGATGCGGACATCCAGGTGCACGACGGCCGTACCAGGATCATTCGCAAGGCTCCGTTGCTCATCCGGTGTTCTCTTGGGCAGGCGATACCCGTGGCGTGGGACTCTCTCATGAAGTTGCGCGCGCCTGCCCCCGAGGACCCGGCAGCGGGGGGGGGGGGGGGGTACTGACTCGCTACCGCCTGCGGTTCGCCACGATGCGCATGAAGCAGCCCGGGAAACCCTGCGGAGCCAGGTTGCCACCCTCGTAGACGAGCGTCGGGCCTGGATAGCTGCTGCCCGTTCTCAGCTGGATGCCACCCAGTACCGGTTCGAAGAGTCGATCGCAGACCGGCCGCTCGACGAGCGGCGTTCTCTGCTCGAGCAGTTCGCCGTGGCGAAGTCGTCGCGGGAGGCGGTGCTCGAAGACATTGCCGGCGTTACTGCTAGCTCCGTACGACTCGTCGGCTGGGTGACTGTGACGGGCGGAGCACGGGTCGAGACGTTGGGGTACGACCCGGATGCAGAACAGGTGGCAATCACCACCGTGGTCACTGAGCTCGAACGTCTGGGTTATGACGTCGATGACCGGCAGAGCTCCGGGTTGGGCTACGACCTTTACGCCCGCCACCGGGTAACCCGAGAGCAACGGCTCATCGAGGTGAAGGGGCAGAGCGGTCCCCTACGGGCCATTTGGCTCGAACAGAACGAGTGGGCGCAGGCTCAACAGCGTACCGATGCGTACTGGCTCTACGTCGTCATCGATTGTGCGGCTGGTCCATTCGTCGTCCTGCGGCAGCAGGATCCCGCCGCTGCCTTGAGCGGGCATCGGCGCGTCGAACGCTTCCAGATCCCGCTCTCTGAGCTCAACAGACTGATTGGAGACCAGTAGTGACTGCCGGATCTGCCGTGAACGCAGCGACGGACACCGATCGTGCCGCCATGAAGGGCCCTGCAGGTTCGCAACCAGATTCGACCGCACGTATGATCGACACGTGGTTCCCGTGCGCCGAGGTCGACGCAGCCGTGACAACGCCGGCCGGTTCCGGCCGCAGTGAGAAGGCGCTGTTCACCTGGTTCGCTTCGCGGCCAATCGCACAAGCCCGTGCTGCAGTTGCCTGCGCGTTGTTGCCTGATACACCTGAAAACCGCACTGATATCAGACTTGCTGTACAGGTTGGCGATGTGGGTGCGATGTCGCGCTTGCGAGAACGGATCGAAGCCCAGTACCCAGGCAAGGCTCCCGTGGTGCTGGACATGTTTTCGGGGCGTGGAATTATCCCGCTCGAGGCTGCTCGATTGGGCGCGACCGCTGTGGGGACAGATCTCTCTCCCGTGGCAACCCTTGCGGGCCGGCTCCTAGCCGAGTTTCCGCTTGCGGATTGGTCGAATGAGCCGCCACTTCCCTTTGGCGCCCCGTCGTCCCAAGGGGGGCTCGCTCCGGAGGAGGCTGGGGACGCTCGTGAGCTCGACGCTTCTCCGCTCGCGATCGACGGCCTTGTGCTGCCCGACGACGAGCCTCGATTGCTTGTCGATGTACGCGCGGTGCTCGCTGAAGTAGGGAAGAGGGTCGAAGCCCGTGTAGCGCGGTACTATCCGCGCAATCCCAACTCGGGCGGCGCGTTGCCATGGGCTTACCTGTGGGCAGTCACCATTCCTTGTGACGGTTGCCGTCGGCGGTTTCCGCTTCTCGGCACCATGACGCTGCGTCATCCCTATGTGCGAACAGGGGACGTCGGGCAAGCCATGCGCCTTGTCGCCGATGGTGATACGTGGAGAGTCGAGATCCATCCAGGGCAAGCCGCGCAGAATCCCCCATTTAGTTCACCTGAAGGAAAGCGCGGGAAGTCGGCGCGCTGCCCATTCCCGACTTGTGGACAAACCCACACACTCGATGTCGTCAAGGCGAAGGGATTCGCTGGCCAATATAGAGATGTGATGCTCGCTGTCGGGGAAGTAGACCCCGACAGCAATCAGAAGATCTTTCGCGAGCCGAGAGCTGATGAGGTGGAGGTCGCTCGGCGGGCTGATTCTGTCGATCTCGAGAAGATTTCAAATTTGAGCGCCATCCCTGATGAGCGGATCCCTGTGGGGAACAGGGATAACGTACGAGGTAGTGGCTACGGCTACCTGACTTATGGCTCGCTCATGAACAGCCGTCAAGCCGTGCTGTTTGCTACCACGGCGCGTGTCATCTCGGAGCTCCATGCCGAACTGTCTGAGAGCGTTTCGGCAGACTATGCCGCTGCTCTTGCCGGTTACGCGGCAAGCAATATCATGCGTCAAGTAAAACATAGCACCAGGGGCGCAAACTCTAGGGCGCATGGGCGGTCTAATGGGTCCGAGCAGAACCGCGTGCAGATCGACCATATTTTCTCTTCCCAATCCGTCATTAAGCATCAATTTGACTACATCGAGGCTGGTCCAGGGGAAGGTCCTGGTACGTGGTCCTCAGTGTCAACCAGCTTGATTAACGCGCTCAAGAAGATCCTCGATGAGACGGATGCGTCCGGGCGTCCAGGAAGGTTTCGGCGGGCATCTGCTGTGGCTCTGCCGTATCGCGATGGGACTATGGATGCCCTCGTCTGCGATCCTCCCTATTACGACATGATTGCGTACGCGGACTCCTCGGATCTCTTCTACGTGTGGTTCAAGCGTGCCTTGGGAACTGCTATGCCGGAACTGTTTTCCGGAAGTGCCGACGGCCCTGATGGCCTGCAGGACAAGACCGAAGAGATCATCGTGAAGGGACGGGGGGCTAAGGGGGCCGGCGACCACAGGTCGAGCGAAGAGCGTTATGAAGCCATGCTGGCCAGGTCGTTCACTGAGGCGCGACGCGTCCTCAAGGCTGACGGACATCTGACGGTGATCTTCGGCCACTCGGACCCGGAGGCGTGGAAGAGATTGCTCACCGCACTGACAGATGCCGGGTTCGTCGTAACGTCTTCGTGGCCTTCGAGGACTGAAACCGCGGTCACGGGTGTGGCCACAATCTCCGTCACTGTGTCGATCGGTGCACGTGTCGCACCCAGCCGCCGACCGATCGGAATCGCCGCTCAGGTGGACGCGGACGTCGTTGCCGACGTCAAGGCCCGCTGTCGTGGATGGGACACTGACGGCCTCGCGCTGGAAGACCAGCTCATGGCGTCGTACGGTGCGGCGCTAGCGATCGTGGGTCGCTATGAGCGTGTCATCACCCCAAGCGGCGAGCAGGTTCCGCTTGAGCACTACATGACTCTGGCGCGTCGTGCAGTTCGAGATGCAGTCGCTCTGCGACTGGACGAGCTGCCTTTGGAGACGTTCGATCCGCACACACGCCTCGCCGTCTTCTGGCACGAGCTCTACGGCCGCGCGGACGTGCCGAAGGGGGAAGCTCGGTTCTTCGCCCAGTCGGATGATCTCCGCCTTGAAGATTTGCGTGGTCCGATCCTTCTGGAGACCAAGGCGGGATACAGGCTGCGCCATGACGCCCCCGAGAAGGTCGCACCCTCATCGAGTGTCTACGAGGTGATCCGTGCGATGGCGGCCCAGTGGTCGTCAGGAACTGAGGCAGTCGCAGCGGTCGTCGCTGACGCAGAGCTGTCGCCGACCGACGCTCATCTGTGGGCGGTCGTCGACTGGGTCGCCGCCAAACTCCCCGGTTCGGACCCCGTCGCAATTGCTCTTGCCGCTATCAAGCGCAATCGCGGCACTGTACAGGCGTCTGCGGCTGTCACGCCCACTGCAACAGCCGTTGTGCCGCACGCTCGCAACCAGACCAGCCTCTTTTAGGAGATGACGTGACCGTTACCACAGCTCCCGTCGCTCACTGGGCTGACGTTCTGACGCTGAGGGATGAAGTTCGCCAGACCGAAGGATCAGTGGGCGAGCTTCAGATGAGCCTGGCCAAGGCGGTTTACCAGACCGTGCCTGTTCCGTATGCAGAATGCGGCTATTACACGGACATCACTCAGCCGACGCCAAAACTCGTCGGGTTCCTCGGTCGTGTAGCCCGCCGGCTCGGTGTGAGCAATCTCGATGCCCAGGCATGCTTCCACCTCGACCAGGGGATGGGTGGTGGTAAGAGCCATGCTCTGGTGGGGATCTGGCACATGATCAGTCGGCCGGACGCGTTCTTCGCTTCCGAACTGGGGCTGGCGGTGAGTTCAGAAGCCGGCGCAGGACAGCACGCCGTTGACCTGTCGCGAGTGCTTCCGGTCATTTTGACCTGCGATGGAATGTCGCCCGGCAAGACGGACCCTCGTTTCGGTCCCGCTACGGATCTTTTCGGCCGCTTTCTCTGGCTTCTGTTCGCGGATAGCCCGAACAGGATGGACAGTTATCAGCATTACAGTGGTCTAGGTGCGAATAAGGCGACCTTGCAGGCCGCGTTTGCTGAGGTTGATCGCCCGGTTCTGGTTCTCGTCGATGAACTCATGGATTACGCGATGGCGCTCACCGACGAGAGCGCCATCGGTGGAATGCCTGGCGAGCAGGCATTTCTGAATGCGCTGACTGATGCCGTGGATGATCAGGCTGGCGTTGCTCTTGTGATCGTCATGATTAAGAGCGAGGAAGACCAGAGTGGCTATCATCCGGCAGCCGTGGCTTTTCGCGATTACCTCAGTCCGCGTTTGCAGCGGAACGGGGAGACGGTAACAGTAACCGAACCGTCCGATTTTGCGCAGATCATTCGTCGCCGTTTGTTCACTCAGGCCAAGACAGGTGATGCCGCGGTCTCCATAGCTTCCGCGTTCACGGCTGCTGGCCATCAGGGAGCGTGGAAAGATCAGGTATACACGCCGCTGGGAAGCAAGCGCACGCTGGCCGGACTGTCGGAGCGTGTTGCAGAAACATATCCGTTCCACCCTGATCTGTTTGCCCTGGTGAGCAAGGAGTGGACCGTCGTCCAAGCCTTCCAGCGGGTGCGTTCAACTGTCTCAATCTTTGCTCGTACTGCCCTCTTCTGGAGCGACGAACACAAGGCCGGGCGCTGGGCTCCCGCCCTCATCGGTGTGGGCGACATACCGCTGCACACCAGCGCACTGGAGGCACTTCTCTCGAGTGGCGTCCTTGCGGGGAACGATCGTGCGATTCAGGGCTACCGAGCTGTAGCGACCACCGACATTGTCAACACTGGTGCCGGCGGTGGTACGGCGTTCGTTCTCGATGCTGCTCTGAAGGCCAGTGGGGTTGATGCCGGCCAGCCGGTCCCGGCATTGCGGATGGGCACCGCCTGCCTCGCTTACAGCCTGGTACCTCGTCCTCGCGCAGTCCGGGGGGCCACCAAGGCCGAACTGCTGGCCGCGGTTGCGGGGCCGGGCGTGGACTACTCCGCCGCCGAAGAGGTATTCAACGCCCTGGTAGCGAGCCCGGCCGAGGGAGGGCTTGGCGCCCTTGAGCGGAGTCGGCCAGGCAGGGGACCTGAGCGTTTCTATCTGTCCATCAAGCAGACGCTGAACATGTACCACGCGAACGCTCTGTCGATGGTCAGCGGCGAAGAGTCAGTCGACACGGTGTGGCTACGTGCGCAAGCACTGGCGGAGAAGCACAGCTTCACCGCTCTTCACAAGCTGGCTCGTCCCGAGCGCGAAGCTTCTGCAGCCGCGGCGTTTGCTGGACTGGATTCTCAGCAGACCAGGCTGGTGGTGCTCGACCCGCGTCGCTGGACGCTGCTCAACGGTAGAGACCAGGCAACTCGCGCTGACATCGATGTTGCGTACGGAATTTCTCCCGGCTTGCCCAGCACCTTCGCAGCCTCGATGGTGATGGCTGTGGCCACCACCCAGCGACGGGACCGGGCTAAGGCCTTCGCCCGCGACTACCTGGCCTGGAATCAGGTTGTCGCTCAATTGGCCGAGGATAGCGAGGAACTGGGCGCAGCACGCGAGCGCCGTGACCAAGCGGGTAGGAAGCTTGATGAGGCTGTCGCTTGGGCGTTCCAGCACTACGCGTTTGTGTTGCGGACTGACAGTGGGCTGGCAGTGCAGTACAAGACACTGCCGGAGCCGCAGACGTCGCTATCTGGCCGTCATGTATGGGCTGCCCTGGTAGCAGACGGCCGGGCTGTCCAGGCGAACCAGCTCTCTGCCGAGTATGTGGCGCAGCTCATCACGTCGGGCCAGTACGGGCGGGACCTGACCCCGAAGGAACTGTTCGCGCACCCATACAGCGATCCGACCTGGCCGCTGATCCAAACCGACGAGGAGATGCGTCTGGCGCTGTTCAAGCTGGCAATCTCCGATGAATGGATGCTCACGGACAGCGACGGCGTAGAGATTCGGCCTGCGACCGCGGCGCAGATCCAATCTGCAACTCTGCAGCAGCAGCTTCGGCCGCGGCTGCTCCTGGCGCCGCCGGAGCAACGGATTGGGGAGGAAGCTGACGCGGCTCGTAGTCCTGCTGCTTCCGCGGCGGCCCCCGAGCGAATCAGTGAGTGTGGTTCGCCGGCTCTTGGAAGCCCTGCGGTTACCGTTCCGGTTCAGGGCAGGGTGACCGAGCCGTCGTTCGAAACCACGGTCATCAGCATCCCTCTTTCGTCGGTGACCGACCCTGCGAAGCGGGAGCAGGTCTGGCACCTGTTGCGTGAGGTGGCGTCGCTCGTCGACCCTGCAAAGTCGAGTCAGAACGATCTCCAGATGGTTGGCTTGCAGATCACGATTTCGGCCGCCACTGGGGAGACGCAGGGCATGCTGGGCAAGGCATCGCAGGTGCCTGGTTCAAGTGCGCGAACAGAGCAGGACGATCTCTAGTAGCTGAGGCTCACCTACAGGCTCGCGCCGCCCGAGGGCTTTCGAATAGCCGTTCGCGACAGCGTGGCAAGGGGAGCGGATCGGGCTCGCCGCGCGGCAGCCGTCCGGGATGCCCTGACTGCAACGTGAGGCCGAGCAGGCCTTGAGGCTCCACCCCCAGAGGTCCGGGGGTGGAGCATCTGCGCGTTGGAAGCAGAATCCGCTGCGCGGTACTGCGGCTGGAACCTCAGGCGCTCCTTGATGTCGGCGTGGTGGGGAGATCGCTCGACGCGCTTGCTGTATCTGTTCAGAATGACAGTCACCCCTGAGCAGGTCCGAGCTCTGGCCGATGCCTACAGGAAGACTTTGGACGAAGGGGACGTCGTCTTCCGGGGTGACCGGCTCAGCCAGAAGACTCTCGTCGCGATCGTGGTGAAGTCGGCCACAACGCAGTCTGACTGGCTTGAAACTCGTGTCCCCAATGGTGGCGAATTGAAGGAAGAGCTGGAGGGGCTCGTTTCAACCCTCGCTAAGTATGACGTCGTTGGGGCCAACCTTGCGGCGACGAAGCAGTGGCTCAGAAAGCAGACGTTCATTCTGATCGGCGCAGTGTGTGCACTCGTAGCGTGGCCAGCATGGCTCGGGATCGTTGCTGCGTGGGCGGGGGTCATCTTCCTGGGTGCCTACAGTTTGGGATACCGGCTGGGTCTTCTGCTGGGTGGCACACTGCTCGTGTGGCTGTTGACGGGCCTCTGGAAGGCCGCGACCAGTACGGACTTTCATCGATTTCTCGCAATGCCGAAAGCGATTGGAGTGCAGGAAGGCGAGCTGTTTCGTTCCCACGTCCTTCCTACGCTCGAAGCCATGCGTGCCAGCCATAGCAGTGCGGCCAGGAAAGACCTTGATACGCCAGTTGTGGGTGAATTGAGGGGTTGGGCGTATCTCCTGCTTGTATTGTCAGTCGCCATTTTCTGCATCGTTGCAACACAGTTCGTTCTGGGGGTCATCGCTGCCTTCAGTTGTAAAGCGAATGCGCCCGTTATCGACTATCCGTGGACGCCAGAAGATGACACGAAGGTGTGCTCCTAGTGCCGCGGGGGTGAGGGGTTAGGGGACGTCAAGGGGACGCAGAGGGGACGCAAGGACAGGAACCGGCAGGCAAAGGCCGACGTGTCCCGTCATCGGTTACCGGCGCTGACCTGCGATAACGACATTGAACCGCATGTATCGACAAGGGCCGCCAAGATCCCGAGAGGACTCATAATCCGTCGGCCGTGGGTTCGAGTCCCACCCGCCCCACCATCGCTTGATGGAGCAGAAACGTTCTGACCAGCGCCTTAGCTGGCAGGGTCGGAAGCTCCGGGGACCTTGACGGCTCCCGTCGATCAAGCTGTCATGATCGACAGGACATGTTGTGGACGCCAATGTCCGTCATATCGGGCGCAGCCCAAATTGCCTGAAATATGGTCCGGTTGAGACAAGTCTCGACTGCAGGATCAGGCCCGCCGTGAGTGGATCGGCATAGCCGTCAGATGCCCGAGTGGGACCCTGTGGTCGGTTAGGCCCGGGGCTGATCTTCTCCTGATTGACCTCTGTCTCGAACGCGCCACTGGTGGCCGGTCGCACGCTTGAATCAACCAGGCTCCGGCTTCATCGGCGGCCGGATTCGTCGTTCCCTGCCGCAGCAGATGTTGGCGATGTATCGTGTTTACATACATGCCCCTCAGGGAGGTGGTTGCTGTGTCGGTGACCCAGATTGATCTCGATGACGAGGCGCTGGCTGAGGCCATGCGGTTGATGGGCGTCACGACGAAGAAGGAGACGGTCAACGCGGCCTTGAGGGACTACGTGAACCGGGTGCGGCGGCTGGAGGCCGCGGAGAGGCTGGCTGCCCGCGGGGCGCGGGGCGAGTTTGAGCAGGCCGCTGCCGCATACGACGCTGCGAAGCAGGCCCGGCGGGCGTCCTTCGAGTGATCTCCTACCTGCTCGACACCTCTGCGCTGTGGTATCTGTTCCGTACTCCGGGCGCGCTGCAGCCTTGGGAGGGGCACATCGCGGCCGGGGTGTTCCGTGTCTGCGAGCCCACGAGGACCGAGTTCCTGTACTCGGCCACCAGCCCGTCCCACAGGGATGAGCTGGCCGAGGAGTTGGACGCGTTGTGTCCACTGTCCGCGGTGCCGAAGAACGCGTGGCGCTGGGTGGACACTGCCCAGTACAAGCTCACCCAGCGCGGCCAGCACCGCGCCGCCGGCCCGATCGGCCTGTTGGCGTGCGCAACTGCGGTCCACCACGGCCACACCGTGCTCCACGTGGACAACGACTTCGCAGCCGTGGCGAGTGTCCTGAAGGACGTGCAGCAGCGGGACATCCGCACCTGAGCCGGTCGGGGGCACCACGCGTTCAGCGTCAAAATCAGAAGACTGGCCATCGCCTCGCCGTGAAGAACCGGCGGGCAGGAGCTCGGGTTGAGAGTCCGTAAGCATCTCGACACGCAGCACCAGCGGGTCCTTCAGACCTTCGAGAAGCCGCCTCGGGGCCTCTTGGTGCTGATCACGCTGGATGAGTCAGGCACGCCATCGAGGCGTTCTGCCGCGGCCGACAGTGAGGCCGTCGCCTTCGTTCGCCGCCGGCGCCCGCACCTCTACCAGCAGGATGCCGAGCAAGCCGCCGCTCGGCTCGGCGCCCGCATCATCTGGACGATGATCCACCGCGGCGCGCTCCTCTTGCCTGGATGCTCCTACTGAAGGATGAAATCAAGCCATCGGAAGAATAAACGCAACCCTCGAAGGTTTGGCGTGATCATTCCGTTATTTGACCGAAACGAAAGAAAATATGAAGATCATCTGCGGCTGGGTGTCGATGACGGCACACAGTGCACAGACTCCACCGGGGTAGGTGGAGCAATCGGGAGGGAACCCCCATGCGTACTCGCATGAAGTCGGCCGTGGCGACGGCCGTACTCGCAGCCGGACTCGTTGGCGCACTTGCGCCGAACGCCGCCGCCGCGTACACGAAGGTCAAGAACTTCTCCTTCAACAACGAGGGCGTCGGGGCGGAGACCGGCCGTTGGTCGGCCGCGGGTGGCTACCAGTCCGCGTCACAGGACGGGTGCAACACGGCCCTCGGCGGTGCGGCGCGGGTCGGCTACGACTTCAAGATCGACATCTCCTGGTCGCCCGACCAGTGGGTGGCCTGGCGTGACTGGTCTTGCGACAACGGCGTCTACTGGAAGGAGTTCAAGGCCAGCGACGGCGGCAACTACTACATGCAGATCGCCAACACCCCGGACTTCGTCTACTCCAACGGTCGCGTCGTCTACAACTGATCCCAGACGATGAGCATCCTTTCCTGTCACGAAGTGACCAAGCGATTCCGGAAGCACTCCGTGCTGGAAGGGGTCCATCTCAGCCTGGAGGCCGGCGAGATCGTCGGCCTCCTCGGGCTCAACGGTGCGGGCAAGACCACCCTGATGCGGGTGATCACTGGGCTGTCCACCCCCGATTCCGGTGAGGTTCGGCTGTTCGGGGAGGCCTTGCCCATGCGGCCGCGGCAGCTCGACCGGCTCGGGGCCGCGCTCGACGCGCCCGCCTTCCACCGGTGGTCCACCGGACGCGCCATGCTGCGTACCCTCCTCGACACCGCCGGGCTTCCCGACGGCGGGCGGATCGCCCGCACGCTCAACCGCGTCGGACTGACCGGCGCCGCCGACCGGCGGCTCGGGACGTACTCGCAAGGCATGCGGCAGCGCCTCGCCATCGCCGCGGCGCTGCTCAAGCAGCCCGACCTGCTGATCCTCGACGAGCCCACCAACGGGCTCGACCCCGAGGGGCTACGCATGGTGCGGCGGATCGTGGCCGAGGAAGCCGAGCGCGGGGCCGCCGTCCTCGTCTCCAGCCACCAGCTCGACGAGATCCAGCGGATCTGCCACCGCGTGATCATGCTCGCTCAGGGCCGTGTCGCCGCCGCCGGTACCCTCGACGCGCTCGGCTACGACCCCGAGAGCGGTCCAGCCGCCTTCGAGGACTGGTTCTTCGGGCTGGTCGGGAACGGCGGCCGCCAGTGAACCGCCTCGTCCGGGCCGAGACCCGGCGGCTGCTGCGGCACCCGCTCGCACTGACCCTCGCCGCGCTGTTCGTCTTCGGCTCCCTCTACTGCGCCTGGGTGAGCGAGAGGATGGCCGCGCACAACATCACGCAGGTGCAGGACAACCTCGACTTCCTCCCCGCATCGTGCGAGTCCGCGCAGAACACCCCGGCGCAGAAGGCCAGATGCCTCGCCGACGTGCCCCTGCAGGCCGCCGGGCTGGAGCGGATCCAGGACAAGTTCACCGCCGAAGGGGTGCGGGCCGCGTACGCCCAGCACCCGGTGGGCGCCCTGCTGTGGACCGTACGGTTGCTGACGTCCATTCCAGGGCTCGCGCTCCTCGTCATGCTGGCGGCTTTCTCCGTCGCCGGGGAGTGGAGCCGGGGCAGCATCGTGCCGCTACTCCTCTACGAGTCCCGCCTCAGCCGGCTGCTCGCCGCCAAGGCCCTGGCCGTCTGGGTGTGGAGCCTGGCGCTGCTGTGCGTGTCCGCCGCCGTGACGGCCACGTTCGGCCTGCTTTACGGCCGTGACGCCTACCGGTTGCCCTCGCCCGGCGCCCTCGGTTCCGTCCTCGCCGACACCGCTCTCGGCGTACTGGCCGGGGCTGCCGTACTGGCCGGGGCCGCGGCCGTCGCGGTCGCCCTGGGCGCACTGCTCCGCCAGCCGATGCGCGCCTTCCTCGCCGGAATGCTGCTGCTCGTCCTGGTGGTCCGCACCTCCGCCGCCCCGGGGCTGGGCGCCTGGCTTCCCGGCGGCGCGCTTGCCGACCTCGTCGGCTTCGGCGCGGTGGACGGGGTCTGGGACCACTTCTGGATCTCCACCGACCCCTCCACCGCCCCCGTCCTGCTCCGCGTCTTGCCGACCCTGGCCCTCATCGGCCTGCTCTGGCTCGGGCTGGACCGCCTCAACCGGACCCGGGACCGTGCCTGATGACGGGTACCCGGCGGCGGCCGACACGCGGGGAAGGGACCGCCTGGGCCGGCGAGCTGCGGGCCCTGTGGACCGCTCCGGTGTGGGGGGCCACCGCAGCTGTGATGGTGCTGGCCCTGGCGCTCGTCACCCGGCTCTGGATGGCGGGCGCCTCGTACGGGGTGCTCGACCCCTCGGTGTCGGCGCTCACCTCGCTCCCGGCCGCGCTGCGGGCGGCGGCCTGGCAGTTCGCGACCCTGCTGGGGCTCCTCCTCACAGCAGTGGTCGTCGCGACCGGACTCGGCCAGACCCTGGAAGGCGGCACTTGGAGCGCCCTGCGCCTGTTCGAGAACCGGGTCGGAGTCCTGTGGGCCCGTAAGGCCGGCGCCGCACTCGCCCTGTCGCTCGCCAGCCAGGTAGTCACCGGCGTGTTGCTGTGGCTGGGCACCTCGGCACTCGCCCGGCTGTGGCCGGTGCGGCCCCGAGCGGTGCCCCCGGGTTTCGCCGGCGGTCATACTCCGCCTCCCCTGCCCGTCGAGTCCGCGACCTGGGGCCAGGCCGCGGGCGCGATCGCCGGCGCCCTCCTCGTCCAGTTCCTCTTCATCTCCCTGGCCGGGCTCGCGGCGGCCCTGCTGCGCAGCGTCATCGGGACCCTCGCGCTCGGAGCCGGCCCCCTGCTGGTGACCGCGCCGCTCGTGATGCTTCCGGCGGCGCCGTTCCTGCCGCACCGCTGGATCGCCGATCTGCTGAACCTGCCCTCCGAGGCCCAGTACCAGCTGTACCTCTGGAATCAGGCCCCGCCCGATCCGACGCCCCTGACCGGAGGCCTCGCCCTCGCCGGGGTCGCGTCCCTGGCCGCCGTGGCCGCCTGGGCGGCGCTGCGGTCCGAGCGGGCGCTACGGCCCGTCGACTGACACCGCGGCCCGGTGGCGACTCTGTTGATAGAGGCGCGCAACGACTGCGAGGGCGTGGGTTCCGCTGCGGTCTCTCGCTTCGGTGTAGGTGGTGGCTCTGTCAGCGAGGAGAGGCCGCAGATGGACTTGCCTGCTCACGAGCGTCTCTGGGCGGGATGGCTGCGCCGACGCCCGCAGGCAGGGCGCACCGGCGGGGGTCGGCGCAGCCATCCCAGTCCGGCCGTTGGCACCCGGACCCCGACCGCCTGCGGCCCGCTCCCGTCCCGCTATGCCCAGTGGATGCCGAGGTCGGCGAGCTGGGTGAACTGCTCGGTGCTGAGGCGGTCGCGGCGTGCTTTCTGGCTGCCGGTCCAGATACCGGTGCGGTGTGGTGCCGTCGAGGAGCGTCTCGACGTGGGCGCGGGGGATGGTGGTGCCTTGCCGCGCAATGTACTGGATTGGGCTCCAAGAGGCTCCGCTCCCGTTTTAGGGGTCGGAGCCTCTGCACGTGGGAAGGGGAAGCCGATGTGCATGAGTTAGGTGGGCGGTGGACCGGCCCCTGTCCCGCGAATTCCACAGGTCACCCGTTCCGTGCGCCTGTTGAGGACGCGTTGAGGACGCAAGGATGGGAACGGATCCAGAAGGGCTGGAGTAGACCAGTACTGGGCGCCCTCCGTCGGCCGTGAGTTCGAGTCCCACCCGCCCCACTTTGATGTCGCACAGAAACGCTTTGACCTGCAGAAACGTCCTTGTGTGTGACCGAGGGCGGCAACTTTGCTCCAACGGAGTGAATCCGCTGCTCAAGACTTCGTAGACTCGTGTGCAAGCCGCTGCTCGTAAGATTTTTAACCGCTTGACCTGCGGACGATCTCCCAGCTCACTTCTCCGAGGCGGCATCGCTCTGCGGCCTTTGAGCGTCAGAGTCCGCGCGTGGCATTCGCGGTGCTGAGTGAAAGAATCGCCGTCGATGCGGGTGCAGGGCCCTCCCGTGCCGTCACCCTCAACCCCCGGCGTGTGAGCGGGACGGTTCCTCAGCCGGCGTCAAGGCCGGCATCGCTGAGTGCTGCTGGAGGTGATGAGGTGAGCAGGACAGCTAGCTGGAAGGCTTCGTCGGCGTGCTCCGGTCGTCGCTGAGCTTAGGCAATCCGCAATCTCGCTGGTCAGAGGTCCTATCTGTCTTTCTGCCCATCGGTCGGAAAGCTGGCCTCATGAAAGCCAGGGATGAAGGCCCACGCGCCCACCGCTGAGAGACCGGACGATCAGAGCTCGCGGTCGAGCCAGATCATTGCCACTGCCGAGATGACCCGGCTGAGGCTGGAGATCGCCAACCTTGCGAGCAGCGCCATCGCGACGCTGGTCCGGTTTGCAGCCGAGCTGCCGTGCTGACGAGAGAACCGCATCGAAATCCCCTAGGTGATGAGCTGGATCACCCTCCTGGCGGTCCAGCGCCTGGTGGGAGGATTCCGCCTCCACTCGCCCGCCATGCAGGCGTTCCAGTTGTGCCACACGGCGTATCGGCGAGTTGGCTTCGAGGGCATCTCCGTTCCACTGCGCTAGTGCGGCGCGTTGCAATTTTGGAACGGCGATGGTGGCCGTGAACGCCTCCCCCGTACGGTCGCATTATGAGTGAGCGTCAGAAGACTCAGCAGAAAGCGCGCTTCATCGACGAGGCGTGGTGCCGGGCGCTGCGCAGGGCGGCCGAGCCGATCACCCGCAAGGAGTTGGCCACTCGAGTGGGTTTCAGCGTTGCCAAACTCCAGGAGTACCTGGCAGGGCACCGGAAGCCCAGCATGGACGACCTGGTCCGACTCGCGGACGCGTTGAACTACCCCAAGCTCAGGCTCCTGACCATGGCCGGCTACCTCGAAGGAATCGCCAATCTCCTCTCCTACATGGACCAACTGGAGGACCAGGCCGAGCGCATGGAGTACGCCGCGAAGCGGATGCCGGGTGAGCCGCTGTACGGGGCCGCCCGAATTGCCAACTCCGCCTTGAGCGAGGCCGACTTCGAGGTCGGGATCCGCCCGGTCTGGTTGGGGAGGGGTGCCCGGCGGAGGCACTACAGCGACCGCGTCGTCCTGAGGTCGCTGAACGGTGCGGCCGTCAGTCTTCTCGACCGGCAGCGGGTCGAGGCGGCACTTCACGACGAGCTCGCTTGGTTCGGCGCCGGATTCGTCGAGGGATGGGTTCCCGGACAACGGGAGTTTGTGATCAACGTTCCGAGGTTCGTGGCAGCGCGGAAGGGCAGTGGCGCGCCGATGGCGGGAGTACCCAGGTCGATCGCCGTCATCGGCGGACACTGGGCCGGATCGGCGGATGTCGCCAGCTTCCTGGGGCATGCCTTCGACTACGACTACAGCCATGTCGGCCTGGTGGCGTCGCGTGCGTTCTCCCGGCTGACGCACCGCTGGGGTGACGCCGACCAGGAGCGCGACCGACTGGAGGTCGTGCGGACGTACGTGGAAGGCAGCGATCTGGGACGGACGCGGGTCTGGGCGGCGGACGTCGGTGACTCCGAGGCTGCCGCGAAGGTCATCGCGGCGTCCCGCTCGGCCAGGACGCCGCTAGTCATCCACCTCAGGCCCACAGACGACCTACTCGACTGGACCGCGCACACCAGAAGCGAGCGGCGGCATACCGCGGCTACCCCGGCCGAGGAGATGCGGCGGCTCCGTGCCGTCCGACAGCGGGTGGATACCACCCTCGGTGGTATCGCGCACAGGACGCTCGTCCTTCCGGCGCCCCTGCCATCCTCGGTTCGTGCGGCGGGCTCCGACGGCGACCGCTCATCCGACGGCTTCTTCGACATGTGGGCCGACCTTGCGGAAGCGTCTGTCGGAGCCATGCACCAGCTCTTCCCGCTGGCGTTCGCCCGCGATGAAGCCCTGACCCGACTCAAGGCGGTGAAGTGATGTGTCCCATTTCCCCCAGCTGGAACAGCTGATCCTCTACGTGGCTTTACTCGGCATATTCATGATTGCCTCCTGGATCTTCGGCGTCTTCCGCAGAACCAAAGTGCTGGTGCCGAAGCGCCACAGGGACACCTGGGTGAGCGCCGGCCAGCTGGTCGGGATCTGCGGCTTGGGCGTGGTGGACGTGTCCAGCGCGCTCCTCGCGATCTTCTTCTGACGGCCCCCCGCACCGGCGGCGGGCGGCTGCGTGGCCGACGCCGAAGCTGTCCGGCTGACCCTGGCGGCGCTCGACTCCAGTCACCGACCACCGTCGACAAGGGCCGTGAGGAGTGGATCTCGGACGGCATCGCGGTCCCTGGTGCCCTGATCGAACGCCTATGGCTACACCACTCTGCCGACGCGACCCTGTGAGAGCTTCACGTCGATGATGCCCCTCGTCATGACAGGGTCATTGGACTATTCAAATCACTGTCCGTCGCCGCCTTTGCGTGGCCAGAGTGCGCCTAGTCGCAATGAACCGGTCGCGGTTGTGAGGCTCTGCCCCGATCGAGGGTGGAGCCTTCTTCCGATGGAATGGGAACCCGCTGCGCACAAGTCCGAACGTGCTGCTTGCTCACCCCTCTCCCGTCAGGGGGCGAACTAGCACCCGCCGGAGCGGACCGCCAGGGGACGGCCAGGGGACGGCCAGGGGACACAAGGACAGGTACGGACGCGCACAAGAGGGCAGGTTTCCATACAAGTAATGGGCTCTGACCTGGGGAAACGTCACAGATCCGCGTCAGAGGGCAAAGGCCGCCAAGATCCCAAGAAGACTCATAATCCGTCGGCCGTGGGTTCGAGTCCCACCCGCCCCACTGCGAGCCGCAGGTGCAGAAACGATTGCACCTGCGGCTTTGGCGTTTCCGGGGGGATTTCGGTGTCCGGCTAGAAGTTCTCCGTTTCGTCCGCGAGGTAACGCAGTACGTCCGTCAGGTCCTGGCGGCGGGCGAAGGCCGCCCGTTGGCGGTGGGCGCCCGAGCCGTCGCGGAGGAGGGCGCCCAGGGTCTTGGCCGCGTGGTCGAGGTCGCCGGCGGCGACCAGGGCCGGAGCGACCAGGTCCAGCAGGGCCTCCGCGAGGTCGGCCGCCGGGAGTTCGGCGCCCGTGTACGGGTCGAGGCCGAATCCCTCCAGGCCGTCGTGGGCCGCCCGCCAGCGCGCCAGGCGCAGTACGTCGTCCCGCAGGGCCGGTTCGGGCCGTTCCTCCGCGATCTCCCGCAGGGCCGTGGCGACCAGGGCACGGACCAGCTCGGCCTGGAGGATGGCCGTGTCGATGTCCGGAGACATGTCCGGCGCTCTGATTTCGAGCGTCGGCCAGTGCCCCGACGGACGGAGGTCCCAGTAGACCATCTTGGTGTCCAGGGCCGCCCCCGAGCCGAGCAGGGTCTGCACCGAGAGCCGGAAGTGGGCCGTGGACGTGAAGTGCGGGGGCAGACCCGCCGAGGGCCAGCCCGACCAGGCCATTGCCCGCCAGCTGGCGTGGCCGGTGTCACGGCCGCCCCAGAACGGCGAGTTGGCGGCCAGCGCGATCAGCGTCGGCAGCCACGGTCTGACCCGGTTGGACACCGCCACCGCCGTGTCGACGTCGAGCGTGCCGATGTGGACGTGGCGGCCGCAGCTCACGAGGGTGTCGGTGAGCGAGCCGAAGCGGCGGTGCTGCTCGCGCTGGCGCGGCTCGTCGTTGGTCAGGTGCAGCGGCCCCTCCACGGCCACGACCGGAGAGGGTGCGGCCAGCAGGCGGCAGCCGTGGGCGCGGGCCGCCCGCCCCAGGGTGCGCCGCAGGGTGGCGAGTTCCTCGCGCAGCGAGGCCGCCGAGTGGGCGATCGGGGTGGAGATCTCCACCTGGTAGCGGGTGCCCTCGGGGTGTATCTCCCCGGGCAGCCCGCCGGCCGTGGCGAGGACGAGCGGGGCCGTGGGGACCACCCGGAAGGTGCGGGCGTCGACGAGGAGGAACTCCTCCTCGACCCCGACGGTGAGGGGAACGGTGGAGCGCACCGTGTTCTGCGCGGTGCCGGTGCTCGTGGTGCTGTTGCCAGGTTCGATCACTACGCCTCCCTGGACATACGAGTCTTTTCATCATGAGCTGAACACGAGGCGCGGAGCGTACGGCGATCCGGTCAAATGTCCCGTGACGGTGGCGAGTTAGCGGCAAGCAGCGGCCCGGTGTGGGGCCCCGGGACCCGGGTGGGGCGGCTGTTGCCGGTGTGTGCGTGCGGGAAAATGACCGCGGGCGGCGAGCGGCCCTCTGGTTATCATCCGCTGTGACCCGTACCGCCGCGCCCGACCGCCCCCAGCGGCGAATATTTGCCGACCTCACCCCGCTCCGCACGTCCCGGGACTACCGGCGGCTGTGGGTCGGCGGCACCATTTCCTGGCTCGGCCAGGCGATGACCGCCCTCGCGATCTCGCTCCAGGTCTACGACATCACCCGGTCCAGCTTCTCCGTCGGGCTCGTCGGACTCTTCTCACTCGTCCCGCTCGTCGTCTTCGGGCTCTACGGCGGAGCCATCGCCGACACCGTGGACCGGCGCAAGCTCGGCCTCTACAGCTCCCTCGGCGCCGCCGGGCTGTCGGCCGCGCTCGCCGCGGCCGCACTGCTCGGATACCACCGGGTGTGGTTCCTGTACGCCGTCGTCGCGCTCCAGGCGGTGTGCGGGGCGCTCGCCGGACCGGCCCGGTCCGCCATGATCCCGCGGCTGCTGCCGTCCGCGCAGTTGCCCGCCGCCAACGCGCTGAACTCCGTGACCATGACCTCCGGGATGATGGCCGGCCCGATGCTGGGCGGGTTGATCGTCGCCTGGTGGGGGTACCAGGCGGCGTACCTGATCGACGTGGTGACCTTCACCGCCGCCCTCTACGCGATGTGGCGGCTGCCGTCGATGAAGCCCGACCGCGCCGAGGGGACGCGCGGAAGGGCTTCCGTCGTCGACGGTCTGCGCTTCCTCGGCACCCGGCCCAACATCCGGATGACCTTCTTCTCCGACCTGGCCGCCATGGTGCTGTCGCAGCCGAAGGCACTGTTCCCGGCCATCGCCGTGCTCTGGTACGGCGGCGACGCGAAGACGGTCGGCCTGCTGGTGGCCGCGCCCGCCGTCGGGGCGCTGCTGGGCGGGCTGTTCTCCGGCTGGCAGGGCCGCATCCGCCGGCACGGGCTGGCCATCCTCGTGGCCGTCGCCGGGTGGGGACTGGCGATCGCGGTCTTCGGCCTCACCCGGAACCTGTGGCTCGGTCTGTTCTTCCTGGCCGTGGCCGGGTGTGCGGACACCATCTCCATGGTGTTCCGCACCACGATGCTCCAGGCCGCCACCCCGGACGACATGCGCGGGCGCCTCCAGGGCGTCTTCATCGTGGTCGTCGCGGGCGGGCCCCGGCTCGGGGACTTCCTCGCCGGGACCGCCGCGGACCTGACCTCCCCGGCCGTGGCGATCACGGGCGGGGGCCTCTCCTGCGTGCTGGTGCTGGGCCTGCTCGCGCTCCGCTGGCGGGCGTTCGCCCGCTACGACGCGCGGTCGCCGCAGGCGTAGGGCCTCACGCGTCCACCGGTTCGCGGTGCGGGGCCGTTGCCGGGACGCTGCCCCGGGCCCCGGGCCCCGGGCCCCGGGCAGCGTCCCGGCCCTGCGTCTCAGTCCCCGGCCGGGCCGGATGCGGTGGCGCAGGAGGCGGGTGGGGCGGGGGGAACGATCCCGCGGGCGACGCCCAGGGTCACCAGGTCCTGGGGGCGGATGCGGAGTTGGTCCGCCGTGGCCGGGGCGGCCGTCGGGGGGCGCTTGAGGATGGCTGCCGCGAGTTCAGGGGCGATGACCGAGAAGTAACTGTCCGGGGTGACCCACGTGTTCCCCGGCGCGGCCAGCGCGAGGGCGCCGCCCGAGCCGCCCTCGCCGATCAGCAGGGTGGTGACGGGGACGGTGGCCGCGGCCAGCGCCGCGAAGGTGTCCGCGATGGCCGCGCCCGCCCCCTCGTGCTCGGCGGCGGCGTCGTTGGCCGCCCCCGGGGTGTCCACCAGGGTGAGCACGGGGATGCCGAGCCGGTCCGCGAGGCGCAGGACGCGGGCGGCCGTACGGTATCCCGCCGGGCGGGTGGCCGTGCCGCACTGGGCGGCGTACGCCACGGCCCGGCCCTCCCGCAGCCCGAACCCGCACAGCATGCCGGGGTCGGTGCCGCCCGCCCGGTCCCCGGAGAGCGGCAGGCGGAGGGCGAAGTACGCGTCGAGGTAGGCCGCGGCGCGCGGGCGGTCCGGATGACGCGCCTGCCGGACCGCGTCCCAGCCGGTCGCGGGGGGCTGACCACCGCGTACGCCGCCCAGCGCGGCCGGGGGTTCGACGGGTCCGTCCGCGCGGGGCGCGGACAGGACGCGGAGCCAGTCGGACAGGACCCCGGGGAGCTCGGCCGGGGGGACCACGGCGTCCACGTGCCCGGCGGCGTACTGGCCCTCGGCGCAGTACGCCGCCGGGTCCGCGTCCGCGGGCCGTACCCGGGAACCGGCGAAGCCGACCTGGGCCCCGGGGAGCGCGAGGACGACGTCCGCCCCGGCGCCGAGGGTGGCCCAGCCGCCGCCGGTCGTCGGATCGCGCAGGACGGCGATCTGGGGCAGCCCGGCAGCCCGGGTCAGTACGCACTGGCGGGCCACGCGCTGGAGCTGGGTCAGCGCGAGCATCCCCTCCTGCATGCGGGAGCCGCCGGTGGCGATCAGGGAGACGAGGGGCAGGCGGTGCTCGCGAGCGTGGCTGTACGCGGCTTCGAGCCGGTCTCCGGTGCGCTCGCCCAGCGAACCGCCGAGGAAGCCGAACTCGAAGGAGATCACGGCGGCTTCGCGGCCGCCGATGCGGGCGGTGCCGGTGACGACGGACTCCTGCTCACCGGTCCGCTGCGCGGCGCGGGCGCGGGAGTCGTCGTAGCCGGTCCAGGCCAAGGGGCCGTCGGCCGGTGACTCCCGTCGGGGGGCGGGGAGTTCGGTGAAGCTGCCGGGGTCGGTCACGGAGGCGATGGCCGCGCGGGCCGAGAGGCGGGTCGTCGTCACGGGCTCACCCTAGGGGTTGTTCACGGGAGGGGAAGGGCGATCTTGATCGCATAGGCGGCGACGAGGCCGTAGCCGAGGCGGAAGGTCCACGCGCGGGCGGTGTCCGAGATCCGGCTCCCGGCGAGTGCGCCGAGCGCGACGAGGGACTGCTGCCAGAGGAGCGAGGCGGCGCCGACGCCGAGGAGGAAGGCGGCTCCGGCCGGGCCGGTGCGGAGGGTGGCGCCCTGCGCGGTGGTGAGGGCGGCGAAATAGAGGGCGGTAGTGGGGTTGAGGGCGGTGAGGCCGACGTACCGGGCGAAAGCCTTGGCCGGGTCGGCTCCGCCTGTGGGCCGGGCGTCGGCTCCGGTTCCAGACCCGGGGCTCCGCGCCGGGCCCCGCGCCTCGAACGCCGGCGGGGCGGGCTGGTCCGGCGGGGCTGGAAGGCGCAGCCGGGCTGGATGACCGGGGCTCCGCCCCGGGCCCCCGCGCCCCGATCGCCGGGGGGCTGGACGGTGCGGCGGGGGTGAGTGATCGGGGTGGCGGCGGTGCCTCGTGAGGCCCCGGGCGGCGATGGCCAGGAGGATCACCGCGGAGGTCAGGCGGACCCAGGCTTCGATCGGGGAGATGTGGGAGGCCACCCACGGGCCCAGGGCGGTGGCCAGCGCGGCGTAGCCGAGGTCGACCGCCGCGATGCCCGCGGCCGCCGCGATCGCCGCGCGGCGGTGGCGCATCGCCTCCTGCAGCAGCAGCACGCTCATCGCACCCATCGGCATCGCCACGCCCAGGCCCGCGACCGCGCCCGCCAAGGCCGGTGTCATCAGTTCGCTCATAGGGGGAGCGTCAGGCCCACGGGCCGCCGGACGGGCACCGATATCGGCCCCGGCTGCGAGAATCGCGGTATGGACCGCCTCGACAGGGAAATCCTCGGCATCCTGCAGCTGGATGCGCGGATCTCGTACCGCGACCTCGGCGTCCGTGTCGGCCTCAGCGCCAACGCGGCCGCCGACCGGGTGCGCCGGATGCGCCGGGAGGGGGTGATCCGGGGGTTCACCATCCTGGTCGACCCGGGCGCCGACACCCGCGGCGGGCTCGTCGTCTTCATCGACGTCACCTTGCGCCAGGACACCACCAACGAGGAGTTCGAACGGCAGGCCGCCAAGCTCCCGGGAATCACCGAGGTCGTCCACGTGACGGGCGAGCACGACTACCTCGTACGCGCCCGGGCCGCCGACCCCGCCGCACTCGACGCCCTGCTCCGCCGCCTGAAGCGGGAGGCCGGGGTGGCCCAGTCCAACACCCGCATCGCCCTCCGCGCCGCCAACCGCCCGGGCCAGCCGTAAGAGCACGCCGGGTGCCGGGCCGGACGGGCGCGCCGGGGCGGCCGCCGGCGGCGGCGGCCTCGGGACCGGCGATGCCCCGCCGAGCCTCCCGTTCAGGGCTACAGCGCCGACTCCCACGTCAACGTCGCCCCCCGGGTCCCCGACTCCGTGCGGCCGTCGTCCGCCACCGTCAGGCGGACCCGGTACGGGGTCGTGTCCACCTCCACGTCGAGGCCGGTGACCTCGCTCCGCCGGTGCGCCGCGCCCAGCGCGCCGCGCAGGGCGACCAGCAGATGACCCGTCACCGGGTCCGGCAGCAGCGCGTCCACCGCCCCCGCGAAGTGCACCGACGGCTGGAAGCCGAACAGCACGGCCGCGCCGCCCGTCTCGCGCAGCACCCGCCTCCGGAAGGTCGTCGGGGCGTCGGCCGGCGGCTGCTGGAGGGCGAAGATCGCCGTGCGGACCTCCTGGATGGTGGAGTCCAGCTCGTCCACGGCACGGCTCAGCTCGTCGCCCACCGTGTCCCCCGACGGTGCGTTCGAGGAGCGACGCCTGGTGCTCTCCAGCATCATCTCCGTGGCGAACAGCCGCTGGACCACCAGGTCGTGCAGGTCCCGGGCGATGCGGTCACGGTCCTCGTACACCGCGAGCTGCTCGCGGTCGTGCTGCGCGTCCGCGAGTACGAGGGCCAGCGCCGCATGGGAGGCGAACTGCGAGGCCAGCAGCCTGTCCACGGCGTCGTACGGGGGACCGCCCCGGGCGCGCGGCAGAGCCAGGGTGCCGATCAGCTGGCCGCCGCTCTGGAGCGGGAGCATCATGCTGGGCCCGAACCGTTCCCGGACGTGCGTGGTCATCCGGGGATCGGTGGCCGAATCCTCTATGAAGACCGGCTCGCCGCCGAGGAGTTGTTCCAGTACGGGCGACCCGGGGGCGATCGCCGTCCCCACCAGGTCGCCGGGATCCCCGTGGGTGGAGGCGGCGACGATCTCCATGCCGCCCTCCCGGGTCGGCTGGAGCACCACCCCGGCCGCGGCGTCGGCCAGCAGCCGGGCCCGTTCGGCCACGCACATCAGAGCGTCCGCCGCCGGGCGGCCGGCCAGCAGCGTGGTGGTCACGGCGGCGGCGCCCTCGATCCAGCGCTCCAGGCGGCGCGCGGTCTCGTAGAGCCGCGAGTTGCCGATCGCCATCCCCGCCTGCGAGGCCAGGACGCGCACCAGGGCGAGGTCCTCGGCGGTGAACGGGCCGCCGCCCCGCTTCTCGGTGAGGTAGACGTTGCCGAAGACCTCGGTGTGCACCCGGATCGGCACGCCCAGGAAGCTGCGCATGGGCGGGTGGCCCGGCGGGAACCCGGCGAAGCGCGGGTCCGCCGTCAGATCGTCCAGCATCAGCGGCCGGGGGTCGCTGATGAGCGCACCGAGCACGCCGGAACGCCCGTCGGGAAGCCGGGGGATCGCCGCCCGCTCGGCGCCGGTCAGCCCGGCGGTGAAGAGCGCGGTCAGCCGGACGCGCTCGGGGTCGATGACCCCGAGCGCTCCGTACCGCGCCGCGCAGAGCTCGGTCGCCGAATCCACGAGGTGCTGGAGGGTGGCGTTCAGCTCCAGCTCGGATCCGACGCTGAGCACCGTGTCCAGCAGGACCGGGAGGGCGGAGGGCCGGTCGGGCTCCTCGTCGGGACCCTGTTCGGGCCCTTGTCCGGGCCCCTCTTCGGGCTCTTCGACGGGTCCCGCCCCGGCGTTCGTCATTCGGCCAGCGGGTTGAGAACCATGGGGGCGATCTTCCCTTCCAGCATCGCGCCGAGACCGAGTACGGCACACACGTCGGGCCGTTCCGCGATGGCGACGGGCATCCCGGTGGCGTCGCGGAGCATCTGGTCCAGGCCGGGCAGCAGGGCGCTGCCGCCCACCATCATGATCCCCTTGTCCGTCAGGTCGGCGACCAGGTCCGGCGGGCAGTCCCGCAGCACCTTGCCGATGCCGTCGAGGACGGCGGTCAGCGGCGTGTGGATGGCGTCGCGGACCGCCGCCGTGTCCACGTGGACGGATCGGGCCAGTCCGGTGGCCACGTCGCGGCCGTGGATGAGGGTGGAGGCCGGCCCCTCGGCGGTGATGCCGTTGCCGTGCAGCGCCAGCTGGAGCGGCCGCACCGCCTGGCTCGGCAGCATCAGCTCGTGCGCGTGGCGCAGGTGCTGGACCACCGCGTGGTCGATGGCCTCGCCGCCGACCGGGATCCGTTCGGCCGTGACGATCGAGCCGAGGGAGAGGACGGCCACCTGGGTGGCCGCCGCCCCGCACACCATGATCATCGTCGCGGTCGGCTGCTCCACCGGCAGGCCGCAGCCGACGGCCGCCGCGATCAGGGTGTCGACGAGTTCGACGCGGCGGGCGCCGAGCCCGACGAGGGTTTCCACGGTCGCCCGCTGGGCCAGCGGGTCCGCGTCGTGCGGGGTGCAGGCGGCGGCCCGCAGCCGGGGCTTGCGGCGCAGCGCGCGCCGCAGCTTCTCGCCGAGCAGGTGACGGAGCATCCGCTGGGCCATCTCGATGTCGACGACGGTGCCGCCGGAGACGGGGCGCACGACCCGGATGTAGTCGGGCGTGCGGCCGGTCATCCGCTCGGCGAAGGTACCGACGGCGATGAGCGCGCCGGTCCGTGTGTTCACCGCGGCGACGCTGGGCTCGTCGACGACGAGGCCGGCGCCCTTGACGTACACGCGGGTCCTGGCGGCCCCCAGGTCGACGGCGACGTGGCAGCGGCGCAACTGCTCAAGACTGACGGTCACGGCAGATCCTCCGAGAGCGCTGACGCAAGAGGACCGGCGGAATGCCGGTCGCTTGTCATATCTTCTCGGGCATTTGGGGCTGATCGCCCGTTGTGATGCTCCGGTCGGGGGTGCGTCGCGGCTGCATGGGGGTGGATTTCTGTACCGACAGGCACCAGCATGCGCCCACCGCACGCGCTACTCACGCGTAACCAGGTAAAGGGGACTCGATGCTGACGACCCGCCAGAGACTGGTGGCACTCCTGACGCTCTGCCTGGCGCTGCTGGCGCCGGTATCGGCCCGTGCCGCCGACCGGGTCACGGACCACGCCTCCGAGCAGGCGTCATCGCGCAATCCGGTGGTCTTCGTACACGGTTACAACGCCGATCCGGGCGTCTGGGGAGCCCTGCGCGAGGACCTGCGCGCCGCCGGGTACGCCGACTCGGACCTCTTCTCCTGGGGTTACGACACCCACCTGTCGGTCAACGAGGTCCTCGCCGGGCGGTTCGGCGCCTACGTCGAGGAGGTCCGCCGGCAGACCGGCGCGGCCCGGGTCGACGTCGTCGCGCACTCCTTCGGCTCGCTGGTGAGCCGCTGGTACGTGAAGTTCGGCGGCGGCGCGGCCACCGTGGGCCACTGGGTCTCGCTGGCCGGACCCAACCGGGGCACCTCCACCGCATGGGCCTGCGCGCTGTGGGACCAGGCGTGCCGGGACATGACGCCCGGCTCGTACGTGGTCAAGAACCTGAACGGCGGGGACGAGACCCCGGGCGCGGTGAAGTACGCGACCTTCTGGTCGAACTGCGACGAGGTCGTCAACCCGGACGACAGCGTCCCGCTGACCGGGGCGGCCAACACGCCGGTCGGCTGCCTCAAGCACAACGACCTGCTCGGCGACGACGCCACCTCGGCGGGCGTCCGGTCCTTCCTCGCCTCCTAGGTCGTCAGCGCAGCGCCGTCCGGGCCGGGCGGGACCTCGCCCCCACGGTCTAGAGGTCCTCGCAGGAAACCCGCTGGAGCAGGCCGTACGTGAACTCGGCCACGCAGTGCCTCGCCCCCGCGGCGAACGCCAGGCGCCAGCGGGTCGGCGCGGTGCCCTCCATCGGCCGCACCGGGGCGAAGGCCCGCGCCACCTCGTCCACCGTCGCCGACCAGGGTCGCAGATCGTCCGCCGACGCCAGTACGGGCCCCCGCGCGCCCGGGGCCCGTACCAGCCACTCGTTCCACACCGCCCCGTCCGGCGCGGCCAGCACCTCGAAGCGCAGGTCCGGCCAGAGCGGTACGGGCCACAGCAGCGCCTCGCACTCCAGGTCCCCGATCCTGCGCGACTCCGCGGACTCCGGGGCGCCGAGCACCGAGCGGTAGCGGGAGAGGGCGCCCCGGGAGCGGGGCGAGCGGACCATCGCCTGCCAGCGCTTGTTCGCCTCCCGCTGCTCCGAGAGCGAGGCGCCGAGCCGCCTGCGGGCCTCGTCGGCGAGGTCCGGCTGGAAGTCCGCCATCCTGCGCAGCAGCACCAGCTGGAAGGCGGCCGGCCCGAAGGGGCCCCGGGCGCCCGGAGTCGGATTCGCTGTCATGGAGGCAACAATTCCACACAGGATCCTTACGTTCCCGGGATACGGATGTTGCCGGGAACCCCGTAGCCTGCGGGCCCTATGAACTACTGCCCCGCGTGTCGGAGGTACCTCAACGGCGCGCTGGCGTGCGCCGGGTGCGGAACTCCGGCCGAGTACCTGATGCCCGCCGCGCCCGCCGCCGCGCCCGCCGCCGCGCCCGCCGCCGCGCCCGCGGCCGTGGCGGACGAGCCCGCGCCGCAGCCCACGCTGGCCGACGTGTACGCGGACTCGCTCGTGGTGCTCTCCGCGCCGAACGAGCGCAGGGCCGGTGCCCGCCGCCGCGCCACGCACCGCAGGCGCCGCCGGACGGTGCTGACCGTCGGGCTCGGGCTGCTGCTCGCGACCGCCGGCTCGCTCGGGGTGGCCAAGATGGCCACCGACGGCCAGCGCAGCGACCGGGCCGCCACGGTGGTGCTGACCGACGACGCCGGACCGCAGCAGCCCGCGCCGCTGCCGGACCTGCCGACTTCCGGCGCGCCCGCCGGGCCGTCCGGAAAGGCCACGGCGAAGGCCGCCGCCGGGCCTGCGAAGAAGGCCGGCACCGGGGCGCCTTCCGGGGGTGTGACGCAGTCGGCGCCGGCGCCGTCCGCCCCTGCGCCCACGACGTCGGGCTCGGCGTCCAGCACTCCCGGGCCCGGGGGCAACATAAAGCCGACCGCTTCGGGGCAGCCGTCGCAGAGCGCCACCGGCAGCCCTCAGCCGCCGACCCCGACCCCGACGAAGCCCACGCCCAAGCCCACGCAGAAGCCGAAGGACGACTGCTGGCTCTTCTGCGGTTGGTTCTGAGCCGCCGGGTCAGCCCAGCATCCGCCTGAGCAGGTCCCGCAGGGCCGTCCGCTCCTCGGCCGACAGGCCGGCCAGCGGCTCGCGCGCGAAGTCCAGCGACTCGCGCAGCCGGTCCGCGGTCAGCAGGCCCTCCTCCGTCGGGGCGGCCAGCTTCACGCGGCGGTCGGCGGGGTCCGGGCGGCGCTCGACCAGGCCGCGGGTCTCCAGCCGGTCGACGATGCCGGTCACGTTCGACGGCTCGCACCTCAGCTTCTGCGCGATGCGGCGCATCGCCATCGGCTCCAGGGAGAGCAGGTTCAGCACTCTGGCCTGCGCGCCGGTCAGCTGGTGGCTGGCGGCCGCATGCTCGTACTCCATGTGGTACCTGGCCACGACGTCGCCGATGAGTTCGACGACCTCGACGGTCACTGGGTCTACGCGACGACTGGGCATGGATTCAGAGTACCCATTTACTTGACAACATGAAATATCCAGGCGCATGGTTGTTTCACCTAGTGAAGCAATTTCGTTCTTACCAGGAGCGCCGCATGTCTCAGATCCCCGCCGTCAGCCGCGAGTGGCACCTCGTCCGTCGGCCGCAGGGCTGGCCCGTCGCCGAGGACTTCGCCCTGCGCGAGGTGCCCGTGTCCGCCGAGCCCGCCCCCGGCCGGATCCTCGTGCGCAACCTCCACATGTCCGTGGACCCGTACATGCGCGGACGGATGAACGACGTGAAGTCCTACGTCCCGCCGTTCCAGCTGGACGAGCCGATGCAGGGCGGCGCGGTCGGCGAGGTCGTCGCCTCCGCCGCCGAGGGCTTCGCCGTCGGAGACCACGTCCTGCACCACCTGGGCTGGCGCGAGTACGCGGACTTCGACGCGAAGTTCGCCACCAAGGTGGACGCCTCGCTCGCCCCCCTCTCCGCCTACCTCGGCGTACTCGGCATGCCGGGCCTGACCGCCTACGCGGGCCTCTTCGAGGTCGCCTCCTTCAAGGAGGGCGACGCGGTCTTCGTTTCCGGTGCGGCCGGTGCGGTCGGCAGCCTCGTCGGCCAGTTCGCGAAGATCAAGGGCGCCTCCCGGGTGATCGGCTCCGCCGGCTCGGACGAGAAGGTGACGCACCTCACGGAGAAGTACGGCTTCGACACCGCCTTCAACTACAAGAACGGCCCCGTCGGCCAGCAGCTGCGCGAGGCCGCCCCCGAGGGCATCGACGTCTACTTCGACAACGTCGGCGGGGACCACCTCGAGGCCGCCATCTCCTCCCTGAACGTGAACGGCCGGGCCACCCTGTGCGGCGCGATCGCCCACTACAACGACACCGACGCCGCCCCCGGCCCGCGCAACCTGATGCAGGTCATCGGCAAGCGGCTGCGGCTCCAGGGCATCCTCGTCAACGACCACGCCGGGCTGCAGCAGCAGTTCGTCCAGGACGTGGCCGGCTGGCTGGGCTCCGGTGAGCTGCGGTACGACGAGACGGTCGTCGAGGGCGTCGAGAACGCGGCCTCCGCCTTCCTCGGCATGCTGCGCGGCGAGAACACCGGAAAGATGATCGTTTCTTTCACCGGTTAGGCTCACCCCACACCGTCGTGACCGTGGGCGCGAGTCTCGGCGATTACCAGGAGGATCTTCTTACATGTCCATCCAGTACTCCGACGTCGCGTACACCGCTGTCGCCACCGCCGAGAACGGCCGTGACGGCCGCGTCGCCACCAACGACGGCCAGCTCGACGTCGTCGTGAACCCGCCGAAGGAGCTCGGCGGCAGCGGTGCCGGCACCAACCCGGAGCAGCTGTTCGCCGCCGGCTACAGCGCCTGCTTCCAGGGCGCCCTGGGTGTCGTCGCCAAGAACGTGAACGCCGACATCTCCGGCTCCACCGTCACGGCCGAGGTCGGCATCGGCAAGAACGACGAGGGCTTCGGCCTGATCGTCAAGATCTCCGCCGTGATCCCGAACGTGGACGCCACCACCGCCAAGGACCTCATCGAGAAGGCCCACGAGGTCTGCCCGTACTCCAAGGCGACCCGCGGCAACATCACCGTCGAGCTCGCCGTCTGATCAGGCACGGCTCGGCGAAGGCCGCACCCCGGTCCGGGGTGCGGCCTTCCCCGTAGACTGGCGCCATGCGTGATCTTGCGGGGGGTTTCCGGTATCTGCTGGCCGGACAGCGCTGGGTGTTCCGGCACGGACGGTGGCTGGGCTTCGGGCTGTTGCCCGGGCTGGTCTCCCTCGTCCTCTACGCCGGAGCGCTGGTCGGGCTCGGCTACGGCGCCGACGACCTCACCGCCTGGGTTACCCCCTTCGCCGACGGCTGGGCCTCGCCGTGGCTCGGGCTCTTCCGCGGCTTCCTGACCGCGCTGGTCTTCTGCCTCGGACTGTTCCTCGCGGTGATCACCTTCACCGCCGTGACCCTGCTGATCGGCCAGCCGTTCTACGAGTCCCTCTCGGAGCAGGTCGACCGGAGCGAGGGCGGCGATGTGCCCGAGTCCGGGCTCCCGCTCTGGCGGGAGCTGTGGGTCTCGGCCCGGGACAGCGTGAAGGTGCTCGGCCGGGTGCTGCTGTACGGGATCCTGCTCTTCGCCCTCGGTTTCATCCCGGTGATCGGGCAGACCGTGGTCCCGGCGCTCGGGTTCTGCGTCTCCGGGTACTTCCTGACCCAGGAACTCACCGCCGTAGCCCTCCAGCGGCGCAAGGTGGACCTGCCCGAGCGGTTGGTGCTGCTGCGGTCACGGCGGATGCTGGTGCTGGGCTTCGGGGTGCCGCTGGTGCTGGCGTTCGTGGTGCCGCTGGTCGCGGTGTTCCTGATGCCCGGCGCGGTGGCGGGGGCCACGCTGATGGCGCGCGACCTGACGGGGGCCGACCGGGCCCCGGGGGCGGGTGCCGGCGCGGAGGCCGGGCCGGGGACCGGGTTCGGGGCCCAGGCCGACACCACGGCCGGAGGTTTCGGTCCGCCGCCGCCCGCGTACTCGTAACTACCGCTTGAGCAAGGTGATCGCCCCGGCCGTGTCCTCGCCGCCGTGGGCGGCCGGGTCGGCGGTCAGCCGGCGCCGCATCAGCTCCAGGTACGGGGAGATCAGCTCGGCGCTGACCCCCTGCTGCTCGGCGGTGCGCAGCAGGGTGCCACTGCCCGTGACCTGCATGGCCAGGTTGGACACCACTCCGGTGGTGAAGTCCCGTGAGCTCAGCCGCTCGGCGGCGTTGCCGATGAAGAAGCCCATCGCGCCGAGCCACTCGGACAGCAGCGGAGCCAGGTCCTTCGGGGAGACGTCCTCGCCCTCGATCAGCGCGTAGGCGTGCGAGACGCCCGCGAACATTCCGTACATGGCACTGAGCAGCGCCACGTCGTGCAGGGCCGCGTGACCGGGGTCCTCCCCGACGAAGCGGCCGCCGGCCGGGACCTCCAGGACCTCCCGGTGCGTGTCGAAGAGCGCCCGCGAGCCGCTGTAGAAGACGTAGCCCCCGCTCTCCGGGACGCCGATCATCGTCGGCGTGGCCATGATCCCCCCGTCCACGAACCGGGCCCCGCGCTCCTCGGCCCAGGCCGCGCGGGCACGGCCCTCGGCCGGGGTGCCGGTGGTGAGGTTGACCAGGTCCTTGCCCGTCAGGTCGACGCCGGCCAGGGCCGAGTCGATGCTGGCGTCGTCCAGCAGGCACAGGACGACGAGCCGGCTCGCGGCCACGGCCCCGGCGGCGCTCGCGGCAACGACGGCGCCTTCGGCGGCCAGCGGCCCGGCCTTGGTGGCGGTGCGGTTCCAGACGGTGAGCCGGTGCCCTGCGGCGAGCCAGGTACGGGCGAGGGCGGTGCCCATGTCGCCGAGGCCGAGCAGGGTGAGGGAGGTGAGCGGGTTCTGCGGGGTGTTGTCGGTCATGGCGTTTAGCCTGGTGGCAGGCCGTGAGGCGCTCAAGTACGCACCTTGGAGTGGGTGGTTACCCCAAGGTGAGCGAGCAGGTGGGAGGGGTGTGCGGTGGCGGTGGCACGAAGGCCCGGAGCGGATCACTGCGGGATCGCCGCGGCGATGTCCGTGATCGACGGCAAGTGGAAGGTCTCGCTCCTGTGGGAGCTGGAGCAGTGCCCCCGACGCTTCGGTGAACTGCGCCGGCTCGTCCCGGGCATCTCGGAGAAAGTGCTCGCCGCCCAGCTGCGCGAGCTGGAGACGGACGGCATCGTGCACCGCGAGGTCTACGACGAGGTCCCGCCGCGCGTCGAGTATTCGCTGACCCCGCTGGGCCAGGAGCTGAACACGGCCCTGGAAGCCCTGGGGGAATGGGGAGCCAAGCACCTCCTCCCGGATTCGGCCTAGGGGGTGTCTTCAAAGGGTTCTGATGGGGGATCATGTGTCGCATGGTGCGTCGTCATGAACTGTCGGATCTGGAGTGGGAAGCGTTGTCCGCGCTGTTGCCGCGGTCGTCGTCGGGGCGGCCGCG
>NZ_JBEZLW010000014.1:0-119234 GCF_040652395.1 Streptomyces sp. NPDC048269
ATGATGATCTTGCGGCCGGTCAGGCCGGCGTCGCCCATCGGGCCGCCGATCTCGAAGCGGCCGGTCGGGTTCACCAGCAGCCGGTAGCCCTCGGTGTCGAGCTTGATGCCGTCCTCGATGAGCTGGTTCAGGACGTGCTCGACGACGAACTCGCGGATGTCGGGAGCGAGCAGCGAGTCCAGGTCGATGTCCGAGGCGTGCTGCGAGGACACGACGACCGTGTCGAGGCGCACCGCCTTGTCACCGTCGTACTCGATGGTGACCTGGGTCTTGCCGTCGGGACGCAGGTACGGGATGGTCCCGTTCTTGCGGACCTCGGAGAGCCGCTTGGAGAGCCGGTGCGCGAGGTGGATCGGGAGCGGCATGAGCTCGGGGGTCTCGTCGCAGGCGTAGCCGAACATCAGGCCCTGGTCGCCGGCGCCCTGCTTGTCCAGCTCGTCCTCGTCGCCCTCGACCCGCTTCTCGTAGGCGGTGTCGACGCCCTGCGCGATGTCCGGGGACTGCGCGCCGATGGACACCGACACGCCGCAGGAGGCGCCGTCGAAGCCCTTCTTCGAGGAGTCGTAGCCGATCTCCAGGATCTTGTCGCGTACGAGCTGCGCGATCGGCGCGTACGCCTTCGTCGTCACCTCGCCCGCGATGTGCACGAGACCCGTGGTGATGAGGGTCTCCACGGCCACGCGCGACGTCGGGTCCTCGGTGAGGAGCGCGTCGAGGATCGTGTCGCTGATCTGGTCAGCGATCTTGTCGGGGTGGCCCTCGGTCACAGACTCCGAGGTGAACAGACGACGGGACACAACGCTCCCTGGGGTTGCAGCGGCTGCTGGCTGATCATTTGGCGGAACCACACCGGGGGCTGCGCCCGATCACGTTCCGAATGCAGTTTATCGGTCGCCACCGATTAACGGACCACCCGTCTCGCCTTATGGGAGCCGTGTGACCTGCGGCACTCCATTCTGGCGCACGGATGTGACCAGGAGAAGGGATCTTCTCAGGCGCGTCGCGCCGGAAGCCGGACCGCCACCTGGTCCCACACCAGCTCCGCCAGATCCTCCTTCGGACCATAGGGAACCTGGGTTTCTGATCCGTCTGAGGCCAGGATCACAGCCTCGTTCTCCTCCGAACCGAAGGTCTTGGCTTCCCCGACCTCGTTGACGACGAGGAGATCGCACCCCTTGCGCCGGAGCTTGGCGCGCCCGTTGGCGAGGACGTCGTCGGTCTCGGCGGCGAATCCCACGACGACCTGGCCGTCCCGGGCCCGGTCGGCCGAGATTTCGGCGAGCACGTCGGGGTTGCGCACGAGGGCGACCGGCGCCGGCTCCTGCCCGTCCTTCTTCTTGATCTTCCCGCCCGCGTACTCGGCGGGCCTGAAGTCGGCCACGGCCGCGGCCATCACCACGGCGTCGGCGTCGGCCGCGGCCTTGAGGACCGCCTCGCGCAGCTGCACGGCCGTCCCCACGCGGACGACGTCCGCCCCCGCCGGGTCGGCCAGCGCGGTGTTGGCCGCGACCAGGGTGACCCGGGCCCCGCGGGCGACGGCGGTACGGGCGAGCGCGTAGCCCTGCTTGCCCGAGGAGCGGTTGCCGAGGAAGCGGACCGGGTCCAGCGGTTCCCGCGTACCGCCCGCGCTGATCACCACGTGCCGCCCGGCGAGGTCCGGCTCGGCCACGCCGCGCGCGAGGACCCGCCGGCACACCTCGAAGACCTCCTCGGGGTCGGGCAGCCGGCCCTTGCCGGTGTCCTTGCCGGTGAGCCGGCCCACGGCGGGCTCGATGACGAGCGCTCCGCGCCGACGCAGCGTGGCCACGTTCTCCTGGGTGGCGGGGTGCTCCCACATCTCGGTGTGCATGGCGGGGGCGAAGACCACCGGACAGCGGGCGGTGAGCAGGGTGTTCGTGAGCAGGTCGTCGGCGAGGCCGTGGGCGGCCTTGGCCAGCATGTCGGCGGTGGCCGGGGCGACCACGACGAGGTCGGCGGACTGCCCGATGCGTACGTGCGGGACCTCGTGGACGGTCTCCCACACCTCGGTGGAGGCGGGATTCCCGGACAGGGCGGCCCAGGTGGCCTCACCGACGAAGTTCAGGGAAGCCGCCGTGGGCACCACCCGCACCTCGTGCCCGGACTCGGTCAGCAGGCGCAGCAGCTCGCACGCCTTGTAGGCGGCGATCCCGCCGCTGACCCCCAGCACCACCTTCGGCTTGACCACCAGGCACTCCTCTTCAGGATCCGTCTCACTGTGACACCTATGGGCCTATGACACACCACAGGCCCGGCAGATGTTCTGCCGGGCCTGCGGTGAAAGGAATTTTCGGTGCCTTACTGAGCCGGGGCCTCAATGGCCTCGGAGGTCAGCAGACCCGCGTTGATCTCGCGCAGCGCGATCGAAAGCGGCTTCTCGTGGACGTGCGTGTCCACCAGCGGGCCGACGTACTCGAGCAGGCCCTCACCGAGCTGCGAGTAGTACGCGTTGATCTGACGCGCGCGCTTGGCCGCGTAGATCACGAGGCTGTACTTCGAGTCCGTGGCCTCGAGCAGCTCGTCGATCGGCGGGTTGATGATGCCCTCGGGCGCAGTGATGGAAGAGGACACGCTCTACCTTCCGAAGAATGGGTGAAAGATCAAGCATTGACCGACATGAACATCGATCAACGATCAGACAACTTCCATCAAGGCTAGCAGCTCACGAGCCACGTCCTCGACGGAGGTGTTGACCAGGGTGGTGTCGAACTCGGACTCGGCAGCCAGTTCGATCTTGGCGGTCGCGAGCCGACGATCGATGACCTCGGCCGATTCGGTGCCGCGGCCGGTGAGCCGGCGGACCAGCTCGTCCCAGCTCGGCGGGGCCAGGAAGACCAGTTGGGCTTCGGGCATCGACTCGCGGACGAGCCGGGCGCCCTGGAGGTCGATCTCCAGCAGGACCGGTTCGCCGTTCTCCAGGCGTTCCAGTACTGCGCCGCGCGGTGTGCCGTAGCGGTTGCCCGCGAACTCGGCCCACTCCAGCAGCTCGCCGTTGGCGATCAGCTTGTCGAACTCGTCGTCGTTGACGAAGAAGTAGTGGACTCCGTGTCGCTCACCGGGCCGCGGCTTGCGGGTGGTGGCCGACACCGAGAGCCATACCTCCGGGTGGACCTTGCGCATATGCGCGACGACCGTGCTCTTGCCGACCCCCGAAGGGCCGGAGAGCACGGTCAGCCGCGGACGAACCTCTGCTGCCATAGAGCGATTATCCAGGTTCCAGAGACTGCCTGGGAACGCGGGAAGAGCTCCGGGCAACGCGTCAGCCGGCAGGGGTGCCGAACTCACGCTCCAGAGAAGCGATCTGGTTGGAACCGAGACCTCGGACACGCCGGGACTCGGAGATGCCGAGGCGCTCCATGATCTGCTTGGCGCGCACCTTGCCCACGCCAGGCAGGGACTCCAGCAGGGCGGAGACCTTCATCTTGCCGATGACGTCGTTCTCCTGGCCCGTCTTGATGACCTCTTGGAGCGAGGCGCCGGAGTGCTTGAGTCGATTCTTCACCTCGGCCCGCTCCCGGCGAGCCGCGGCGGCCTTTTCGAGCGCGGCTGCGCGCTGTTCAGGGGTAAGGGGCGGAAGAGCCACGCCTACGTCACCTCGGATGTCGAACTGTCGGATACGGACCGGTGGAGGACCCGCAGGCACCCCACCAGGCGAGCTCCCGAACAGCGGTGGAACTCGTTCGCTGCGCGTTCACTCTGCTCGGAGACTAGCGGCCATCACCGCTCCAGTCAGCGAGAACGGACGAAAAGTCCTGGTCAGCCTCCACTGAACCGTACATCACGGACAAAATACCCCTGTTTTGTCCGGGGAAAGACGTTCGAATTTCGTCAGGCAGTGCGGTGTCGCCGTCCGGCAGCCGCCGCGAACGCACCGGATCCGTGTGCGGCGAGAGCCGCACACGGACGGATCGGGCTGACGATCAGGCGGAGACGGCCTCTCGGATCTCGTCCGCGAACTGCCGCGCCGAGGCGCGCAGGGCCGCCGTGTCCGGACCGTGCTTCAGCACGCCCCGCGACACGTTGGGGACGACATTGCGCACGGCCTTGCCGAACACCGCCGGCAGGTCCGCCGCCGTCGCGCCCTGCGCGCCGATGCCGGGGGCCAGCAGCGGCCCGTTGATGTCCAGGTCGAAGGAGGACAGGTCGCCCAGCGTGGCGCCGACCACGGCCCCGAAGGAGCCCATGGGTGCCGCGCCCTCGTTCTCGGCCGCGAGGTGCGCCAGCATCGTCGCGCCGATCGTCCGGCCGTCCTCCCGGACCGCCCGCTGGACCTCCGCGCCCTCCGGGTTCGAGGTGAGCGCGAGGACGAAGAGACCGGCGCCCGACTCGCGCGCCAGGTCCACCGCCGGGCGCAGGGATCCGTAGCCGAGGTAGGGGGAGACGGTGAGCGCGTCCGAGAAGAGCGGCGAGGACGGCGAGAGGAAGGTCTCCGCGTACGCCGCCATCGTCGAGCCGATGTCGCCGCGCTTGGCGTCCATCACCACGAGGGTGCCCGCCGCCCGCGCGTCGGCCACGCTCCGCTCCAGCACCGCGATGCCGCGCGAGCCGAACCGCTCGAAGAAGGCCGCCTGCGGCTTGAAGACCGCCACTTGGTCGGCGAGCGCCTCCACCACGGTGCGCGAGAACCGCTCCAGGCCCGCGATGTCGTCGTTCAGGCCCCAGGAGGCCAGCAGGGCCGCGTGCGGGTCGATGCCCACGCACAGCGGGCCGCGGGAGTCCATCGCCTCGCGGAGACGGGTGCCGAACGGGGTCACGGGGGTTTCGGTCACTGCGCGGCCTTTCGGGTCTCGGCGCCCACCGCTTCGGCGAGCGACGCGTACGGGCTGTTGGCCAGGCGCGCGGCCAGGCCCTTGTGGATGGCGCGGGAGTAGAACGGGCCCTCGTAGATGAAGGCGCTGTAACCCTGGATCAGCGTGGCGCCGGCCAGGATCCGCTGCCAGGCGTCCTCGGCGTTCTCGATGCCCCCGACGCCGACGAGGACCAGCCGGTCCCCCACACGGGCGTACAGGCGCCTCAGGACCTCCAGCGAGCGCTCCTTGACCGGTGCGCCCGACAGCCCGCCGGTCTCCTTCACCAGGGACGCGGCGGACTTCAGGCCGAGCCCGTCGCGCGCGATGGTCGTGTTGGTCGCGATGATGCCGTCGAGGCCCAGTTCCAGGGCCAGGTCCGCGACCGCGTCCACGTCCTCGTCGGCCAGGTCCGGGGCGATCTTGACCAGCAGCGGGACCCGGCGGTCGGGGACCACCCGGTCCGCGGCCTCCCGTACGGCCGACAGCAGCGGACGCAGCGACTCCGTCGCCTGGAGGTTGCGCAGGCCCGGCGTGTTCGGCGAGGAGACGTTGACGACGAGGTAGTCGGCGTGGCGGGCGAGGCGCTCGGTCGAGGCCACGTAGTCCCCCACCGCCTCCTCCTCGGGCACGACCTTGGTCTTGCCGATGTTGACGCCGACGACCGTCCGGAAGACCGGGTTACGGGCCGCCAGGCGCGCTGCGACGGCGGCCGAGCCCTCGTTGTTGAAGCCCATGCGGTTGATCAGCGCGCGGTCCGGCACCAGCCTGAACAGCCGCTTCTTCGGGTTGCCGGGCTGCGCCTCGGCCGTCACCGTGCCGATCTCGATGTGGTCGAAGCCGAGCATCGACATGCCGTCGATGGCCACGGCGTTCTTGTCGAAGCCGGCCGCGAGGCCGAAGGGGCCGTGCATGCGCAGGCCCAGCGCCTCGGTGCGCAGCGAGGCGTGGCGCGGGGCGAGCCAGGCCGCGATGAAGGTGCGAAGCACCGGGATGCGGGCCGCGAGGCGGATCCAGCGGAAGGCCGTGTAGTGGGCCCGCTCGGGGTCCATCCGCTTGAAGACCAGGTTGAAGAAGAGTTTGTACATCGTGGAGAGGATCCCTCTGCGCTCATGGAAAGGGGGACACCCGTCGTGAAACCGGTGTCCCCCTCCCCGTGTCCGGGCTGTACGGGCTGTCAGGGCCGGCCCGGCCTGTCGGGCCGGGCTCGCGGGGGCCCTAGTCGCGGGCCGCGGTCAGCTGCTCCGCGTGCTCCTGGAGGGAGCGGACGCCCACGTCGCCGTGATTGAGCGCGTCGATGCCCTGGACGGCCGCGGCGAGCGCCTGGACCGTGGTCAGGCACGGGACGCTGCGCGCCACGGCCGCCGTGCGGATCTCGTAGCCGTCGAGGCGGCCGCCGGTGCCGTACGGGGTGTTGACGATCAGGTCGACCTGGCCGTCGTGGATCAGCTGGACGATGGTCTTCTCGCCGTTCGGGCCCTCGCCCTCGCTGAGCTTGCGCACCACGGTGGCGTTGATGCCGTTGCGGCGCAGCACCTCGGCGGTGCCGGAGGTGGCGAGGAGTTCGAAGCCGTGGGCGACGAGCTCGCGCGCCGGGAAGATCATCGAGCGCTTGTCGCGGTTGGCGACGGAGATGAAGGCGCGGCCCTTGGTGGGGAGCGGGCCGTAGGCGCCGGCCTGCGACTTGGCGTAGGCGGTGCCGAAGACGGCGTCGATGCCCATGACCTCGCCGGTGGAGCGCATCTCCGGGCCGAGGACGGTGTCCACGCCGCGGCCGTGGATGTCGCGGAAGCGCGACCACGGCATGACGGCCTCCTTGACGGAGATCGGCGCGTCGATCGGCAGGGTGCCGCCGTCGCCGGTCTTCGGCAGCAGGCCTTCGGCGCGCAGCTCGGCGATGGTGGTGCCGAGCGAGATGCGGGCGGCGGCCTTCGCGAGCGGGACGGCGGTCGCCTTCGAGGTGAAGGGGACGGTCCGGGAGGCGCGCGGGTTGGCCTCCAGGACGTAGAGGATGTCACCCGCCATCGCGAACTGGATGTTGATCAGGCCGCGGACGCCGACGCCCTTGGCGATGGCCTCGGTGGAGGCGCGCAGGCGCTTGATGTCGTAGCCGCCGAGGGTGATCGGGGGCAGGGCGCAGGCCGAGTCGCCGGAGTGGATGCCGGCTTCCTCGATGTGCTCCATGACGCCGCCGAGGTAGAGCTCGGTGCCGTCGTAGAGGGCGTCGACGTCGATCTCGATCGCGTCGTCGAGGAACCGGTCGACCAGCACGGGGCGGGTCGGGGAGATCTCGGTGGACTCGGCGATGTACGACTCCAGCCGGGCCTCGTCATAGACGATCTCCATGCCGCGGCCGCCGAGCACGTAGGACGGGCGGACGAGGACCGGGTAGCCGATCTCGTCGGCGATGCCCTTCGCACCCGTGAAGGTGGTGGCGGTGCCGTGCTTGGGGGCCGGCAGGCCGGCGTCGGCGAGGACCTGGCCGAAGGCGCCGCGGTCCTCGGCGGCGTGGATGGCCTCGGGCGAGGTGCCGACGACGGGTACGCCGTTGTCCTTGAGCGCCTGGGCGAGGCCGAGGGGGGTCTGGCCGCCGAGCTGGACGATGACGCCCGCGATGGGGCCGGCCAGCGACTCGGCGTGGACGATCTCCAGCACGTCTTCGAGCGTCAGCGGCTCGAAGTACAGGCGGTCGGAGGTGTCGTAGTCGGTGGAGACGGTCTCCGGGTTGCAGTTGACCATCACGGTCTCGTAGCCGGCGTCGCTGAGGGCGAAGGAGGCGTGGACGCAGGAGTAGTCGAACTCGATGCCCTGGCCGATGCGGTTCGGGCCGGAGCCCAGGATGATGACCGCGGGCTTCTCGCGCGGGGCGACCTCGCTCTCCTCGTCGTACGAGGAGTAGAAGTACGGGGTCTTCGCGGCGAACTCGGCGGCGCAGGTGTCGACCGTCTTGTAGACCGGGCGGACGCCCAGCGCGTGCCGGACCTCGCGGACGACGTCCTCGCGCAGGCCGCGGATCTCGGCGATCTGGGCGTCGGAGAAGCCGTGGCGCTTGGCTTCCGCGAGCAGCTCGGGGTGGAGCTTGTCGGCGGCGGCCAGGTCGTCCGCGATCTCCTTGATGAGGAAGAGCTGGTCGACGAACCAGGGGTCGATCTTCGTGGACTCGAAGACCTCTTCCTGGGTGGCGCCGGCGCGGATGGCCTGCATGACGGTGTTGATGCGGCCGTCGGTCGGGCGAACCGCGGTGGCCAGCAGCTCGTCCTTGTCGCCGGGTTCGCCGACGAAGGTGAACTGCGAGCCCTTCTTCTCCAGGGAGCGCAGGGCCTTCTGGAGGGCCTCGGTGAAGTTGCGGCCGATGGCCATGGCCTCGCCCACCGACTTCATGGTGGTGGTGAGGGTGGCGTCGGCGAGCGGGAACTTCTCGAAGGCGAAGCGCGGGGCCTTGACGACGACGTAGTCGAGGGTCGGCTCGAAGGAGGCCGGGGTCTTCTCGGTGATGTCGTTGGGGACCTCGTCGAGCGTGTAGCCGATGGCCAGCTTGGCGGCGATCTTGGCGATCGGGAAGCCGGTGGCCTTCGACGCGAGCGCCGAGGAGCGCGAGACGCGCGGGTTCATCTCGATGACGATGACGCGGCCGTCGACCGGGTCGATCGCGAACTGGATGTTGCAGCCGCCGGTGTCGACGCCGACCTCGCGGATGATCGCGATGCCGATGTCGCGCAGCCGCTGGTACTCGCGGTCGGTCAGCGTCATCGCCGGGGCGACGGTGATCGAGTCACCGGTGTGGACGCCCATCGGGTCGAAGTTCTCGATGGAGCAGACGACGACGACGTTGTCCTTGGTGTCGCGCATCAGCTCCAGCTCGTACTCCTTCCAGCCGAGGATGGACTCCTCCAGGAGCACCTCGGTGGTCGGGGAGAGCGTCAGGCCCTGGCCGGCGATGCGGCGGAGCTCCTCCTCGTCGTGGGCGAAGCCGGAGCCGGCGCCGCCCATGGTGAAGGAGGGGCGGACGACGACGGGGTAGCCGCCGAGGGTCTCGACGCCCGCCAGGACGTCGTCCATCGAGTGGCAGATGACCGAGCGGGCGGACTCGCCGTAGCCGATCTTGGCCTTGACGGCCTCGACGACGCCCTTGAAGAGGTCGCGGTCCTCGCCCTTGTTGATGGCCTCGACGTTGGCGCCGATGAGCTCGACGCCGTACTTCTCCAGCACACCCTGCTCGTGCATGGAGATGGCGGTGTTCAGCGCGGTCTGGCCGCCGAGGGTGGGGAGCAGCGCGTCGGGGCGCTCCTTGGCGATGATCTTCTCGACGAACTCGGGGGTGATCGGCTCGACGTACGTGGCGTCGGCGATCTCCGGGTCGGTCATGATCGTCGCGGGGTTGGAGTTCACCAGGATGACCCGCAGGCCCTCGGCCTTGAGGACGCGGCAGGCCTGGGTGCCGGAGTAGTCGAACTCGGCGGCCTGGCCGATGACGATCGGGCCGGAGCCGATGACCAGGACGGACTGGATATCGGAGCGCTTAGGCACGATCGGCCTCCATCAGGGAAACGAAGCGGTCGAAGAGGTACGCGGCGTCATGCGGGCCGGCAGCCGCCTCGGGGTGGTACTGGACGCTGAAGGCCGGCTGGTCGAGCAGCTGGAGGCCTTCGACGACCTGGTCGTTCAGGCAGACGTGGGAGACCTCGGCGCGGCCGAAGGGGGTCTCGGAGACCTTGTCGAGGGGCGCGTCGACGGCGAAGCCGTGGTTGTGCGCGGTGACCTCGACCTTGCCGGTGGTGCGGTCCTGGACCGGCTGGTTGATGCCGCGGTGGCCGTACTTCAGCTTGTACGTGCCGAAGCCGAGCGCGCGGCCGAGGATCTGGTTGCCGAAGCAGATGCCGAAGAGCGGGGTCCTGCGCTCCAGGACGGCCTGCATGACGGCGACGGGGCCGTCGGCGGTGGCCGGGTCGCCCGGGCCGTTGGAGAAGAACACGCCGTCCGGCTGGACCGCGTAGACGTCCTCGGCGGTGGCGGTGGCGGGCAGTACGTGCACCTCGATGCCGCGCTCGGCCATCCGGTGGGGGGTCATGCCCTTGATGCCGAGGTCCACGGCGGCGACGGTGAACTTCTTCTCACCGATGGCGGGGACGACGTACGTCTCCTTGGTGGCGACCTCGGCGGACAGGTCGGCACCGGTCATCTCGGGGGCCTGGCGCACCTTGGCGAGGAGCATGCCGTCGTCGGCGATCGCGTTGCCGGAGAAGATGCCGACGCGCATGGCGCCGCGCTCGCGCAGGTGGCGGGTGAGGGCGCGGGTGTCGATGCCGGAGATCCCGACGACGCCCTGCTCGACCAGCTCCTCGTCCAGCGAGCGCTGGGAGCGCCAGTTGGAGGGGACGCGGGCGGGGTCGCGTACGACGTAGCCGGCCACCCAGATGCGGGAGGACTCGGGGTCCTCGTCGTTGACGCCGGTGTTGCCCACGTGCGGGGCGGTCATCACGACGACCTGGCGGTGGTACGACGGGTCGGTGAGGGTCTCCTGGTAGCCGGTCATGCCGGTGGAGAACACGGCCTCACCGAAGGTCTCCCCGTGGGCGCCGTAGGCGCGGCCCCGGAAGATCCGACCGTCCTCCAGGACGAGTACGGCGGGAGTTTTGTCTGCTCCCCTGGTGGAGGTCGTCATCGTTCGGCGCCTTCCGTCGTGATGGATGAGTTCATGAGATTGACGGCTTCGACCCAGGCGGCGTGTTCGGCCGCGCGGTCGGAGCGGAATCCGGAGTCGATCAGCTTGTCGCCGTGCGCCCAGGTGACGACGAGCAGACCGCCCTCGGTGAGTACCTTGCCCGCGATTCCCTTGTCGAGGCGGGCGCCGCGCAGCTGCGCGGCCGGTACGAAGAAATCGGTGGCCCCCGGACGGACCACGTCGAGGCCCGCGTCGGTGAGCGTGAGCTCGACCCGGCTGCGGACGCCCAGACCGTGGGCGACGATCCGGTCGAGCCACTGCCCGGCGGTGGTGGACCCGTGGTAGCGGCCGGTCAGGGCGAGCCGGTGCTCGGGGAGGCCGTCGGGGGCGGCGGGCAGCTCCGGCAGGTCGTTCTGCAGGGCGCCCCGCCATTTCCAGCCCTGGCGCATCAGCCAGTACACGAACGCGATGAAGACGACCAGGCCGATCACCCATGCCATGCGGGCACCGAAGCTGGTCACCTCCGCCGACTGTCGTTCGACGGCCTCGGCGGCCAGTTGGATTACTGCAGGTGTCACGCCAGTTTCCCGTCCACGACCGTTGCCCGGCCCCGCAGGAAGGTGTGAGTGACGCGACCCGGCAGCTCACGGCCCTCGTAAGGCGTGTTGCGGCTGCGGGAGGCGAAGTGTGCGGGGTCCACGACACCACGGTACGAGGTATCGACCAAGGTCAGGTTCGCGGGTTCACCTGCCGAGACGGGGCGGCCGTGGTTCTCCAGGCTGCCGATCCGCGCGGGGGCGAAGGACATCCGCTCCGCGACGCCCGCCCAGTCGAGCAGTCCGGTCTCCACCATCGTCTGCTGGACGACGGAGAGCGCGGTCTCCAGGCCCACCATGCCCATGGCGGCGGCGGCCCACTCGCAGTCCTTGTCCTCGTGCGGGTGCGGGGCGTGGTCGGTGGCGACGATGTCGATCGTGCCGTCGGCGAGCGCCTCGCGCAGGGCCATGACGTCGCGCTCGGTGCGCAGCGGCGGGTTGACCTTGTAGACCGCGTTGTACGAGCGGACGAGTTCCTCGGTGAGGAGGAGGTGGTGCGGGGTGACCTCGGCGGTGACGTCGATGCCTCGGGCCTTGGCCCAGCGGACGATCTCGACGGAGCCGGCGGTGGAGAGGTGGCAGATGTGCACGCGGGAGCCGACGTGCTCGGCGAGGAGGACGTCGCGGGCGATGATCGACTCCTCGGCGACGGCCGGCCAGCCGCCCAGACCGAGCTCCGCGGAGACGACGCCCTCGTTCATCTGGGCGCCCTCGGTGAGGCGGGGCTCCTGGGCGTGCTGGGCGACGACGCCGCCGAAGGCCTTCACGTACTCCAGGGCGCGGCGCATGATCACGGCGTCGTCCACGCACTTGCCGTCGTCGGAGAAGACGGTGACGCGGGCGGCGGAGTCGTGCATGGCGCCCAGCTCGGAGAGCTGCTTGCCCTCCAGGCCGACGGTGACGGCGCCGATGGGCTGCACGTCGCAGTAGCCGGACTCCTTGCCCAGGCGCCAGACCTGCTCGACGACGCCGGCGGTGTCGGCGACGGGGAAGGTGTTCGCCATGGCGAAGACGGCGGTGTAGCCGCCGGAGGCGGCGGCGCGGGTGCCGGTGAGGACGGTCTCGGAGTCCTCGCGGCCGGGCTCGCGCAGGTGGGTGTGCAGGTCGACGAGGCCCGGGAGGAGGATCTGGCCCCCGGCCTCGATGACGGTCGCGCCTTCGGCCGACAGTCCGGTACCGACCTCGGCGATGGTCTCGCCGTCGATCAGGACGTCCTGCGCCTCGCCGCCGAGTACCTTCGCGCCACGGATAAGGATCTTGCTCATGGTTACTTGCTCTCCTCGGTACGGGCGGCGGTGGTGGTGACGGCGGGCTCGGATCCGCCCAGCAGGAGGTACAGGACGGCCATCCGGGTGGACACGCCGTTGGCGACCTGCTCTACGGCCGTGCAGCGGTCGGAGTCGGCGACCTCGGCGGTGATCTCCATGCCGCGGTTCATCGGGCCGGGGTGCATCACGATGGCGTGCTCGGGCATCTTCGCCATGCGGTCGCCGTCGAGCCCGTAGCGGCGGGAGTACTCGCGCTCGGTCGGGAAGAAGGCGGCGTTCATGCGTTCGCGCTGCACACGCAGCATCATCACCGCATCGGACTTCGGCAGCACCTCGTCCAGGTTGTACGAGACCTCGCACGGCCAGCTCTCGACGCCGATCGGCACCAGCGTGGGCGGGGCCACCACGGTGACCTCGGCGCCCAGGGTGTGGAGCAGCTGGACGTTGGAGCGGGCGACGCGGCTGTGCAGGACGTCGCCGACGATGGTGATCCGTCGGCCGTTCAGGTCCTTGCCGAGGCCGGCGTCGCGGCCGACCAGGCGGCGGCGCATGGTGAAGGCGTCCAGCAGGGCCTGGGTGGGGTGCTCGTGGGTGCCGTCGCCGGCGTTGACCACTGCGGAGTCGATCCACCCGGAGGTGGCCAGCCGGTAGGGGGCGCCGGAGGCGTGGTGGCGGATGACGACGGCGTCGGCGCCCATGGCCTCCAGGGTCAGCGCGGTGTCCTTCAGGGATTCGCCCTTGGAAACCGAGGAGCCCTTGGCGGAGAAGTTGATGACGTCGGCGGAGAGCCGCTTGGCGGCCGCCTCGAAGGAGATCCGGGTGCGGGTCGAGTCCTCGAAGAAGAGGTTGACGACGGTGAGGCCGCGCAGGGTGGGCAGCTTCTTGATCGGCCGGTCCGCGACGCGGGCCATCTCCTCGGCGGTGTCGAGGATCAGGACGGCGTCGTCGCGGGTGAGATCGGCGGCCGAGATGAGGTGGCGCTTCATCTGGATGGCTCCGTAGGTCGGGAGGGCAGGCAGGCGTGCTGACTGGCGGGTGCGGGCTGGGCAGGGCAGGCTGCGGCACGGACCCGTGGGGGCCCGGTCAGTCGTACGGACTACTGCCCGGCTGCCTGGGCGGTCCGCTGGCCGAGCAGCACGGCGTCACGGCCGTCCTCCTCCTGGAGCTGGACCTTGACGGTCTCCCGCAGCGACGTGGGGAGGTTCTTGCCGACGTAGTCGGCGCGGATCGGCAGTTCGCGGTGGCCGCGGTCGACGAGGACGGCGAGCTGCACGGCGCGGGGGCGGCCGAGGTCGCCGAGGGCGTCGAGGGCGGCGCGGATGGTGCGGCCGGAGAAGAGCACGTCGTCGACGAGGACGACGAGGCGGCCGTCGATGTCGTCACCGGGGATCTCGGTGCGCCCGATCGCGCGGGCGGGCTTCATGCGCAGGTCGTCGCGGTACATGGTGATGTCGAGCGAGCCGACCGGGATCTTCGTACCGGTGATCTCTTCGAGCTTGGCGGCCAGCCGGCGGGCGAGGAAAACACCGCGGGTGGGGATGCCGAGGAGCACCACGTCGTCGGCGCCCTTGGCGCGTTCGACGATCTCGTGGGCGATGCGGGTCAGGACCCGCGCGATGTCCTGCGCTTCGAGTACGGGGCGCGTGGAATCGCTGATCTGCTGGGTGTCCATGAAAAGGACCTCCTTCTCCGCCTCACGGGACGGACCTTAAAGGACGTCTGATGTACGCCTCCCACGGTACCAGGAAGCGGGCGGCGCCCCGTCACCAGGCTGGGGCGCGGGGGCCCTCACGGGGCTCCTGGGGCTGTTGCCGAGGGAGAGGGCAAGACCATTCAGCTTGACGCATCCAAGTAACGCTGCGTAACCTCACAGTGAGTTACCAGCCGCGCGGCGGAGCCGCACGTGGTCATGTCGTCACAGCGTCCGGGAGCGTTATGTCCAGCGAATACGCCAAACAGCTCGGGGCCAAGCTCCGCGCCATCCGCACCCAGCAGGGCCTTTCCCTCCACGGTGTGGAGGAGAAGTCCCAGGGCCGTTGGAAGGCCGTAGTGGTCGGGTCATACGAGCGCGGGGACCGTGCCGTGACCGTCCAGCGCCTCGCCGAGCTGGCGGACTTCTACGGGGTTCCGGTGCAGGAGCTGCTGCCGGGGACGACTCCGGGCGGAGCGGCCGAGCCGCCGCCGAAGCTGCGCCTCGACCTGGAGCGCCTGGCGGGCGTACCCGCCGAGAAGGCCGGCCCGCTCCAGCGCTACGCGGCGACGATCCAGAGCCAGCGCGGCGACTACAACGGCAAGGTGCTGTCGATCCGCCAGGATGACCTGCGCACCCTGGCCGTCATTTATGACCAGTCCCCTTCGGTCCTGACCGAGCAGCTGATCAGCTGGGGCGTGCTGGACGCGGATGCCCGTCGCGCCGTGGCGCACGAGGAGATCTAGTTTCCGGTCCCAGGACCAGCAGAAACGTTACCGGTGGGTGCCGGGAGTCCGAGAGACTCCCGGCACCCACCGTTTTGCGTCTGGCCACCATGGCCCCGGGGCCCAGTGGCCGCAGCGGCCGGAGCGGCCGGAGGCCGGGCAAAAGCGGAGGGGCCGCAGCGCACGCGCTGCGGCCCCTCCGCTCAACCCGAACCCGGACGCTAGTCGCGGCGGAGGTTCGGCTTCAGCTCCTTGAAGCGGGCCAGCAGCCCGTTGACGAACGAGGGGGACTCGTCCGTCGAGAACTCCTTGGCCAGCTGGACGGCCTCGTCGATGGCCACGGCGTCCGGGGTGTCGTCCACCCAGATCAGCTCGTAGGCACCGAGCCGCAGGATGTTCCGGTCCACGACCGGCATGCGGTCGAGGTCCCAGTCCACGGCGTAGGTGACGATCAGGTCGTCGATGCGGTTCACCTTGTCGGCGTAACCCTCGACGAGATCCATCGTGAAGGCGCTGACCGGCGGCTGCCGGTCGTCCGACCGCGCGTGGCGGATCCAGTCCGCGAGGACCTCGCGCACGGGCACGCCGCGCTGGTCGGCCTCGAACAGGATCTGGAAGGCGCGCTTGCGCGCATTGCTCCGAGCAGCCACGGGTTAGTTGCTCTTCCGGCCGAGGTAGTCGCTGGTGCGGGTGTCGACCTTGACCGTCTCGCCGGTGGTGACGAAGAGCGGGACCTGGATCTCGTAGCCGGTCTCCAGCGTGGCGGGCTTGGTGCCGCCGGTGGAGCGGTCGCCCTGGACGCCCGGGTCGGTGTGCTCGATCTTCAGCTCGACCGCGGCGGGCAGCTCGACGTAGAGCACCTCGCCCTCGTGCTGGGCGACGGAGGCGGTGAAGCCCTCGATCAGGAAGTTCGCGGCGTCGCCGACGGCCTTCTTGTCGACCATCAGCTGGTCGAAGGTAGTCATGTCCATGAAGACGAAGTACTCGCCGTCCATGTACGAGAACTGCATGTCGCGCCGGTCGATCGTGGCCGTCTCGACCTTCGTGCCGGCGTTGAAGGTCTTGTCGACGACCTTTCCGGAGAGCACGTGCTTGAGCTTGGTGCGCACGAAGGCCGGGCCCTTGCCGGGCTTGACGTGCTGGAACTCGACGACGGACCAGAGCTGGTCACCGTCGAGCTTGAGCACCATGCCGTTCTTGAGGTCGTTCGTGGAAGCCACGGTTGCGGAATCTCCTGCACTGGAAGACCACGGGTGCGCGCACAGCCCGCACAGCGGGCTAGAGCGCGAGCAGCTCCTTGGTCGTAATGGTGAGTAGCTCGGGACCGCCGTCCGCCTCGGGGCGCACGACGAGCGTGTCATCGATCCGGACACCTCCCCGGCCCGGGAGGTGAACCCCCGGTTCGACGGTGACCGGCACGCAAGCGTCCAGTTTACCCATTGCCGTAGGTGCAAGCTGCGGGTCCTCGTCGATTTCGAGACCGACGCCGTGTCCGGTCGACGGAGCGAGGGCTTCCCCATGGCCCGCGGAGTCCAGTACGGACCGTGCCGCATGATCCACATCACGGTACGCGGCCCCCGGCAGCAGGGCCTCGCGCCCGGCCCGCTGGGCGGCGAAGACCAGGTCGTACAGCTCGATCTGCCAGTCCGCCGGGGTGGTGCCGATCACGAACGTACGGCCGATCTCGCACCGGTAGCCGCGGTAGTTGGCGCCGAGGCACACGGTGAGGAAGTCCCCCTCCTCCACCCGGCGGTCGGAGGGCCGGTGCCGGGAGCGGCCGGAGTGCGGGCCGGTGCCGACGGAGGTCGGGAACGCGGGCCCGTCCGCCCCGTGGTCGACGAGGCGACGCTCCAGCTCCAGGGCGAGGTGGCGTTCGGTCCGCCCGACGAGGATGGACTCCAGCAGCTCGCCGAGGGCCTGGTCGGCGATCTCGGCGGCGATCCGCAGACAGGCGATCTCCTCCTCGTCCTTGACGAGGCGCTGCTGCTCCACCGCGGTGCCCAGGTCGGCGAGCCTCAGCCGGGGCGCGACGGACTGCAGGGCCCGGTGCCGGGCCACCGTGAGGTGGTGCTCCTCCACCGCGAGCGAGTCGGCGCGTACGGCGGCGGCCATGTCGCCCGCCGCGACGGCCGGGTCCCCGCCGGTACCCGACAGCACGGAGACCCGGAGCTGTTCGTCCAGCCGGCCCTCGTCGGCCTCGCCGGTGGGCGTACGGCCGCAGAACATCACGTCCTCCGTGGGTCCGACGAGCAGTACGGCGCCCAGCGGGGAGGCCCCGGAGAGGTAGCGGACGTTCGCCGGACACGTGATCAGTGCGGCGGCGTTCCCCGCGGCGGCGCAGCGGTCGCGAAGCGTGCCCCGGCGGGCGGCGTACACGTCTGACATGTCTTCGAGCGTACGAGCGCCTCGCACATCCGGCCTGACGAGCGCGTCCGGACGTGCGGGCCAGTGCCACCGCGCGGGCTTCTCCCCCGCCCGGCTCCTTCCGGAAACCGGGCTCTGCCCGGACCCGCGCCTCGATCGCAGACGAGGCTGAACATCAGGCCAGCGCGCGGGCCAGGGTCTCGTCGAGGGCGCGGGCCGTGCCCTCGACGTCGAGGTGGGAGTTGTCGATGATCGGCAGGCCCGAGCCGTACCAGCCCGCCATCCGGCCGTGGATCCGCGCGACCTCCTCGTCCGAGAGCCGGCGGTTGCCGGAGCGGGCCGCGTTGCGCTCCAGGACGATCTCCAGGCCCGGCAGCAGCACCACGGGCAGCAGGGCGGGGCCCACGTGGCGCTTCCAGCCGCCCAGTCCGACCACCGGCCGGTCCGGGAACACGGCGTCGTCGAGGATGCAGGAGATCCCGTTCGCCAGGTAGTTGCGGGCGGCGAACCCGCACGTGCGGCGGGCCAGGCGGTACTGGGCCTCGGAGTGCTCGTTCCAGCCCGCCTGCGGGTCCGCGAAGCCCGAGCACACCCACTCCCGGACGTCGTCCAGGCTGACGTGCGCGGTCGGCACGGGCCGGGTGCTCGCCCAGTGCCGGGCCACGGTGGTCTTCCCGGCGCCGGCCGGGCCGATCAGCAGCACCGCGAGCGTGGCCCCGCCGGTACCCGCCACCGCGGGCGGCAGCGGGATGTGCCCGGTGGCCTCCGGGACGGGCGCCACCGCAGGCGCCGGTACCGAAGGCGGCGCCACCGGCTGATGGGAGTGGGCCGGGGGCGAACCCGGCCAGCCCTGCGCCGGGGGTATCGGCGGTTGCGGGGGCGCCGCCGGGTGCGGTCCCGGCTGCCCCCAGCCCGCGCCCCCGCCTCCCACTCCTTGCTGCATCCGCTGCCACTCCGTCTCGTTCCGCCGACTGATGCGAGAACGTTATATGACCCCGGGGGCCGAAGCGTCCACCAGCCCGCCCCGGGGCTGCCGGAGCGTCAGGCGGTGATCTCGTCAGCGAGTGCGCGCAGCGCCAGCCGGTACGACCCGATGCCGAAGCCCGCCACCGTCCCGGTCGCCACGGACGCGATGACCGAGGTGTGCCGGAACTCCTCGCGCGCGTACGGGTTCGAGATGTGCACCTCGATCAGCGGCGCGGTCCGCTGCGCGGCAGCGTCCCGCATGGCGTACGAGTAGTGCGTGAAGGCCCCCGGGTTGATGACCACGGGGATCTTCCCGTCGGCGGCCTCGTGCAGCCAGCGGACCAGCTGCCCCTCGTCGTTGGTCTCGCGGACCTCGACGTCGAACCCGAGCTCCTCCCCCAGCGAGCGGCAGCTCTCCACCAGCCCCGCGTACGAGGTGGCCCCGTACACGTCGGGCTCCCGCGAACCGAGCCGCCCCAGGTTCGGGCCGTTCAGCACGAGCACCCTGTTCGAGGTCCGGCTCACGCGGCGACCTCTCCGTACGCGGCCACCAGCACGGCCGGGTCGGGGCCTTCCAGGACGGTCGGCTTCGCCAGGCCGTCGAGGACGATGAAGCGCAGCAGGTCGCCGCGGGACTTCTTGTCGACCTTCATGGTCTCCAGCAGCTTGGGCCACTGGTCGCCGCGGTAGGTCAGCGGCAGGCCCACCGAGGCGAGGACCGTCTTGTGCCGGTCGGCCGTCGCGTCGTCGAGGCGGCCCGCGAGCCGGCCGAGCTCGGCGGCGAAGACCATGCCGACGGACACTGCGGCGCCGTGCCGCCACTTGTAGCGCTCGTTCTTCTCGATGGCGTGCGCGAGGGTGTGGCCGTAGTTGAGGATCTCGCGGAGTCCCGACTCCTTGAGGTCGCTGGAGACCACGTCCGCCTTGACCTGGATGGAACGCACGATGAGCTCGGCCGTGTGCGGGCCGGCGGGCGTACGGGCCGCCTGCGGGTCCTCCTCGATCAGGTCGAGGATCCTCGGGTCGGAGATGAAGCCGGCCTTGATGATCTCGGCGAGACCGCTGACGTAGTCGTTGACGGGCAGCGAGTCCAGGGCGGCCAGGTCGCACAGCACACCGGCCGGCGGGTGGAAGGCGCCGACGAGGTTCTTGCCCTCGGCGGTGTTGATGCCGGTCTTGCCGCCGACGGCCGCGTCGACCATCGCGAGGACCGTGGTCGGTACGGCGACCCAGCGCACCCCGCGCAGCCAGGAGGCCGCGACGAAGCCCGCGAGGTCGGTGGTGGCGCCGCCGCCGACACCGACGATGGCGTCGGTGCGGGTGAAGCCGGACTGGCCGAGGGCCTTCCAGCAGTACGCCGCCACCTCGACGGTCTTGGCCTCCTCGGCGTTCGGCACCTGGATGGCGACCGCCTCGTAGCCCTGCTCCGCCAGGTCGTCGCGCAGCGCCTCACCGGTCGAGGCCAGCGCCTCGGGGTGGATCACGGCGACCCGCTTGGCCTTCGTACCGATCAGGGTGCCCAGCTCGCCGAGCAGCTGCCGGCCGACGAGCACGTCGTACGCGTCGTGTCCGGCGCTCGCGCCGACGTGGATCCGCGTCACCTGGTCTGTCATACGTCCTTCAACTCCAGAGCGTCGAGGACCGCCTGGGCGACCTCTTCGGGGGTGCGGTCGTCGGTGGCCACCACGACGCGCGCGACTTCGGTGTACAGGGGGCGCCGGGCGTCCATCAGCTCGCGCCACTGGCGGCGCGGGTTGACGGCGAGCAGCGGGCGGGCGGCGCCGAGGCCCACGCGCCGTACGGCTTCCTCGACGTCCATCGACAGATAGGCGACGGGCAGGCCCGTCAGCAGCTCGCGGGTGCCCGCGTCGAGGACGGCACCGCCGCCGAGGGCGAGGACTCCGGTGTGCTCGGCGACGGCAGCGGCGACCGCATGCCGCTCCAGCTCACGGAAGTACGGTTCGCCCTCGTCGACGAACAGGTCGGAGATCGCGCGGCCCTGGGCCGCGACGATGTCCGCGTCGGTGTCCCGGTAGGGGACGCCGAGCCGCTCGGCGAGCAGCGCGCCCACCGTGGACTTGCCGGACCCCATGGGGCCGACGAGGACGACGACCGGTCCGGCCGTCACCGGATCTGCAGGTTGTCGAGGTACGACCGGACGTTGCGCCGGGTCTCGGGGACGGAGTCCCCGCCGAACTTCTCGACCACGGCGTCCGCCAGCACGAGGGCGACCATGGCCTCGGCCACGATGCCCGCGGCCGGCACGGCGCACACGTCGGAGCGCTGGTGGTGGGCCACCGTCGCCTCACCGGTCGCGACGTCCACGGTCGCCAGCGCGCGGGGCACGGTGGCGATGGGCTTCATGGCGGCCCGTACGCGCAGCAGCTCGCCGGTGGTCAGACCGCCCTCGGTGCCGCCGGAGCGGCCCGACGTGCGCTTGAGGCCCTCGGGGGTGGAGACGATCTCGTCGTGGGCCTTCGAGCCGGGCACGCGGGCGAGTTCGAAGCCGTCGCCGACCTCGACTCCCTTGATGGCCTGGATGCCCATCAGCGCGGCGGCGAGGCGGGCGTCGAGACGGCGGTCCCAGTGGACGTGCGAGCCGAGGCCGACGGGGACTCCGTAGGCGAGGACCTCGACCACACCGCCGAGGGTGTCGCCGTCCTTGTGGGCCTGGTCGATCTCGGCGACCATCGCCTTGCTCGCGTCGGCGTCGAGGCAGCGCACCGGGTCGGCGTCGAGCTTGTCGACGTCGGCGGGGGTCGGGTAGACGCCGTACGGGGCCTTGGCCGAGGCCAGTTCCACCACGTGCGAGACGATCTCGATGCCCGCGACCTCCTTGAGGAAGGAGCGGGCGATCGCGCCGAGGGCGACGCGGGCGGCGGTCTCACGGGCGCTGGCGCGCTCCAGGATCGGCCGGGCCTCGTCGAAGCCGTACTTCTGCATGCCCGCGAGGTCGGCGTGGCCGGGCCGCGGGCGGGTGAGCGGCGCGTTACGGCCGGTGTCCTTGAGCAGCGAGGGATCCACCGGGTCGGCCGACATGACCGTTTCCCACTTGGGCCATTCGCTGTTGCCGACCATGACGGCCACCGGCGAACCCAGCGACAGACCGTGCCGGACGCCGCCCAGGAAGGTGATCTCGTCCTGCTCGAACTTCATCCGGGCACCGCGGCCGTAGCCCAGCCGGCGCCTGGCGAGGTGGTCGGCCACCAGTTCGGTGGTGACCGGAACGCCGGCGGGAAGCCCCTCCAGCGTCGCTACCAGCGCCGGTCCGTGCGACTCCCCGGCGGTCAGCCAACGCAACCTGCTCAACGATGCTCCTCATGCTCGCGCCTGGTACAGCGACGGCGCGATCGGGTGCGCGGCCCGGACCCGCCGTACCTGATCCTCCCATGTCCGGACGGGTGTACCGGGCCCCGGTCCAGCTGTCGGACGCCCTGTCCGTCAGGCGGCCCCACGGCGGCGCTCGCGGAGCCAGGTGATCGACGTCCACGCGGCGACGGAACCGACGAGTCCGATGACGATCGCCTTGACCCACCAGGGCAGGCTGCCGAAAGCCACTCTGAGCATGCCGATGAATACGAAGGGGAGGTCCCACTTCGACGCGAGTATCTGTTCGGTCCCCGCCTGGTCCATGCCGCCCCCGTGATCGAATACTGACACGGGAAGGCTAACGGGCGGCCAGCGCCCGCTCTCCGGCGGCCCGCATGGCGGCGAGCGGGGCCGGGGTGCGGCCGGTCATCTGCTCGACCTGGAGCACGGCCTGGTGGACCAGGAGGTCCAGTCCGCCGACGACCTTGCCGCCGCGACGGTCCCATGCCGCCGCGAGGGCGGTCGGCCAGGGATCGTAGAGGACGTCGAAGAGGGTGCCCGCCGTGTCCGGTACGGACGCTGCCAGGGCGTCGGTCGTACCGGCCGGGGTCGTCGCGATCACCAGCGGGGCGGCCAGCGCCTCGGCCGCCTCGGACCAGTCGGCCGTGCGGACGGCGACGCCGAGCCGCTCGCCCCACTCCCGCATCTCGTCGGCGCGGGCGTGCGAGCGGACGTACGCCGTGACCTCGCCCGCGCAGATCCGCGACAGGGCGGCGAGCGCCGAGGAGGCGGTGGCGCCGGCGCCGAGGATGGCGGCGGACGGCACCTTCTCGATGCCGCGCTCGTGGAGCGCGGAGACGATGCCCGGGATGTCGGTGTTGTCACCGAGACGCCGGCCGTCCTCGGTGAAGACGACCGTGTTGACCGCCTCGACGGAGGCGGCCGTGTCGCTGATCCCGTCGAGCAGCGGGATGACCGCCCGTTTGAGCGGCATGGTCAGCGACAGCCCGCCCCACTCGGGGCCGAGGCCGGCGACGAACTCCGGGAGCGCGGCCTCGTCGATCTCGAAGCGGTCGTACGACCAGTCGTCGAGGCCGAGCTCCTGGTAGGCGGCACGGTGCAGCACCGGCGAGAGGGAGTGCTCGATGGGCGAACCCAGCACCGCGGCCCGTATCCGTGACATGTCCTGCTACCCGCCGTTCTTCTGCTTCTGCCGTGCCTGGAACTCGTCGACGAGCTTCAGGTGCTCCTCGTAGGTCTGGGTGAACGTCGTCTTGTCGCCGTCCACCGACACGAAGAACATCCAGCCGCCGTGGTCGGGGTTGAGGGTAGCGCTCAGGGCGTCCGCGCCGGGGTTCCCGATCGGGCCCGGAGGCAGTCCCTTGACGAAGTGCGTGTTGTAGGGGTGGTCGAGCGCCCGCGCCTCCTTGATGGAGAAGTTGATGTCGCTCTTGCCCTTGATGTAGTTGTACGTCGAGTCGAATTCGAGCTTCTGGTTGGTGACGTCGTTCGTCTTCTTCAGGCGGTTGTAGACGACCTCGGACATCTTCCGGAAGTCGTCGTGGTTCTTGCCCTCGGCGTTGACGAGGCTGGCGACCGTGACCACCTGGAGCGGGTTCTCCAGCCCCAGCTCCTTGGCCTTGCCCTCGATGCCCAGCTCCGAGTACCTGTCGGTCGCGTTCTTGACCATCTGCTTGAGCAGGGACTCGGGGGTGCTGTCCTTGCTGAGGTCGTAGCGCGCCGGGTACAGGAAGCCCTCGAGCGGGTCGATGAGCTTCGGGTTGTTGCCCGCCCAGGCCGGCAGTCCGAGGTTCTTGGCATCGCGCTGGGCGATGTCCCGGGTGGTGCCGTCCGGCTTGCCCAGCTTCTTGTCGATCGCCTCGTAGACCTTGGCGTTGCGCATGCCTTCGGTGATGGTGATGACGTTCAGCTTGCTGGAGTCGGTCATCAGCGCGACGGCGGCCGCACCCGACATCTTCTTCTTCATCGAGTAGACGCCCGGCTGGATGGACTTGCCCTTGGGGTTGACGTTGGCCGCGGTGGTGAAGGCCTCCACGCTCGCAACGACGCCGTGCTTCTTGAGGATGTTGCCCATCTGGGCCAGGGAGGAGCCCTTGGGGATCTCGACGTCGATCGTCTCGCCGCTGCCCTCGCCCACGTAGTCCTCGGCCGTGGCGAACCTGTCTTTGAGGTAGGTGTAGCCGTAGTAGCCGCCACCGCCGAGCACGCCCACGATCACCAGCGTGGCGATCAGACAGGCGGCGCCGCTGCGCTTCTTGGGCTTGCCGCCCTTCGAGCGGCCGCCGCGGCGGCCGCCGCCGGGCTCGTCGCCGTCGTCGTCGCCGTCACGGCCGCCGCCGGCGAGGAGGCCGCCCTCGGGCTCCTCCTCCTGCTCCGCCGGGTCCGGGGCCAGATGACGCCGGCCCGGGGGCTGCGGCGGAGGGAAGGCTTCCGGCGTGGCGTACACGTCGGGGGCCTCGCCGGGGTAGCCGGCCGCAGGCTGCTGGGCGTACGGGTCCACGCCCGCGTAGGCATCGACCTGCGCGGCGGCCAGGTACTGGCCCTGGCCGGTGTCCCAGCCCTGGGAGTCGTACACCGGCTGCTGGGGAGCCTGGGGAGCGTAGGCCTGCTGCTCCTGGTACTGCGGGTACTGCCCCTGCTGCGGGTACTGCTGCGGCTGCTGCACGTACTGCTGCTGGTTCTGGGCGTGCTGGGGGTACTGCTCGGGGTACGGCTGCTGGTACTGCGGCTCCTGCTGGTACTGCGAGTCCTGCTGGTACTGCTGCTGCGGATCGCCGCCGTACGGCGCCTGGCCCTCCTGGGTCTGGTGCCCGGTCCACCCCTGATCCCCGTACAGGGGATCCTCAGGGTGCCACGGTTCGGAGCCACGGCCCCGGCCATACTCAGTCATCGGTCCCCTAGAGCCGCGAGACGAAGGCGACGGCTGTTCGAATGCCGTCTCATCGCGCGGAACGTTACCGTATCGCGATCAGACAACCACTTCGACGCACTCACCGGGCGGATTACCTGATACCCGTTCGGTCTCAAGAGCGTTCTGAAGGATCACCACTGCGGCTGCCTGGTCGATGACCGACCGGCCCTTCTTCGCGTTCCTTCCCGAGGCCCGCAGGCCCTGCGCCGCGGTGACCGTCGTCATCCGCTCGTCCACCAGACGGACCGTCACCGGCTTGATGCCCTTGGCCAGTTCGTTCGCGAAGGCACGCACCTTGGCCGCGGCCGGCCCCTCCCGCCCGCTGAGCGAGCGGGGCAGGCCGACCACGACTTCGAGGGGCTCGTACTCCTCGACGAGCTGCCGCAGCCGCCGGTGGGCGAAGGGGACGTCCCGGCCCGGAACGGTTTCCACCGGTGTGGCCAGGACCCCGTCGGGGTCGCACGAGGCGACCCCGATCCGGGCATCCCCGACGTCGATCGCGAGGCGGCGGCCGCGGCGCAGAGTCATCGTCAGGCCGTCTCTACGACGAGACGCTCGACGGCGCTGATGGCCTCCGGAATGGCGGCCGGGTTCTGGCCACCGCCCTGGGCGACGTCCGGCTTGCCGCCACCGCCGCCGCCGAGGGTCTTGGCGGCCGTACGGACCAGGTCGCCGGCCTTGAGACCGCGCTGGCGGGCGGCCTCGTTGGTGGCGATGACGGTCAGCGGGCGGTCATTGGCCGTGGTGAACAGGGCCACGACGGCCGGCCGGTCGCCCTGGATGCGGCCGCGGACGTCGAGGACCAGCTTGCGCAGGTCGTCCGCGCCGGTGCCGTCCGGCACCGTGCCCACGACGAGGGCGACACCGCGGATGTCCTGGGCGTTCTCGGCGAGCCCGGCGGCGGCCTGGAGGACCTTCTCCGCGCGGAACTTCTCGATCTCCTTCTCGGCGTCCTTCAGCTTGCCGAGCATGGAGGCGATCTTCTCCGGCAGCTCCTCCGGACGGCCCTTGACCAGCTCCTGGAGCTGGGCGACGACCGTGTGCTCCTTGGCGAGGAAGTTGTACGCGTCCACGCCGACGAGGGCCTCGACGCGACGCACGCCGGAGCCGATGGAGGACTCGCCGAGCAGCTTCACCAGACCCAGCTGGGCGGTGTTGCCGACGTGGGTGCCGCCGCACAGCTCCTTGGAGAAGTCGCCGATGGTGACGACGCGCACGCGCTCGCCGTACTTCTCACCGAACTCGGCGATGGCGCCCTGCTTCTTCGCCTCGTCGATGCTCATGATCTCGGCGGTGACGTCGAGCTCACGCGAGAGCACGTCGTTGATCTTCTGCTCGACATCGGTGAGGACCGTGCCGGGGACGGCGTTCGGCGAGCCGAAGTCGAAGCGGAAGCGGCCGGGCGAGTTCTCGGAACCGGCCTGGGCGGCCGTCGGGCCGAGGGCGTCGCGCAGCGCCTGGTGGGTCAGGTGCGTGGCCGAGTGGGCGCGGGCGATGGCCCGGCGGCGGTGCACGTCGATGGCGGCGTACGCGGAGGCGCCCACCGTCACCTCGCCGACCTGGACGGAGCCCTTGTGCACGGAGACACCGGGGACCGGCTGCTGCACGTCGCGGACGACGATGACGGCGCCGGAGTCGAGCTTGATGCGGCCCTGGTCGGCGAGCTGGCCGCCGCCCTCGGCGTAGAAGGGGGTGCGGTCGAGGACGACCTCGACCTCGTCGCCCTCGGAGGCGGCCGGCGCGGAGACGCCGTTGACCAGGAGGCCGACGATGGTCGACTCGCCCTGGTTGGTGGCGTAGCCGGTGAACTCGGTGGCGCCGGCCCGGTCGGCGATCTCACGGTACGAGGAGACGTCGGCGTGGCCGGTCTTCTTGGCCTTGGCGTCGGCCTTGGCCCGGTCGCGCTGCTCCTGCATCAGGCGGCGGAAGCCCTGCTCGTCCACGGAGAGGCCCTGTTCGGCGGCCATCTCCAGGGTGAGGTCGATCGGGAAGCCCCAGGTGTCGTGGAGCAGGAACGCCTTGTCGCCGGAGAGGACCGTGCCGCCGGCGGCCTTGGTCTCGGTCACGGCGGTGTCGAGGATGTTCGTGCCGCCCTTGACGGCCTTGAGGAAGGCGGCCTCTTCGGCGAGCGCGACGGTCTCGATGCGCTTGCGGTCGGTGATCAGCTCCGGGTACTGCTGCCCCATCGTGTTGATCACGACGTCGACCAGGTCCTGGACCACCGCGCCGGTGGCGCCCATGAGACGCATGTTGCGGATGGCGCGGCGCATGATGCGGCGCAGCACGTAGCCGCGGCCCTCGTTGCCGGGGGTGACGCCGTCGCCGATGAGCATGACGGAGGTGCGGATGTGGTCGGCGACCACGCGCATGGACACGTCGGTGTCCTTCGCCGCGCCGTACTGGACACCGGTCAGCTCGGTGGCCTTGTCCATGACCACGCGCAGGGTGTCGGTCTCGTACATGTTCTGCACGCCCTGCAGGATCATCGCGAGGCGTTCGAGACCGAGACCGGTGTCGATGTTCTTCGACGGCAGGTCGCCGAGGATCGGGAAGTCTTCCTTCCCGTCGCCGGCGCCGCGCTCGTACTGCATGAAGACCAGGTTCCAGATCTCCACGTAGCGCTCGTCGTTGACGGCCGGGCCGCCCTCGACGCCGAACTCCGGACCGCGGTCGTAGTTGATCTCCGAGCAGGGGCCGCAGGGTCCGGGGACGCCCATGGACCAGAAGTTGTCCTTCTTGCCCAGGCGCTGGATGCGCTCGGCGGGGACGCCGATCTTCTCGCGCCAGATCTGCTCGGCCTCGTCGTCGTCGAGGTAGACGGTGATCCAGAGCTTCTCCGGCTCAAGGCCGTAGCCACCGTCCGCCACGGAGCTGGTCAGCAGCTCCCAGGCGTACTTGATGGCGCCTTCCTTGAAGTAGTCGCCGAAGGAGAAGTTGCCGCACATCTGGAAGAACGTGCCGTGGCGGGTGGTCTTGCCGACCTCTTCGATGTCCGGCGTACGGACGCACTTCTGCACGCTGGTGGCGCGGGGGGCCGGGGGCTTGGTCTCGCCGAGGAAGTACGGCTTGAAGGGGACCATGCCCGCGTTGACCAGCAGCAGAGTCGGGTCGTCCGCGATGAGCGACGCCGAAGGGACAACGGCGTGACCGCGCTCCTCGAAGAAGCTCAGCCAGCGGCGGCGGATTTCAGCCGACTCCATCAGTGGTCCTCATTCCGGTTGTACGAAAACTTCGGTCGGTGGGTGGTCTTGTCGTTGTCGATGGCCCGCAGCCGCCGCGGCCCCGGGAGGGCGGTGACGTTGTCGGGCCGATCGGGATCCTGGGTCAGCCCCAGTGCATCGTTCAGCTCGTCCTCGCGCTGCGTCATTCCCGCTTTGACGTCGAGGGCGAAGTCCTTGAGGCGGTGGCCCGCCTCCAGCGCCTTGTCGGCGGCCCGGGCGGCAAGGCTCTCCGGCGTCAGCTTCTTCAGCTGGCGGTTGACCTTGGTGGTGGTCCACACGCCGGCGGCGGCGCCTGCGGTGAACCAGAAGGCTCGGCGGAACATCGGCGGTCTCAGCCCTTCTGCTTCCGGCGCCGGGCCGCCGGCACCGTTCGGCCGACGATCACGGTACGCCGGGTGGTCTTCTGCGGTGCTTCGTCCGTCCTGCCGAGCGCCTTGCGGACGCCGTAGCCGAAGGCCGCGACCTTGACCAGCGGTCCTCCGAAGGTGGACGCCACGGTGGAGGACAGCGCGGAGGCGTTGGAGGTGACCTCCTGGACGTCGCTCGCGATCGCGTCGACCCGGTCCAGCTGGGTGCGCGCGGAGCGGACGGTGGTGGAGGCGTCGGCCAGCAGCGGGACGGCCTGGTCGGTCACGTCGGCCACCAGCTTGGTGGTCGCCTTGAGCACCTGCGCCAGCCTCACCAGCACCACGGCGAGGAAGGAGACCAGGATGGCCCAGAAGACGGCCACGAGGATCCCGGCCACCTCTCCACCGGACACGTCACACCGCTCTCTGTCTGTACTGGGAGTCTGCACTTGAACTGCTGAAGGATTCGCCTCCGACCCTATCGCGCCGGAGATCCCCGGCCGTACCGGAATTACGGGACCGGCGGATCCGCTTTGTACGCAGCGCTTTCGGAGCAGTACTCTCCGTGTCCCGTGCGACACAGGACGTGGGACAATCTTCCCTCGGAGCCCGGCGGGTTCGTCGGGCGGGGCGCCGAACTGGCCCGGCTGGGGCGGCTCATGGACTCCTCGCGGCTGGTCACGGTGACCGGCGTCGGCGGGGTGGGCAAGTCGCGCCTGGTGCTCGCGGCGGCCAGGGAGGCGGCGGAGCGGGCGCAGGAACGCTCCTGCGCCCGGGGGCACCTCCCAGCGGTAGCCGGGGGAGTGTGGCTGGCCGAACTGGCGAACGTACGGGATCCCGCGCTGCTGGAGCTGGCCCTCTCCGAGGCGCTCGGATGACCGACCACACCACCCGGCCGCCCCGGACGGTACTGGCCGAGCACCTGGCCGGGTGGCGGCTGCTGCTGGTCCTGGACGGGTTCGAGCAGCTGGTCGACGAGGCCGCCGAGCTGGTACGGGAACTGCTGCGCCGCTCCCCCGGCCTGCGGGTGCTCGCGGCCGGCCGGCGGCCGCTGGACCTGGAGGGGGAGCTGGTCTTCCCGCTGGCCCCGCCGGGCCCGGAGGAGGCCCTGACCCTGCTGGTGGCCAGGGCCTCCGCCGCCGATCCGGCCTTCGCGTGACCGGGGCGAACCGGGCGGCGCTGACCGAGCTGTGCGCCCGTCTCGACGGGAGCCCCCTCGCCCTGGAACTGGCGGCGGGGCGGCTGCGGGCGCTGTCCCCCGCCCAGGTGCTGGCCCGGCTGGACGACCGGTTCGCGCTGCTGACGGGCGGCACGCGCGGGGCGCTCCCCTCCAGTGAGCTGGCGATGGCGATGGCCTTCCAGGGGGAGGCGGCGGGCGCGCTCGGGCTCTGCGAGGAGGTCCGCGAGGAGCGCGGGGAGCGCTGGACGAAGGCGTACGCGCTGTACGTCCTCGCATACACGGCCCTGGACGCCGGGGATACGGAGGAGGCGCGCCGGCTGCTGACGGAATGCGTGACGGTCAACCACGGCGGAGGGCCATCCGGCCGAGGCGGCGGTGCTCCAGGGCGCGGCGGAGCCGATGTGGGACGGGGTGGGGCTGCAGCTGTTCTGCTCGGACCACTTCAACGCGCCACGGCTGATGTGCCAGGAGCGGGCGGGTGCGCTGCTGGGTCCCGAGCGGTACGAGGCGTACGCGGCCGAGGGGCGCGAGCTGAGCCGGGAGGCGGTGGTCGTGCGCGCGCAGCGTGGTCCCGATAAGCGGGGCGGGGGCGCTGGGGAACGCGGAAAACCCGCCGCCCCCCGAAGGGGACGACGGGCTTCCACCAGCCTGTGAGGGCTACGCCTGCATCAGCGGGCGTAGTACTCGACGACGAGCTGCTCGTCGCAGATGACCGGGATTTCCTTGCGGTTCGGGTCGCGGTCCAGGCGGAAGGCCAGGGCCTTCAGGTTGACCTGCAGGTAGCGCGGGGTCTCGCCCTCGCCTGCGTAGCCACCCTCACGGGCAACCTGGAACGGAACCTTCTCGCGGCTGCGCTCGCGCACCGTGATGACGTCGTCCGGACGGACACGGAACGACGGCTTGTCGACCTTGCCACCGTTGACCTCGATGTGGCCGTGGACGACCATCTGGCGGGCCTGGTAGATGGTGCGGGCGATGCCCGAACGCAGAACCAGGGCGTCGAGGCGACGCTCGAGCTCGACGACAAGCGCCTCGCCCGTCTTGCCTTCGGCCTTCTTGGCGCGGTCGTACGCGCGGGCCATCTGACGCTCAGAGATGTCGTACTGAGCGCGCAGACGCTGCTTCTCCAGCAGACGAACCTTGTAGTCCGAGTTCTGCTTGCGGCCACGGCCGTGCTCGCCCGGCGGGTAGGGGCGGGCCTCGAAGTACTTGACGGCCTTCGGGGTCAGCGCAATGCCGAGGGCACGCGACTTCTTGACCTTGGGTCGCTTCTGGTTCACGTGGAACCTACCTCCATGTAAGTTAGGTGAGGCTTACCTTAGCGAGGAGGACGTAATGTCTCGACCACATGGGATCCCCCTGCCCAGTGCGCATCGCAGTTCAGATCCAAACGAAACAGGATCTGCTTTCGACGACGATAAGCAAGGTCAGCCGCGTCCCAGGGAAGGCGTTCGGCAGCTCACCGGAGCCGAACGCGTACGAACCCTCGTAGAGTCCAACGCCTCAGTATCCCTCACGATCCCGGGTGCTTACGACCAGGACGAGCTCGGGACAGGGATGCCGACCGCACGGACCGTCACCCCGGACGGGGACGTGATTCTCCTTGTTTCCGGGGAATCCGCGGCTGCCAGGGCAGCCGCTCACGCCCAGGACGACGACCTCACCGCCGTGATCGAGATCACGGACGTGGCGCCGGTGTCCGTGGCCCATCGTATCCGAGGCCGCGCGTGGCTGGCCGGGTGGCTGACGCCGGTGCGCGGCGACGACCGAGCGACCTGCGCGGCGCTGCTTGCGGAGCGCCATCCGGTGGGTGAGCTGCTGGGGCTGGCCGAGGCCCGCTGGAGGCTGCTCCGTATGGAGGTCGGCGAGATTTCGGTGGACGACCTGTGGGGCGCCGAGCACGTGGATCCGGAGGACCTGGCCGCGGCGGAGCCGGACCCGATGGTCGCCCACGAGGCGGAGCTCCTGCAGCACCTGCACTCCGCCCACGGCGACCGGATCGGCGAGCTGTGCGGGCTGCTGGGCCCGCGGGAGGCCGGCAACCTGAAGGCCGTGCCGCTCGCGCTGGACCGCATGGGCCTGCGCGTCCGCTTCACGGGCGGCGCGGCCGGCTCCTTCGACGCCCGCTTCGACTTCCCGGAGCCGGTGGGGGACATCTGCGGTCTGCGCCGGGCGATGCGCACCTTGTTCTCGGCGGCGGGCCACTAGGGCCTGCGCCACCCCGCCAGGCGGCGCCCGGCGCTCGAGGCGCCCTTCAGCCCCGTCGGCGCTTGAGGCGCGGGGTCCGGGGCGGAGCCCCGGTGACGGCGCCGCACCCTCACTCCCCGCGCAGCCGCTCCCGGACCTTCTCCACCACATCCGCGTACCGCGCCTCCGCCCCGTACCGCGTCGGCTCGTAGTACCGCTTCCCGTGCACGGAATCGGGAGCGTACTGCTGGGCAGCGATACCCCCCGGCACGTCGTGCGGGTACACGTACCCCTGCGCGTGCCCCAGCTTGGCCGCGCCCTTGTAGTGCCCGTCCCGCAGGTGCGGCGGCACCGAGCCCGCCAGCCCGCCCCGTACGTCGGCCAGCGCCGCCCCGATCGCGGTCGTGGCGGTGTTCGACTTCGGGGCCAGCGCCAGCGCGATCGTGGCGTGCGAAAGGGTCAGCGCAGCCTCCGGGAAGCCGATCATCGCCACCGCCTGGGCCGCGGCCACCGCCAGCGGCAGGGCCGTCGGATCCGCCAGGCCGATGTCCTCGCTCGCCGAGATCATCAGGCGGCGCGCGATGAACCGGGGGTCCTCCCCCGCGTCGATCATCCGGGCCAGATAGTGCAGCGCCGCGTCCACGTCCGAGCCGCGGATCGACTTGATCAGAGCGCTCGCCACGTCGTAGTGCTGGTCGCCGTCCCGGTCGTACCGGACGGCGGCCCGGTCGACCGCCTCCTCGACCGTCTGGAGGGTGATCTCGTCCTCGCCCTTGGCGATGGCCGACCCGGCCCCCGCCTCCAGAGCCGTCAGCGCCCGCCGGGCGTCGCCCCCGGCGATCCGCAGCAAGTGCGCCTCGGCGTCGGCCGGCAGGGTCACCGCCCCGCCGAGTCCCCGCTCCTCCTCCAGCGCCCGCCGCATCAGCGCGCTCAGGTCCTCGTCCGTCAGCGGCTCCAGCGTCAGCAGCAGGGAACGCGAGAGCAGCGGCGAGATGATCGAGAAGTACGGGTTCTCCGTGGTCGCGGCGATCAGCGTCACCCAGCGGTTCTCGACGGCCGGGAGCAGCGAGTCCTGCTGCGCCTTGCTGAAGCGGTGGATCTCGTCGAGGAAGAGGACGGTGTCCTTGCCGTACCCCCCGGCGGCGCGCTTCGCGCCCTCGATGACCGCCCGCACCTCTTTGACGCCCGCCGTGATGGCGGACAGCTCCACGAACCGCTTCTGCGTGGCCTGGCTCACCACATACGCGAGCGTGGTCTTCCCGGTGCCCGGCGGGCCCCAGAGGATCACCGAGGAAGCACCGGCCGGACCGCCCGCGCCCTCCCCGACCAGCCGCCGGAGCGGTGATCCGGGCTTCAGCAGGTGCTGCTGGCCGACGACCTCGTCCAGGGTGCGCGGGCGCATCCGGACGGCGAGCGGAGAGCTCGCGGGATCCTTCTCCTGGCGGTCTTCGGCAGCTGCGGTGAACAGGTCTGGTTCCACACCGAAAGCCTATGCGAGGCCACCGACACTCCTTACGAGGTCCAGAAGTCCCACCAGCGCGTCAGGATCAGCATCCCGATGATCCCGATGTGCAGCACCGGCAGCACCCAGGTGAACTCGTCGAAGAAACCCCTCAGCCAGCCCGGCGCGGGCAGCAGCCCCTGGCGCACATTGTGCGAGGTGACGTACCAGAACATCAGGATGGTGGCGACCCAGGCCAGGCAGCACCACAGGCAGAGGGCGTTGATGTTGTACAGCGACTGGTACATCAGCCAGGCGCAGAAGACGACCCCGAAGAGGGTGCCCGCGTTCAGCGTCAGCCAGTACCAGCGGCTGAACCGGGCCCCGGCGAGGATGCTCGTGCCGACGCAGATCACGATGCCGTAGGCGACCAGGCCCAGCATCGGGTTCGGGAAGCCGAAGACGGCCGCCTGGTCGCTCTTCATGATGCTGCCGCAGGAGACGATCGGGTTCAGGCTGCAGCCCGGGGTGAAGTTCGGGTCCTCCAGCAGCTTGAACTTGTCGATCGTGATCACCCAGGCGGCGAGCAGACCCGCGGCCCCGGTGATCACCAGCAGCCAGGCCAGCGCCCGGCTACCCCCGACGGTGGTCCTCGGGGCGGTGTCCGCGTCCGTAGGTCGTGTCGTCATACCGCCCACTCCACATCTGCAAGGTCAACAAGCACCGGCCATTGTGCCGTACGAGGCTGTGTATCCACCGTTCGACGGACACAAGCAGTACGGCGAGGTCGGGCCGGGCTGATCGCCGAACTCGACGCCGGCCGGGAGGAAATGGCCGGGGTCCGGGGCGGAGCCCCGGTCTTTCAGCCCCGCCGGCGTTCGAGGCGCGGGTCCGGGCAGAGCCCGGGAAACGGGGAAAGGGCGGGGAGAGCTCCGCGCAGCGGCCAACGGCTCCCCCCGCCCCGCCCCACCGGCGGTGACCGTCAGGCCAGGCGGGCCCGAACGGTGGCGACCAGGTCGCCGACCGGCACGGCCGACTGCTCCCCGGACTCCATGTCCTTCAGCTGGACGACGCCCTCGGCAAGGTCCCGCTCGCCCGCGACCACGGTCAGCGGCGCTCCGGAACGGTTGGCGTTCTTCATGTGGCTCTTGAGGCCCTTCGAGCCGTACGAGAAGTCGGCCGCGACGCCCGCCTTGCGCAGCTCGGTGACGGCCCCGAAGAGCACCTTCCGGGCCTCGTCGCTCAGTGCGATCGCGAAGACGCTGGTCGCGGCGGGGATGTCCAGCTCGACGCCCTCGGCCTCGAGCGCCAGCACCGTGCGGTCCACACCGAGCGCCCATCCCACCGACGGCAGCGCCGGTCCGCCGATCATCTCGGAGAGGCCGTCGTAGCGGCCGCCGCCGCCCACCGCGGACTGCGAGCCCAGACCGTCGTGGACGAACTCGAAGGTGGTCCGCGTGTAGTAGTCCAGCCCGCGCACCAGCTTCTCGTCGTCCTCGAAGACCACGCCCGCGGCAGTGATCAGCTCTCGGACCTCCGCGTGGTACACCTTGCACGCGTCACACAGGTAGTCACGCAGCATCGGCGCGCCGACCAGCTGCTTCTGCACGGCCTCACGCTTGTCGTCGAGCACGCGCAGCGGGTTGATCTCAGCCCTGCGCAGCGTCTCCTCGTCCAGGTCCAGGCCCCGGAGGAACTCCTGGAGCGCCTCCCGGTAGACCGGCCGGCACTCCGCGTCGCCCAGCGAGTTCAGCAGGATCCGGAAGTTGCGCAGGCCCAGAGACCGGTAGGCCTGGTCGGCCAGGATGATCAGCTCGGCGTCCAGCGCCGGGTCCTCGGCGCCGATGGCCTCCGCACCGACCTGCGAGAAGTGGCGGTAGCGGCCCTTCTGCGGGCGCTCGTAGCGGTAGTACGAGCCCGAGTACCAGAGCTTGACCGGCAGGCCGCCCGCCTTGTGCAGGTTGGCTTCCAGCGCCGCGCGCAGCACGGAGGCCGTGCCCTCCGGACGGAGCGCCAGGTTGGCGCCGCCCTTGGTCGTGAGGGTGTACATCTCCTTCGTCACGATGTCGGTGGACTCCCCGACACCTCGGGCGAAGAGGTCCACGTCCTCGAAGCCCGGCGTCTCGACATATCCGTAGCCGGACTTCCGCAGCGGGGCGGAGATGGCCTCGCGGACCGCCAGGTACTTGGCCGAGTAGGGCGGGATCAGGTCGTACGTGCCCTTGGGGGCCTTGAAGGTGCTCACGAAATTTCTCGTCACATTCCTCGTCGGGGAGCGGGCGCGCCCTCACTGGGGGCCGCTCCCAGGCCGGCGGCGACCTCCCGCAGGTACGGGTTGGTCACACGCTCGCGGCCGATGGTGGTCTGGGGACCGTGGCCGGACAGCACCACGGTCGAGTCGTCGAGCGGAAGGCACACGCGCGCCAGCGACTCGAGCATCTCGGCGTGGGAGCCACCGGGCAGGTCGGTGCGTCCGATGGAGCCGGCGAAGAGCAGGTCACCCGAGAAGAAGACCGGCGGAACGTCGGCCAGCTCGGGCATCCGGAAGGTCACCGACCCCTTGGTATGCCCCGGCGCGTGCGCCACGGAGAAGTCCATTCCGGCCAGTTTCAGGCCGGCGCCGTCGGTCAGCTCACGGACGTCGTCCGGCTCGCCCACGGTCAGCTCGCCCATGAGCGGCATCCCGATGGAGCGGCCGAGGGCCTTCTCCGGGTCGCTCATCATGTAGCGGTCCTCGGGGTGGATCCAGGCCGGTACGTCGTGTGCTCCGCACACCGGGACCACCGAGGCCACATGATCGATGTGTCCATGGGTCAGCACGACCGCGACGGGCTTGAGCCGATGCTTCTTCAGCGTCTCCTCGACACCCTGGGCGGCTTGGTGGCCCGGGTCGATGATGACGCACTCCTCACCGGCGGCGGGGGCGACCACGTAACAGTTGGTCCCCCAGGCCCCGGCGGGGAACCCGGCAATCAGCACGTTCGTCCTCAATCGTCGTCCGGCGGGAGGCTGCAGTTCGGAATGCTGCTGCTCAGAGCCTACCGGCGCCCCTCATTACACAGCGAACCCATATACGGTACGGCCTAACCCAGCCCGGACAGCAGTACCAGACACGCACAAGGAGACGACCCGGTGGTCACGAGCGATCAGCGGCGGCGACAGCTCGCCAGGGAGAAGTACGAGCGCCAGCAGAAGCGCCGGGCCGAGGCCCGGCGCAAGGCGCGCCAGCGCATGGCGATCATCGGCGCGGCGGTGGCCGTGGTCGTCGCGACCCTGGTCGGCCTCGTCGTCGGCGGCGTGTTCGACAAGGACAAGAAGGACCAGGCGGCCGACCCGGCCGCGAACCCGTCGGCCTCGCCGACGCCCAAGAAGTCCCCGTCGCCCGAGATGGCCATCGACCAGAAGGCGAAGTACACCTTCGCCCTGAAGACCAGCGCGGGCGACATCAGCTTCGCGATGGACGCGGCGAAGACCCCGCAGACCGTGAACTCCTTCAAGTCGCTCGCCGACAAGGGCTTCTTCGACAACACGAAGTGCCACCGGCTGACGAGCGGCGGGATCTTCGTGCTCCAGTGCGGCGACCCCGAGGGCACCGGCATGGGCGGCCCCGGCTACACCATCCCGGACGAGAACCTGGACTCCCTGGGCAAGGCGAACGACCAGGGCCAGGTGATCTACCCGGCCGGCACGGTCGCGATGGCCAACACCGGCCAGCCCGGCTCGGGCGGCAGCCAGTTCTTCCTGGTCTACAAGGACAGCCCGCTGGCGCCGTCGTACACCCCGTTCGGCAAGATCGACGCTGCCGGGCTGAAGGTCCTGGAGGACATCGCCAAGGCCGGTACGGCCGACGGCGGCCAGGACGGGGCCCCGAAGAACGAAGTGAAGATCGAGAAGGGCACCGTCACCCAGAGCTGACCGGAAGCGGGCTGCCCCCGGGCCCCGGCCCGCGTCCCGCGCGTACGTCGATATTCCGTCGTGCGGGATGCGGACAGCCGGCCCGGCGGTCGCCTATGTTGGCGTTGTGCAGGGCGGGCGCTGCCCGCCCCAGGAAACTGTGGACGATGCCCAGGGGGTGAACCCCTCGCAAGGCATCAGGTGGAGGAGGCGCTGTGAGCAGCGACCCGTGGGGCCGAGTCGACGAGACGGGCACCGTGTACGTGCGTACTGCCGATGGCGAGAAGGTCGTCGGCTCGTGGCAGGCGGGCACCCCTGAGGAGGCTCTGGCCTACTTCGAGCGCAAGTACGAGGGCCTGGTGGTCGAGATCGGCCTCCTCGAAAAGCGGGTGCGGACCACCGATCTGTCGGCCAAGGACGCGCAGACGGCGATCGACCACCTGCGTACGCAGGTCGACGAGCACCATGCCGTGGGCGACCTCGACGCACTGCGCGTACGGCTGGACAAGCTGGTCGCGACCGTGGAGTCGCGGCGCGAGGAGCGCAAGGCGCAGAAGGCCAAGCAGACGGACGAGGCCCGCGCGGCCAAGGACGCGCTGGTCGTCGAGGCCGAGGAGCTGGCGCAGAGCGACCAGTGGCGCAGCGCGGGCGAGCGGCTGCGGGCCCTGGTGGACATCTGGAAGGGTCTGCCGCGGCTGGACCGCAAGTCGGACGACGAGCTGTGGCACCGCTTCTCGCACGCGCGCTCCGCCTTCTCCAAGCGCCGCAAGGCGCACTTCGCCTCGCTGGACGCGCAGCGCGAGGATGCCCGCAAGGTCAAGGAGAAGCTGGTCGCGGAGGCCGAGTCGCTGTCGAAGTCGACCGACTGGGGCCCGACGGCCGCCCGCTACCGCGAGCTGATGGCGGACTGGAAGGCGGCGGGCCGGGCGCAGCGCGAGTCCGAGGACGATCTGTGGAACCGTTTCCGCGGTGCGCAGGACGTGTTCTTCGCGGCGCGCAGCGAGGTGTTCGCGGAGCGCGACGCCGAGCAGGTGGAGAACTTGAAGCTCAAGGAGGAGCTGGCCGACGAGGCCGAGAAGCTCGTCCCGGTCACGGACCTGAAGGCGGCCCGTGCCGCGTTCCGCTCCCTCAACGAGCGCTGGGAGGCCATCGGCCACGTGCCGCGGGACGCCCGGCCGAAGGTCGAGGGCCGGATGCACACCGTGGAGCGGGCCATCCAGGAGGCCGAGGAGGGCGAGTGGCGTCGTACGAACCCGGAGGCGCGGGCGCGTGCGGCCGGTCTGACGGGCCAGCTCCAGGCCGCGGTCGACAAGCTGCGTGAGCAGATCGACGCGGCGCGCGCCGCGGGCAACAACGCGAAGGCCGACAAGCTGTCCCGGGAGCTGGAGGGCCGCCAGGCCCTGCTCGACCAGGCGCTGAAGGGCCTGGAGGAGTTCGGCGGCTGAGAACCGGCCTCCTGCGGTACGGCGAGGGCCCCGGTGCGCGGATGCGTACCGGGGCCCTCGTGCGTGTGGTTACGGCCTGCGGGCCGAGGTCACGCGGTAGACGTCGTAGACGCCCTCGACGCCCCGCACGGCCTTCAGGACGTGGCCCAGGTGCTTGGGGTCGCCCATCTCGAAGGTGAACCGCGAGGTGGCCACGCGGTCGCGGGAGGTCTGCACGGCGGCCGACAGGATGTTCACGTGCTGGTCCGACAGGACCCGTGTGACGTCCGACAGCAGCCGGGACCGGTCCAGGGCCTCGACCTGGATGGCGACGAGGAAGACCGAGGACTGGGTGGGTGCCCACTCGACCTCCAGCATCCGCTCGGGCTGCTGGGAGAGGGAGTCGACGTTGACGCAGTCCGCGCGGTGAACCGATACGCCACTGCCGCGCGTGACGAACCCGATGATGGGGTCGCCGGGCACCGGGGTGCAGCAGCGGGCCAGCTTGACCCACACGTCGTCGACGCCCTTGACGACGACGCCCGGGTCGGCACTGCCGCGCCGCTTGCGGCCGCGCGCCGGCGGGATGCTCTCCTCGATGTCCTCGTTGGCCGCTTCCTCGCCGCCGAGGGCCGCCACCAGCTTCTGTACGACGCCCTGCGCGGCCACGTGGCCCTCGCCGATCGCCGCGTACAGGGAGGAGATGTCGGGGTAGCGCATCTCGTGCGCGAGGGTGACGAGCGAGTCGCCGGTCAGGATGCGCTGGATCGGCAGGTTCTGCTTGCGCATGGCCCGCGCGATGGCGTCCTTGCCGTGCTCGATGGCCTCGTCGCGGCGCTCCTTGGAGAACCACGCGCGGATCTTGTTGCGGGCCCGTGGGGACTTGACGAAGCCCAGCCAGTCGCGGGAGGGGCCGGCGCCCTCGGCCTTGGAGGTGAAGACCTCGACCAGGTCGCCGTTGTCGAGCGTGGACTCCAGCGGTACGAGGCGCCCGTTGACGCGTGCCCCTATGGTCCGGTGGCCGACCTCGGTGTGGACGGCGTACGCGAAGTCCACGGGGGTGGCCCCGGCGGGCAGCGCTATGACGTCGCCCTTGGGCGTGAAGACGAAGACCTCGTTGCGCGAGAGGTCGAAGCGCAGCGAGTCGAGGAACTCGCCCGGGTCCTCGGTCTCCTTCTGCCAGTCCAGCAGCTGGCGCAGCCAGGCCATGTCGTTGACCGTGTCCTGGCCGGCACTGCCCTTGGCGGCCTGCGGGACATCGGTGCGGACCTTCGAGGTGCCGGCGACGGTCTGCTGCTTGTACTTCCAGTGCGCGGCGATGCCGTACTCGGCGCGGCGGTGCATGTCGAAGGTGCGGATCTGGAGTTCGACCGGCTTGCCGCTGGGCCCGATGACCGTCGTGTGGAGCGACTGGTACATGTTGAACTTGGGCATCGCGATGTAGTCCTTGAACCGGCCGGGGACCGGGTTCCAGCGCGCGTGCACGGTGCCGAGGGCGGCGTAGCAGTCCCGTACCGTGTCCACCAGCACCCGGATGCCGACCAGGTCGTAGATCTCCGCGAAGTCGCGGCCGCGGACGATCATCTTCTGGTAGACGCTGTAGTAGTGCTTCGGGCGGCCCGTCACCGTGGCCTTGATCCGGGCGGCTCTGAGGTCGACCATCACCTCGTCCGTGACGACGGCGAGGTACTCGTCGCGTTTGGGCGCCCGCTCGGCGACCAGGCGGACGATCTCGTCGTACATCTTCGGGTAGAGGATCGCGAAGGCGAGGTCTTCGAGCTCCCACTTGATGGTGTTCATGCCCAGCCGGTGCGCCAGCGGGGCGTAGATCTCGAGGGTCTCGCGGGCCTTCTTCTCCTGCTTCTCCCGCTTGAGGTAGCGCATGGTGCGCATGTTGTGCAGGCGGTCGGCGAGCTTGATGACCAGGACGCGCGGGTCCTTGGCCATGGCGACGACCATCTTGCGGACGGTCTCGGCCTGCGCGGCCTCGCCGAACTTGACCCGGTCGAGCTTGGTGACGCCGTCGACGAGGAGGGCCACGGCGTCGCCGAAGTCGCGGCGCAGGTCTTCGAGGCCGTACTCGGTGTCCTCGACGGTGTCGTGGAGCAGACCGGCCATCAGGGTGGCCGGGTCCATGCCGAGCTCGGCGAGGATGGTCGTCACCGCGAGCGGGTGGGTGATGTACGGGTCGCCGCTCTTGCGCTTCTGGCCGCGGTGCCAGCGCTCGGCGACCTGGTAGGCCTGTTCGAGCTGGCGCAGCGTCGACGTCTCGATCTTCGGGTCGTTGCTGCGGACTATGCGGAGCAGGGGTTCCAGTACGGGGTTGTAGGCGGTGGAGCGCTGGACTCCGAGGCGGGCGAGCCGGGCGCGCACCCGGTTGGAGGACCCGGCCGACTTCGCCGGCGCGGGCTTGACCGGCGGGGCCGGCGGGGGCGTGGCGGCGGGCGCCGCGGCCTGCTCGGCCTGCGGGTCTGGCTGCGCGGCGGAGATTGGCTGGACCTCGTCTGGCAAGAGCGCTCCTCAGCGGATCCGGTGCCCGTGTCCGGTCCGGATAACCCATCGTAGCGAGGGTTCCGCCCCCTCGTTCCCCGAGCCTCCGCCTCAGCCGTCCCGGCGCGGGTCCGTGGCCGGGGCTCCGCAGCAGGACCCGCTCGCCTCGGACGCCGGCCGCGTCCAGCCGCGCCCGGGTTCGAGGCGCGGGGGTCCGGGGCCGGCCCCCGGCTGCCGCTCGCGGCTCGCGGTTGCGGCACACGCAAACGGCGGGCACCCGGGTGGAACCCGGATACCCGCCGCTCGGCAAGCGAAATGGTCAGACCACGATCAACGCGTCCAGCGGAGCCTCGCCCAACGCCTCGGCCAGCTTCAGGCGCCCCGGAAGGAACGACAGTTCCATCAGGACGGCCACTCCGGCGACCTCGGCCCCGGCCCGCCGGATCAGGGAGAGCGAGGCCTCGGCGGTGCCACCGGTGGCGAGGACGTCGTCGATGACCATGACCCGGTCACCGGCCGCCAGATCCTCCGCGTGGACCTCGATCTCCGCGGTCCCGTACTCCAGCTCGTAGGACTGCGCGAGCGTCGCGCCCGGCAGCTTCCCCGCCTTGCGCACCGGTACGAAGCCGACCCCGGCCTGCACGGCCACCGGAGCCGCCAGGATGAACCCGCGCGCCTCCAGCCCGACGATCTTCGTCGCGCCGTACCGCCCGGCCAGCCCCACCAGCGTCTGCGTCAGCGCGGCGAAGGCCTTCGGGTCCGCCAGCAGCGGGGTGATGTCCTTGAACATCACGCCCGGCTTCGGGTAGTCCGGTACGTCCTTGATCCGGCTGAGCAGCAGCTCGCGGACGTCCTCGGACAGGAACTCGGTCACCGGCGCCGCCCGGCCCGGCCCTGCGCCACGACCTGCGGCTCGTCGGACTCGTAGCCCTCGTCCACGGACTCGCCCTTCGCCGCCGCGGCCGCCCGCTTCGCGAGCACCCGCTTCTTCAGGGCCTTCATCGCCGGCTCGCGCTCCTTGAGGTCCACGACCAGCGGGGTCGCGATGAAGATCGAGGAGTACGCACCGGCCGCGAGGCCGACGAACAGCGACAGCGAGATGTCGTTCAGCATGCCGGCGCCCAGGAAGCCGCCACCGATGAACAGCAGGGCCCCGACCGGGAGCAGCGCCACGACCGTGGTGTTGATCGAGCGGACCAGCGTGCCGTTGATGCTCCGGTTGGCGATCTCGCTGTACGTGAAGCGGGTCTGCTTCGTGATGTCCTTCGAGCCCTCCTTCAGACCGTCGAAGACGACGACGGTGTCGTAGAGGGAGTAACCGAGGATCGTCAGCAGACCGATGACCGTACCCGGGGTGACCTCGAACCCGACCAGCGCGTACACGCCGACGGTGATCGTGAGGTCGTGGATCAGCGCGACGAGGGCCGCGACCGCCATCCGCCACTCGAACGCGATGGCGAGGTAGATCACCACGAGGACCATGAAGATGCCGAGGCCGGTCCAGGCCTTGTTCGCGATCTGCTCACCCCAGCTGGGGCCGACCAGGTCCGCGTTGATGTCCGCCTCGGTGACCTTGAGGTCGGCGGCGAGCTGCTTCTTCACGTCGGTCGCGGAGTCGGTGTCCAGACCGGAGATCTGGATCCGCATACCGCCGGTGCCGAGCTCCTGGACGATCGCGTCGTGGCCCGAGGCCTTCTCCGCGTCCTCCGTCGCCCTGGCGACCGAGACGGCCGTCTTCGGGGTGGTGAAGACGGCACCGCCCTTGAACTCGATGCCCATGTTGAGGCCCTGTACGGCCAGGGCGACGATCGCCGTGATGGTGATCAGGATGGAAACGCCGTACCAGATGAAGCGCTTGCCGACGAAGTCGTAGCCGACCTCACCGCGGTACAGCCTGGCGCCGAGATCTCCCAGCTTCGACATCTCTCACGCCTCCTTTGCGTCGACGGGGGCGGGTGCGGAACCGGTACGACGGGACCGGCGCAGCGGCGGCTTGACGCCGAGCCGCTTCGGGTCCAGCCCGGACCACGGGTGACCGCTGGCGAAGAACTTCGTGCGCGCCAGCAGCGTCATGATCGGCTTGGTGAAGAGGAACACCACGACCACGTCGAGCAGGGTGGTCAGCCCCAGCGTGAAGGCGAAGCCCTGCACCTTGCCGACGGTGACGATGAAGAGCACCGCCGCCGCCAGGAACGACACGAAGTCGGAGACCAGGATGGTGCGGCGGGCTCGCGGCCAGGCGCGCTCGACGGCCGGACGCAGGGTGCGGCCGTCGCGGATCTCGTCGCGGATGCGTTCGAAATACACGATGAACGAGTCCGCCGTGATGCCGATCGCCACGATCGCACCGCAGACGGCGGGCAGGTTCAGCGCGAAGCCGATGCCCTTTCCGAGCAGCGCCATGATCGTGTACGTGAGGATCGCGGAGACCAGGAGGCTGATGATCGCGACGAACGCCAGGCCCCGGTAGTACACCAGCAGGTAGACCACGACGAGCAGCAGGCCGATGGCACCGGCGATCAGGCCGGCCTTCAGCTGCTCACCGCCGAGCGCGGCCGTGACGGTGGTGACGCTGTCCTCGCTGAAGGAGAGCGGCAGGGCGCCGTACGAGAGCATGTTGCCCAGGTCCTGCGCGGACTGCTGGGTGAAGCCGCCGGAGATCTCCGCGTTGCCGCCGGTCAGCGCCTGGCTCACGGACGGGTCGGAGATGACCTGGCCGTCGAGCACGATCGCGAACTGGTTCTGCGGCATCTGCTTGGTGGCGAGCTCACCGGTGATCTTGGCGAACTTGTCGGCACCCTTGTCGGTGAACTGCATCGTGACGATCCAGGCACCGCGCTGGGGGTCGATGATCCCCTTGGCTTCCTTCACGTCCTGGCCGTCGACCTGGGCCGGGCCGAGGATCCACTTGCCCCAGGTGGTGCCCCGCTGGCCACAGGCGATCATCGGGTCCGTGGGCTTGACGCCCTTCCCGGCGAGCGCGCGCTGCTCCTCGTTGGTGCAGTCCAGCTTCGTGAAGTCGTCCTGCAGGCTCTTGGCGGCCTGCTCTTCGGGCGACGGCGGCGTGCTGGCCGACGGGGAGCTCGAAGGGGTCGGGGCCTTGTCATCTGCCTTCTTCGACTCGCTCGCCGAGGGCGAGGGAGAGGGGGCGTTCGGGGCCTTGAGGGCCTCACTGAGCGCACGGCCCTGGGAAGTGGCGCTGGACGACGGGGTGGCCGACGGGGAGGACTTGCCGTCCCCGGCCTTGGGAGCGCCGGATCCGCTCGCGGAGGGGCTCGGGCTCTGGGTTCCCTCGGGCTGAGCCGGGGAGCCGTCGGCGAAGGCGAGGACCGGACGGAAGTACAGCTGGGCGGTGGTACCGACCTGCTCGCGCGCCTGCTGCTCGTTCGTCCCCTTGGGGATGTTCACGATGATGTGGTCGCGGCCCTGCGTCTGGACCTCGGCCTCCGAGACGCCGAGACCGTTGACGCGGCGCTCGATGATGCCGACCGCCGTGTTCATGTTGGTCTCGTTGATCGCGTCCGGCTTGCCGGGCTCGCTCTTCGCCTTGAGCGTGATGCTCGTACCGCCGGCGAGGTCGATGCCGAGCCGGGGAGTCGTCTGCTTCGAGAGGAACATCCCCGCAGTGAGCGCCACCATCGCGATCAGGATGACCGCCAGGGCGCGCCCCGGCCTCCCCTGAGCCCCCGTGGGCCGCCGGCCCTTCTTCGGTGCTGCCACCTTGTCGTTTCTCCCTGTCCAACCGCCCCGCGCCGGGTCAGCGCGCGGACGGCCACGAAATGTGTGGTGGGGACCCCTGCCCCCCGCAGAAGTGGGTCACTGACCGGTACCGCGACGGCCGCCGATCAGGCGCCCTCGCGGTCCCCGGCCCGCGCGCTACTTTGCGCCGGCCTCGCCGTCGGTCTTTCCGTCCTTGGGCTCGTCCTCGTCCGTGGACTCGTCCTTCTTGCCCAGGTCGAGCTTGGGAGCCCCGGCCTCGTCCTCGCCCCTCGTGAGGTCCGTCTTCGGGGCCTCGGTCAGGGAGGAGGCGTCGTCGGGGACGACCGGCGCGTCGTGCGGCGCCTCGTCGCTGATGCCGTGGACGATGCGGTTGTACTCCGCGTCCTCGAGAACGGCGCCGATGGCGTTCTTCGCGAAGACCGCGTGGACGCCGGGGGCCACCTCGAGGGTGACGGTGTCGTCGCCGATCTCCTTCACCGTGGCGTACATGCCGCCGATGGTGCGGACTCCGGTGCCGGGCGTCATGTGGTCGCGCATCTGCGCGGCCGCCTGCTGCTTCTTCTTCGCGGAACGGGTCATCAGGAACATCGCCCCGATGAGCACGATGAACGGGAGGAGTGTCACGAGATTCACGGGACGGAGATCCTTCGCACGACCGCACGCGGACGGCGGCCTTTTCTACGGGGGTGGGCATACCGACCCGAAGGGTCGGCATCGGCGGAGTCTAGGCGAGTCCGCACCGATGGAACAACGCCCAGCATGGCACCGCAGTTCCTGAGGGCGCGAACCTCCGCGCCGTCAGGCCCCGAACAAGCCCTGTTGTCCGCTTGATCCGCTCCCGTGCTGCTGCGGCGGTACGAGTCCCAGGTGAGCCCAGGCGGCAGGGGTCGCCACGCGCCCCCTGGGGGTGCGCGCGAGCAGCCCCTCACGGACGAGGAAGGGCTCTGCGACCTCCTCCACGGTCTCCCGCTCCTCGCCGACGGCGACGGCGAGGGTGGACAGGCCGACGGGCCCGCCGCCGAAGAGCTTGAGCAGCGCCTCCAGGACGGCCCGGTCCAGCCGGTCGAGGCCGCGCGCGTCCACCTCGTAGACCTGGAGGGCGGTACCGGCCACCTCGCGGTTGATCACGCCGTCGGCCCGGACCTGCGCGTAGTCGCGGACGCGGCGCAGCAAGCGGTTGGCGATGCGCGGGGTGCCCCGGGAGCGGCCGGCGATCTCGGCGGCGCCGGCGGTGTCGATCTCGACGTCGAGGAGGCGGGCGGAGCGGTGGATGACGCGCTCCAGCTCCTCGGGGGCGTAGAACTCCATGTGCCCGGTGAAGCCGAAGCGGTCGCGGAGCGGTGGGGGGAGCAGACCGGCCCGTGTCGTCGCCCCGACGAGGGTGAAGGGCGGCAGCTCCAGCGGGATCGCGGTCGCGCCGGGCCCCTTCCCCACGATCACGTCGACCCGGAAGTCCTCCATGGCCATGTACAGCATCTCCTCGGCGGGCCGGGACATGCGGTGGATCTCGTCGAGGAAGAGGACCTCGCCCTCCTGGAGCGAGGACAGGATGGCCGCGAGGTCACCGGCGTGCTGGATGGCGGGGCCGGAGGTGATGCGGATGGGCGCGCCCATCTCGGCCGCGATGATCATGGACAGGGTGGTCTTGCCGAGGCCGGGGGCGCCGGAGAGCAGGACGTGGTCGGCGGTGGCGCCGCGCTGGCGGGCCGCCTTGAGGACGAGGTCCAGCTGCTGGCGGACCTTCTCCTGACCGACGAACTCCCCGAGGTCCTTGGGGCGCAGGGCCGCCTCGACGGCGGTGTCCTCGCCGTCGGCTGCGGCCGCCACCAGCCGATCGGTCTCGGCGTCGGTCTCGTCGTCCCAGTTCACGGTGTCACTCTGCCCTATCGTTCGCGTGCGGGTCCCTGCGGGGCTTCCCCCACCCCGCCCTTTCGCCGTTTCCCGGGGCTCCCGCTCCGGACCCCGCGTCTCAATCGCCGGCGAGGCTCACATTGCCCTCCGGGCAATCCAGCCGTGGGAGGCCAGCCCCACCGACCCGTGAGGCGCACCCACCCGGCCTCGCCAGGCACAGTCCAGCCCTGCCGGCGTGTGAGGCGCCGGGGGTCCCCCGGACGGAGTCTGGGGGGAGGTCCGGGGGCCCTGCCGGGGGCAGGGCCCCCGGCAGCGGCGCCGCACGGGCGTCACCGGGCTCGGTTCAGGGCCTGAAGGGCTGCGCGCAGGAGTTGCGGGACGGGGGCGGAGCCACCGGCGGCAATGGCGGCCTCGGCCTGCGGCGTCACCGCCGAGACGGCCTCGTCCGCCTCCCGGGACGCATAGCCGAGCCCGATCAGCGCGGCCGAGAGCTGCTCCGACCACGGGGCGGGCCCCGATGCCACGACCCGCTGGGCTCCCACCAGGCCACTGGACCCCAGCGGAGCCCCCAGCTTGTCCTTCAGCTCCAGCAGGAGTTTCTGCGCGCCCTTCTTTCCGATGCCCGGCACGGCCATCAGCGCCTTCTCGTCCCCCGTGGACACGGCCAGCCGCAGCGCGTCCGGCCTGTGCACCCCGAGCATCGCCTGCGCCAGCCTCGGCCCGACCCCGCTCGCGGTCTGCAGCAGTTCGAAGACCTGCCGCTCGTCGTCGTCGGCGAAGCCGTACAGCGTGAGCGAGTCCTCCCGTACGACCAGGGAGGTGGCCAGCCGGGCCTGTTCGCCGATCCGCAGGCCGGAAACGGTGTTCGGCGTGCACTGCACGGCCATGCCCACTCCCCCGACCTCGATCACGGCCAGGGTGGGGGCGAGCGCGGCGACCGGGCCGCTGACGAAGGCGATCATCGGGTACGGCCTTTCGAGGCGTGCAGGGCGACCGCCTGCTGGAGGCGGTTCTGGGCGGGGGCCCGCCAGATGTGACAGATGGCCAGGGCCAGCGCATCGGCGGCGTCGGCCGGCTTCGGCGGTGCGTCCAGCCGGAGCAGCCGCGTCACCATGGCTCCGACCTGGGTCTTGTCGGCCCGGCCGCTGCCGGTGACGGCGGCCTTGACCTCACTCGGCGTGTGCAGGGCGACGGGTATACCGCGCCGGGCGGCGCACAGCATGGCGACGGCGCTCGCCTGGGCGGTGCCCATCACGGTCCTGACGTTGTGCTGGCTGAACACCCGCTCCACCGCGACGACTTCGGGTCGGTGGGCGTCGAGCCATTCCTCGATGCCCTGCTCGATGGCGACGAGCCGGCGGCCCAACTCGGCCTCCGCGGGCGTCCGTACGACCCCCACACCGAGCATGGTCAGGGGACGCCCGGCGACACCCTCGACGACGCCGACACCGCACCGCGTCAGCCCCGGGTCCACACCGAGAACTCGCACCCTGCCCCCTGCCGTTCGACTGTATGTCCGTGCAGGCTATCCGGCCCCACTGACATCGGCGCAAAGCGACGGCGGGCCGCCGGGGTGTGTCCCCGTCGGCCCGCCGTTCGAAAGGTGAGCGGTCAGGCGCCGGTCAGGCGTCGACCTTCTCCATGACCTCGTCCGAGACGTCGAAGTTGGCGAAGACGTTCTGCACGTCGTCGCTGTCCTCCAGCGCGTCGATCAGCTTGAAGATCTTGCGCGCGCCCTCTTCGTCCAGCTCGACCTGCATCGAGGGGACGAAGCTGGCCTCGGCCGAGTCGTAGTCGATGCCGGCGTCCTGGAGCGCGGTACGGACCGCGACCAGGTCGGTGGCCTCGCTGATGATCTCGAACGTGTCGCCGTTGTCGTTGACCTCTTCGGCACCGGCCTCGAGCACAGCGCCGAGCACGTCGTCCTCGGACAGTTCACCCTTGGGCAGGATGATGACGCCCTTGCGGTTGAACAGGTACGAGACCGAGCCCGGGTCGGCCATCGAGCCGCCGTTGCGGGTCATGGCCACCCGTACGTCGGACGCGGCGCGGTTGCGGTTGTCGGTGAGGCACTCGATGAGCACCGCGACACCGTTCGGGCCGTAGCCCTCGTACATGATCGTCTCGTAGTCGGCGCCGCCGGCCTCGAGACCACCGCCGCGCTTGACCGCGGAGTCGATGTTCTTGTTCGGGACCGAGCTCTTCTTGGCCTTCTGAACGGCGTCGAAGAGCGTCGGGTTGCCGTCGATGTCGGCGCCGCCCATACGGGCCGCGACCTCGATGTTCTTGATCAGCTTCGCGAAGAGCTTGCCGCGCTTGGCATCGATCACGGCCTTCTTGTGCTTCGTCGTAGCCCATTTAGAGTGGCCGGACATCCGCCTGTCTCCTTCGCGTAACCAACAGTGTTCGTCTCCGATCCTACCGGGACCTGATTACAGCCCGGCGCGCACCATGTCGACGAAGTACGCGTGGACTCGGTCGTCGCCGGTCAGTTCGGGGTGGAACGAGGTGGCGAGGACGTTGCCCTGGCGCACGGCGACCGTGTGGCCGTCGTACGTGGCCAGCACCTCGGCGGCGCCGCCGACGGACTCGACCCACGGCGCGCGGATGAAGACGCCCTCGACGGGCCCGTCCGCGATGCCCGCGAAGTCGATCTTCGCCTCGAAAGATTCGTTCTGACGACCGAAGGCGTTACGGCGGACGATCATGTCGATGCCGCCCAGCGTCTCCTGGTCCTCACGGCCGTCCAGCAGCTTGTCGGCCAGCATGATCATGCCGGCGCAGGTGCCGTAGACGGGCATGCCGGCGCGCACGCGCTCGCGCAGCGGCTCCAGCATGCCGAACAGCACGGCGAGCTTCGACATGGTCGTGGACTCGCCGCCGGGGATCACCAGGGCGTCGACCTCGGCGAGCTCCTCGGGACGCCGGACCGGCCTGGCCACGGCGTCCGCCGCGGCCAGGGCGATCAGGTGCTCCCGTACGTCGCCCTGGAGAGCCAGGACACCGATCACGGGGGTGTTGGTCATGACCGACTACCAGCCGCGGTTGGCGTAGCGCTCGGCCTCGGGGAGGGTGTCGCAGTTGATGCCGACCATGGCCTCGCCCAGGTTGCGGGAGGCGTCCGCGATGATCTTCGGGTCGTCGTAGAAGGTGGTGGCCTTCACGATGGCGGCGGCGCGCTTGGCCGGGTCGCCGGACTTGAAGATGCCGGAGCCGACGAAGACGCCCTCGGCGCCGAGCTGGCGCATCAGGGCGGCGTCGGCCGGAGTGGCGACGCCACCGGCGGAGAACAGCACGACCGGGAGCTTGCCGAGCTCGGCGACCTCCTTGACGAGCTCGTACGGGGCGCGCAGCTCCTTGGCGGCGGCGTACAGCTCGTTGTTGTCGAAGCCGCGCAGCTTGGCGATCTCGTTCTTGATCTGGCGCAGGTGGCGGACGGCCTCGACGACGTTGCCGGTGCCGGCCTCACCCTTGGAGCGGATCATGGCCGCGCCCTCGGCGATGCGGCGCAGGGCCTCGCCCAGGTTGGTGGCGCCACAGACGAAGGGGGTGGTGAACGCCCACTTGTCGGAGTGGTTGACCTCGTCGGCCGGGGTCAGGACCTCGGACTCGTCGATGTAGTCGACGCCGAGGGACTGCAGGACCTGGGCCTCGACGAAGTGCCCGATGCGGGACTTGGCCATGACGGGGATCGAGACGGCCTCGATGATCTCTTCGATCATGTTCGGGTCGGACATGCGGGCGACCCCGCCGTCCTTGCGGATGTCGGCCGGAACCCGCTCCAGGGCCATGACGGCGACGGCGCCGGCGTCCTCGGCGATCTTCGCCTGCTCGGCGTTGACCACGTCCATGATCACGCCGCCCTTGAGCTGCTCGGCCATGCCGCGCTTGACGCGCGAGGTGCCGATGGCCGACTCAGCGGACTGGGGGGAGGTGGGAAGCGTGCTCACGGATTGACCTCACTCGAAGGGAACTCGAACGGAAGACGGGACCTACGGGACTACCTGGCCGAGGAAACCCCACCGATCAGTCCACTACAAGGGCCAATGTGGAGCCTGTGGCCTCTTCACTTGTCCCCTGCGGCCCTACCCGGTGTCTATACAGGCCGCTCCGCGAGATCCGCCGGAGGCTCGTCGTCCATTTCGAAGGCGAGCGGGAAGGGGGCGTGCCCGGCCAGCCGGAACCAGCGGACCTTGCGGTGCCTGCGCAGGGCGCGGGCGGCCCGTACGGAGTCGTTGTGGAACCGCCGCGCCATGGGCACCCGGCGCACGGCCGCCGCCAGGTCCTCGGTGGCCTCGGCCCCGCCCGGAGCAGCCTTCAGCACCTCGACCTGGTCGGCGTCGGCGAAGACCGCCCGCAGCGCCTGGCTGAGCTCGCTCTCGGCGACCTCCCGGTGCTCCTCCTCGGCCTGCCGGGCGGCGTGCGCGGCCTCGTACAGCACCAGGGAGGACGCGGGGTCGAGGACCCCGGAGGTGGCCACCTCCAGCACCACGGAGGCCCGCCGCACCAGCTGCGCGTCGAGCGCGGCCCGCGCGGCGTCCATCCGCGAGTGCAGCCGGTCCAGCCGGCCCGCGGTCCAGCTCAGGTAGACCCCGATGACACCGAGGGCCAGGGCAATCCAGACAAGTGTTTCGATCACGGGCCGCGACTTTACCGGCCTGTCAGGAGGACGGGTCCTTCGAGAAGCCGAGGCGGGTGCGCAGCGGGACGCGTTCGTCCGTGGCGACCGCCGCCGCGCCGTCCGTCACCGTCTCGTAGACCGCCAGGATGTCCGCACCGACCGTGGACCAGTCGAAGCGCCGCACGTGCGCCGCGCCGCGGGCGCTGAGCTCCGCCCGGCGGGCCGGGTCCCGCAGCAGGGCGATCGCCCCGGCCGCGAGAGCGTCCGGGTTCTCGTTCGTGAAGAGGTCGCCGGCGCCGCCCTGGTCCAGGACCTGCGCGAAGGCGTCCAGATCCGACGCCAGGACCGCCGCGCCCGCCGACAGGGCCTCGACGAGGATGATGCCGAAGCTCTCGCCGCCCGTGTTCGGGGCGACGTACACGTCGACGCTGCGCAGCAGCCGCGCCTTGTCCTCGTCGGAGACCATGCCCAGGAACTCCACCCGGGAGCGCAGCTCCGCGGGCAGCGTGGCCACGGCCTCCTCCTCGTCACCGCGGCCCGCCACGAGCAGCCGTACGTCCGGGCAGGCCTCCACGATCTTCGGGAAGGCCGCCATCAGCACCGGCAGGCCCTTGCGCGGCTCGTCGATGCGGCCGATGAAGCCGAGGGTCTGGCCGCTCCACGAGGGATTCGGCTCGGCCTTGGCGAAGAAGTCCACGTCGACACCGTTCGGGATCACGACCGCGTCCCCGCCCAGGTGCTCCACCAGCGTGCGCCGCGCGTACTCGCTCACCGCGATCCGCGCGCTGATCTTCTCCAGGGCCGGCTGGAGGATCGGGTACGCCGCGATCATCGCCCGCGACCGCGGATTGGAGGTGTGGAAGGTCGCCACGATCGGCCCCTGCGCCGCCCAGCAGGACAGCAGCCCCAGCGAGGGCGAGGCCGGCTCGTGGATGTGGATCACGTCGAAGGTGCCGTCGTGCAGCCAGCGCCGCACGCGGGCCGCCGACAGGAAGCCGAAGTTCAGCCGGGCCACCGAACCGTTGTACGGCACCGGCACCGCCCGGCCGGCCGAGACCACGTACGGCGGGAGCGGGGTCTCGTCGTCCGCCGGGGCCAGCACCGACACCTCGTGGCCGAGCCGGATCAGGTGCTCCGCCAGGTCCCGGATGTGGAACTGGACGCCGCCGGGCACGTCCCACGAGTACGGGCACACGATGCCGATCTTCACTACGGCCGCTCCTCGAGGTCGTCCAGCCACAGTCGCTGCAGCATGTGCCAGTCCTCCGGGTGCTCGGCGATGCCCCAGGCGAAGGCGTCCGCCACGGCCTGCGTCATGGCGGCGGTCTTCTCGGTCCGGGTCCCGGTCTTCGGCACCTCCACCTCGGGGTGGATCCGGCCGTACATCTTCGGCGTGGCTCCGTAGTGCAGGGTGGCCGGGAGCAGGACCGCGCCCGTCTGCTGGGCCAGCAGCGCGGGCCCGGCCGGCATGCGCGCCGTGGAGCCGAAGAAGTCCACCTCCACCCCGGAGGCCGACAGGTCCCGGTCCGCGACCAGGCAGACCAGGCCGCCGGAGCGGAGGCGGCGGGCGAGGGTGCCGAAGGCGGCGCCGCCACTGTGCGGCAGGACCTCCATGCCCAGGCTCTCCCGGTAGGCCACGAAGCGGTCGTAGAGGGACTCGGGCTTGAGCCGCTCGGCGACCGTGGTGAACGGGACTCCGATGTGGCCGATGGCCCAGGCCCCGGCGAGGTCCCAGTTGGCCAGGTGCGGCAGGGCGACGACGACACCCCGCCCCGAGGCGAGGGCCTCGCGCAGGAGGTGCTCGTCCTTGAACTCCACGTCCGTGCTGAACCGCTCCGGGTCCATGGTCGGCAGCCGGAAGGACTCCATCCAGTACCGCATGTACGAGCGCATGCCCGCCTGCGACAGCTCCCGCAGCCGTTCCGGGCCCGCGTCGGGCACCACGCGCGCCAGGTTCGACTCCAGCCGCAGCACGCTCTTGCCCCGCCGCTTCCACGCGAAGTCCGCTATCCGGCGGCCGAGGGCCACCGCGGCCGGCTCGGGCAGCTTCTTGACCCCGGCCCAGCCGAGCCCGTACAGCCCGTCGACCAGCTTGTCCTGCGCCGCGCCCATCAGCCCGCGCCGCCCTCGGCCGGGGCGGCGGAACCGGCGGCGTCGGCCTCGGCCGACTCACGACGTACGGTGACCACCCGCTGGATCAGCGTGACGAGCGAGCCCGCCGCGACGACCCACAGCCCGACCGGCAGCAGCACGCCGATCCAGGACGGCACCCCGAAGGTCTGCAGCCCGGACAGACCGGCCGCGACCAGCGAGATCACCAGCCGCTCGGCCCGCTCGATGAGCCCGTTGACGGCCACCGGGAGTCCGATCGACTCGCCGCGTGCCTTGGTGTACGACACCACCTGGCCGCTGGCCAGGCAGAAGATGGCGACGGCGCACAGCGCGTTGTCGTTGCCGGAGCCCGCGTACCAGAGCGCGAGTCCGCCGAAGATCGCCGCGTCCGCCACCCGGTCGAGGGTGGAATCGAGGAACGCGCCCCACCGGCTGGAGACGCCGGCCTGGCGGGCCATGTTCCCGTCCACGAGGTCGGAGAAGACGAAGAGGGTGATGGTGATCGTGCCCCAGAAGAATTCCCCCCGGGGGAAGAAGACCAGCGCTCCCGCCACCACTCCGGCCGTGCCGATCAGGGTGACCGCGTCCGGGCTCACCCCCCGCCGGAGCAGAAAAGCGGCGAATGGCGTGAGAACACGCGTGAAGAATGCACGCGCGTACTTGTTCAGCATGGCCTTCCCGGAGGGTCGCTGGGCCGCACGGCCACCACGGCCACCGGCTGGCCCATCGTAGCCAGCACGCCGCCCCCCGGACGCCGCGCACCCACCGGTTCGCGCCACGTAAGACGTACTTCACGTCACTGACCTCCTCCGGCACCCCCCGGGTACGACGTATGGACGCCGTGTGACACCAGTGCAAAGCTCGAAGAGCCCCGTTTCTTCCTCCGTCACCACCGGGAGGCACGAGCATCATGGGAGCCACATCACACCAAGCCGGAGCCGCCGGCAGGGCACTGACGGCCGACCGCCCCTCTTCCGTACGGAACGTCGTGCTGGTCGGCCACAGCGGATCCGGCAAGACCACGCTGGTCGAAGCCCTCGCACTGACCGCCGGAGCGGTCAACCGGGCCGGACGGGTCGAGGACGGCGCGACCGTCTCCGACTACGACGAGATCGAGCACCGGCGACAACGCTCCGTCCAGCTGTCCCTCGTCCCCGTCGAATGGGGCGGAATCAAGATCAATATCCTGGACACCCCCGGATACGCCGACTTCGTCGGAGAACTCAGGGCCGGTCTGCGCGCCGCGGACGCGGCCCTTTTCGTCGTCTCCGCCTCGGACGGGATCGACGGAGCCACCCGCATGGTCTGGGACGAGTGCGAGGCCGTCGGCATGCCCCGCGCCATCGTCGTCACGCACCTGGAGGCCGCCCGCGCCGACTATGCCCAGATGGCCGACGTCTGCGGCGAGATATTCGGCGCCGACGACCCCGACGCGGTCATCCCGCTCTACCTCCCCCTGCACGGCCCCGCCGGCCCCGACGGGCACGCCCCCGTCACCGGCCTGCTCGGCCTGCTCTCCCAGCGCGTGTACGACTACGCCTCCGGCGAGCGCACCGAACGCGACCCCGACCCCGCCGAGCTCGCCCTCATCTCCGGCGCCCGGTCCCGCCTCATCGAGGGGATCATCGCCGAGAGCGAGGACGAGAGCCTCATGGACCGCTACCTCGGCGGCGAGGACATCGACGTCAAGACCCTGGTCGACGACCTGGAGCGGGCCGTCGCCCGCGGTACCTTCCACCCCGTCCTGATGGCCGCCCCGGCCGCCGAGGGCGCCAAACAGGGCCTCGGCACCGCGGAACTCCTCGAACTGATCACCGGCGGCTTCCCCACCCCCCTGGAACGCGGCCCCGTCACGGTCACCGCCCCCGACGGCGCGGACCGCCCCGCCGTCACCTGCGACCCCGACGGCCCCCTCGTCGCCGAGGTCGTCAAGACCTCCTCCGACCCGTACGTCGGCCGCGTCTCCCTCGTGCGCGTCTTCTCCGGCACCCTCCGCCCCGAGCAGACCGTCCACGTCAGCGGGCACGGCCTCACCGACCGCGGTCACGAGGACCACGACGTCGACGAGCGGATCGGCACCCTCACCTCCCCCTTCGGCAAACAGCAGCGCGCCCTGGACCGGTGCATCGCGGGCGACCTCGCCTGCGTGGCCAGACTCAGCCGCGCCGAGACCGGCGACACCCTCTCCGCCAAGGAAGACCCGCTCCTCATGGAGCCCTGGGCCATGCCCGACCCCCTGCTCCCCCTCGCCATCGAGGCCCACAGCAAGGCCGACGAGGACAAGCTCTCCCAGGGCCTGGCCCGACTCGTCGCCGAGGACCCCACCATGCGGCTGGAGCAGAACCCGCACACCCACCAGGTCGTCCTGTGGTGCCTCGGCGAGGCCCACCAGGACGTCGCCCTGGAGCGGCTGCGCACCCGCTACGGCGTCCAGGTCGACGCCGTGCCCCACAAGGTGAGCCTGCGCGAGACCTTCGGCGCCAAGGCGGCGGGCCGTGGCCGCCACGTCAAACAGTCCGGCGGCCACGGCCAGTTCGCGATCTGCGAGATCGAGGTCGAGCCGCTCCCGCCCGGCAGCGGCATCGAGTTCGTCGACAAGGTCGTCGGCGGCGCCGTGCCCCGCCAGTTCATCCCGTCCGTGGAGAAGGGCGTACGCACGCAGGCCGCGCGCGGGGTCTCGGCCGGCTATCCCCTGGTCGACGTGCGCATCACCCTCCTCGACGGCAAGGCGCACTCGGTGGACTCCTCCGACGCCGCCTTCCAGACCGCCGGGGCACTGGCCCTGCGCGAGGCGGCCACCGAGGCCCGCATCGAGCTCCTCGAACCGGTCGCGGAACTCGCCGTCATCATCCCCGACGAGTACGTCGGCCCCGTCATGAGCGACCTGGCCGGCCGCCGCGGCCGCGTCGTCGGCACCGAACAGGCGGGCGCCGGGCGCACCCGGGTCCGCGCCGAGATCCCCGAGATCGAAATCGGCCGGTACGCCGTCGAGCTGCGCTCCGTCTCACACGGCACGGGCCGCTTCGCCCGGGCGTACGCCCGCCACGAGCCCATGCCACCGCAGGTTGCGGACAAGGTGCGTGAACAGGCTGAGAAGGGAACGTAACTGACATAGCGTCGGGAGGCGCCGCCCACCCAACCAGCTTGCGGTGGGCGGCATTTCCCTGTCCCATGACCATGGGGCGAGTTGCGTCGATAGGCTCATCGGCGCACAAAGAGCACGAACGCGCAGCGATGGGGGCAGCGGTGGCGGACGACGGATTCGACTTCAGGCCCGGAGCACAGATCCCGCTCCAGGGCGGCGGGGGGCAGACGGCGGCGACCAACGCCCTCGCCTCGGCGGCGTACCGCGACGGCGGCAAGGACACCAAGCTGGAGGCGATACTCGGCGCCAACAGCGAGAACCACCCCGCCACGGTCAAAGCCGGCAAGCTCTCCCTCTTCGAGCCCAACCTCGGCGAGGCCTTCTGCCGCGCCGTCGAGGCCCGCACCCTCGGCTCCGGCCGCAAGCCGCTCATCCAGTCCTTCGGCGCCGACCCCCAGACCGTCGTCGAGCACTGCCTGGCCGCCTCCCGCATCCGCAAGGAGCGCGACGGCAAGCTCCGCCTGATCATGCTCGTCTGCGGCGTGCTGTTCCTGCCCGGGCTGCTGCTGTGGCTGGGCCTGTTCCAGCTCCGCAAGAGCCTGGCCTCCGGCGAGAAGAAGACCGCGTCCTGGATCGGCACCGCGCTCCTGGTCGGCATCGCGCTCGTGGTGGCCGTCCTGATGTTCAAGCTGCCGTTCACGGGCTTCTTCGGCCTCTACCTGCGCGGCATGATCATCGCCCCGGCCCTGGGGTGGCTGCTCGCCCGCCGGCTGTGCGAGGCCACCGCCGCCGACATGCGCGCCCGCTGGGACGGGCTGCTGGCCGGTGACGGCATCGGCGCCAAGATTCCCGAGGCCGTGCCGGGCAACCCCGACGAGAAGGCCCGCGAGGACCTGCGCCACCAGCTCGCCAAACTGACCGCGGAGGACCGGAGCAACCACGTCTTCTACGCGGGCCCCAAGGGCATCCTCGGCATGGGCACCCGCTGGGGCAGCTGGCAGATGGCCGAGGAACTCGCGCCCAGGACCGAGGGCGCCGACATCCACCCCTTCCGCAGCTGGGACGTCATACGCGCGATCGACACCGAGCTCCGCAAGCTGGAACGCGGCCCCCTGCACACCGGCGGATTCCCGACGGCCGCCATCCAGCACTGGGTGGTCACCCCGATCGGCGAGGGCGCCGCCGAGGTGGCCCGCCCCACCGGCGAGAACACCGACAACTTCCTGATCAAGCCGCACGAGATCACCCGGATCTGCAACGAGCAGCAGTTCAGCGCCGGCAACCGGCACTACCTGGGCATCCAGTACCCGCTCTGGGACGGCCAGCTCGTCATCAACATGCTGGTCACCGTCACCGTGCTCTACAAGACGCTGCGCGTGGACGTCACCGCCCACGCCCTGGGCCCCGTACACGCACTGTTCACCACGAAGTCCGCGGCCCCGGTGGTGGAGGTGCCCAAGAGCATCCGCTTCTGGGAGACCGTGGAGCGCCGGCTGCCGCTGGTGACCGCCGAAGAGGTGGTACGCCTCGCCGTACGGGCCCCGCTGAGCTGGTTCCCGCCGATCCTCGACTTCCTCGGCGGCAAGCTGGTCCTGCCCGAGCCCTTCGGCCTGCGGCACGTGTGGGCCGGATCTATGTGGCGCCACCGCTTCATGGCGGACGACGCGCTGCGCACCGTGGCACCGGTCCTGCGGGCGGTGCACGCCGCCACCTTCAGGGTGCTGGAGGAGAACGGCGTCGACACCGACAAGTTCACCAACCGCTCCTCGATCATGAGCGGCCTGATCCAGGAGCCGGCGCCGCGCAAGGCGGACGTGTACGACGCGTAGGTAGGCTGAAGTCGGCAGGGCTGCCCGCGAGGGCCGAGGAGGGACGATGACCGAGCGCAAACCGCCTGGCGTGGACATCGAGTCCTGGGTGGACCGGCAGATCAGGGAGGCCGCCGACCGTGGCGACTTCGAGAACCTGCCGGGCTGGGGCAAGCCGCTGGCCTCGCTCGACGCCCCGTACGACGAGATGTGGTGGATCAAGCAGAAGATGCACCGCGAGGGCTTCTCCGCCCTGCCCCCGTCGCTCGCGCTGCGCAAGGAGGCCGAGGACGCGATGGAGGCGGTCCGCGCGGCCCGCTCCGAGCGCCAGGTTCGTGCCCTCCTCGCGGAGATCAACGAGAAGATCCGCGCGGCCCTGCGCATGCCGCCTCAGGGCCCGCCCCTGGGCCTCACCGAGTACGACGTCGAGGACGTGGTCAGGACGTGGCGGGAGACCCGCCCGTCCTAGGTGTGCCGTCCGGTCAGCCGTTGGGCCAGGCGTCGGCGAGCATCTGGCGGGTGTCCGCGAGGAGTTGGGGCAGCACCTTGGTGTGGCCGACGACCGGCATGAAGTTGGTGTCCCCGCCCCAGCGGGGCACGATGTGCTGGTGCAGGTGCGCGGCGATGCCGGCCCCGGCGGCCGCGCCCTGGTTCATCCCGATGTTGAAACCGTGCGCCCCGGACGCCTTGCGCAGCGCGACCATGGCCCGCTTGGTGAGATCGGCGAGCTCGGCCGTCTCGGGCCCGTCGAGCTCGGTGTAATCGGCGACGTGCCGGTACGGGACGACCATCAGGTGGCCGCCGTTGTAAGGGTAGAGGTTCAGCACGGCGTAGACGTGCTTGCCGCGGGCCACGACCAGGCCGTCCTCGTCGGACATCTCCGGAATCCCGCAGAAGGGACAGCCGTCCCCGGCCTCCGGGCCGGTCGGCTTGTTCTCCCCCTGGATGTAGGCCATCCGGTGGGGCGTCCACAGACGCTGGAACGCGTCCTGCGTGCCCACACCGATCTGCTGCTCCGGCTCAATCGTCATGGCATGCAGCATATGACCTCGTCCGCGCGGACGAGGAAGGCCCCCGGAAAGTGATCACCTTCCGGGGGCTCCCCGTGCTGCCTCGGCTCGGATCAGACCTGGACGCGGTCCGCGACGACCTTGGCCAGCTTGGCCAGCGCCTCGTCCTTCGCGATGCCGTTCTCCTGGGAACCGTCGCGGTAACGGAAGGAGACCGTGCCCGCGGCCATGTCCTCGTCACCGACGATGATCATGAAGGGAACCTTGAGCTTCTGGTGGTTGCGGATCTTCTTCTGCATCCGGTCGGAGGAGGCGTCCACCTCGACCCGCAGGCCCTTCTTCTTCGCCTCGGCGGCGAACTCCTGCAGGTACTCGACGTGCCCGTCGCCGATCGGGATGCCGACGGCCTGGACCGGGGCCAGCCACGGCGGCATGGCGCCCGCGTAGTGCTCCAGCAGCACGGCGAAGAACCGCTCGATCGAGCCGAACAGGGCGCGGTGGATCATGACCGGGCGCTGGCGCGAGCCGTCCGGGGCGGTGTACTCCAGGTTGAACCGCTCCGGCAGGTTGAAGTCCAGCTGGACGGTCGACATCTGCCAGGTACGGCCGATGGCGTCGCGCGCCTGCACGGAGATCTTCGGACCGTAGAAGGCCGCGCCGCCCGGGTCGGGGGTCAGCGGGAGGCCCTGCTTCTCGGCGACCTGCTGGAGGACCGCGGTGGCCTCCTCCCAGACCTCGTCCGAGCCGACGAACTTCTCCGGGTCCTTGGTCGACAGCTCCAGGTAGAAGTCGGTCAGACCGTAGTCGCGCAGCAGGTTCAGCACGAAGGTCAGGGTGCGGTCGAGCTCCTCCGCCATCTGCTCACGGGTGCAGTAGATGTGCGCGTCGTCCTGGGTGAAGCCCCGGGCGCGGGTCAGGCCGTGCACGACGCCGGACTTCTCGTACCGGTACACGGTGCCGAACTCGAACAGGCGCAGCGGCAGCTCGCGGTAGGAGCGCCCGCGCGCGTCGAAGATCAGGTTGTGCATCGGGCAGTTCATGGGCTTGAGGTAGTAGTCGGTACCACCGTCGAGCTGCATGGGGGGGTACATGCCCTCCGCGTACCAGTCCAGGTGGCCGCTCTTCTCGAAGAGGGCGCCCTTGGTGGCGTGCGGGGAGTAGACGAACTCGTAGCCCTCCTCCTCGTGCCGGCGGCGCGAGTAGTCCTCCATGGTCCGGCGGATGATGCCGCCGCGCGGGTGGAAGACGGCGAGGCCGGAGCCGATCTCGTCCGGGATGGAGAAGAGGTCCAGCTCGTTGCCGAGCTTGCGGTGGTCGCGCTTCTCGGCCTCGGCGAGGAAGTCGAGGTGCGCCTTCAGCTCCTCCTTCGACGGCCACGCGGTGCCGTAGATGCGCTGGAGCATCGGGTTCTTCTCGCTGCCGCGCCAGTAGGCGGCCGCGTTGCGCATGAGCTTGAAGGCCGGGATGTTGCGGGTGGTGGGCAGGTGGGGACCGCGGCAGAGGTCCTTCCAGCACAGCTCGCCGGTCTTCGCGTCGAGGTTGTCGTAAATGGTCAGCTCGCCGCCGCCCACCTCGACGTTCGCACCGTCGTCGGTGGACGCGGAACCCTTGATACCGATGAGCTCCAGCTTGTACGGCTCGTCGGCGAGCTCCTCGCGGGCCGCCTCGTCGGTGACCACGCGGCGGGCGAACTTCTGCCCGCGCTTCTGGATCTCCTGCATCTTCTTCTCGATGGCCTTGAGGTCATCGGGGGTGAAGGGCTTGGCGACGTCGAAGTCGTAGTAGAAACCGTTCTGGACCGGCGGGCCGATGCCGAGCTTGGCCTCGGGGAAGAGCTCCTGCACGGCCTGCGCCATGACGTGCGCGGTCGAGTGGCGCAGGATGTTCAGGCCGTCCTCGGAGGAGATCTCCACCGGCTCGACGGTCTCGCCGTCCTTCACCTCGTACGCGAGGTCCTTCAGCTCGCCCGCGATGCGCGCGGCGACGATGGTGCGCTCGCCGGCGAAGAGCTCGGCCGCCGTAGTGCCCGTGGCCACCACGCGCTCGTCCCGCTCGGAATCGCGTTGGATGATCACACGGACGTCTGACACCGGTCTCTCCTGACTCAGGGGGTGCGCGAGCGAACACTGCGCGCCTGAATCGTACCGAGCGGAATGGCCGCGCCGCTAAACGGTTCCCGTGGCCCGGCCCTGGTAGCAGACACCGGTAGCGTGGGCGCGGCCACCGACTCCCCCGGAGGGACCGCATGCCGAGCCCGCAGATCCGCCCGCTGGACCTGGCCGACGACGCCACCGCTGCCGCGGTGCACCGGATCGGGCGGGCCGCGTACGCGGTCGAGGCGGAGCTGATCGGCTTCCACGGCATCCCTGCACTGGGCGAGAGCCTCCCGCAGATGCGGGCGCAGGCCCTGAACTGGGTCGGCGCCGTCTCCGAGGGCGGGGAGCTCGCCGGTTTCCTCGCCTGGGAGCAGGAGACCGGCGGCGGCGTGTGCATCGACCGGCTGTGCGTGGCCCCGGCCTGGTTCCGCCGCGGCGTCGCCTCCCTGCTGCTGCGCCACGCCTTGACCGAGCTCTTCCCGGGCCGCCCGGTCGAGGTCACGACAGGCGCGGCCAACGCCCCCGCCGTGGCCTTGTACGAACGCCTGGGATTCACCCGCGGCCCGGACTTCTCCCCCGCCCCGGGCCTGCGCATGGCGTCGTTCGGCGTCCGTTCCGGCTCCGGCGCCTCCCGCTGAGGGCTGTCCCGTAATCCCCGGCGGGCGCACGACGCCGGCTACGGCACCTCGCTGCGTTGTCGGAACGCCCGAATACACCCAGTACCGGGGCGCCCCTCCGCGTTGCGATGCACCGCATCCGACGCCGTGCGCCGACCCACCGGGGATTACGGGACAGCCCTCAGTCGTCGCCCGGCAGCACGTCCTCCGGGTCGAAGGACCCGTCCAGCGACTTCATCAGGCGGTCCCGCTCCACCTCGTCCAGCGGGACCGGCGTCACCTCCGTGACGTCGGTGAGCCGGCGGAAGCCGCCACGCCGCTGCAGTCGCCCGCTGACCCGGACCGGCAGGCCGACCAGGTGCGCGTGCCCCGCCACCCGGTACGCCTCCTCGTCGAGCACGGCGCGGACGTACGGGATCTCCGCCCCGGCCAGGACGCGTACCCGGACCGTGCCCCCGCCCCCCGCCGCGGAGCGCCGCATCCGCACCACCGCCCCCGCGATCCGGACCGGCGCCGCCGGCTCGTCCCGGGTGTAGCGCGCCGCCGCCTCGCGGAGCACCGGCAGGTCCCCGGGCGAGAACTCCACCGGCTCCGGTCGCGCCGCGCACCCCGCCGGGACCCCCGCTGCGGGTGCCCAGGCCAGGGCGATCCGCGCCCCTTCCGAGCCCCGGACCAGCGCGATCAGCGCGTCGGCCAGCTCCCGGCTGACCCCGGCCTGCACCGCGGCGTCGAAGGCTTCCATACCGCCCGTGGCCCGCTGGTAGTCCACCGCCTCGCGGGCGGCGTGCAGCGCGTGGTGCAGCTGCGTCACCGTCCCCCGGCCCCCGTCCACGGGGACGTACGCGGTCAGCCGCCGCCCCCCGGGGGCGGGCCCCACCAGGATCCCGTCCAGTGCCCGTTCGGCCTGCGCCCGGTGCCGGGCCCCGTAGTACCCGGCCCTCGCGCGCGCCGCCAGGGCCCCGGCCAGCAGGAGCTGCCGGGCGGCCGAGCGCAGCCTTTCCTGGACCGTCCAGTCGGCCTCGCCCTGGATTCCGTACGCCCCCTCGGGGAACTCCCGCTCCCAGCGGACCTCGTCGCTCGGCACGCTGAGCCCGTACAGCACCTCCCGCGCCGACGGCACGGCGCTGCGGGAGAGCGCGGTCAGCGCCTCCTCCAGCAGGTCGGCGCAGTCGGGGAAGGCGCGGCTCTCGGGGACGAGCAGGCTCGTCCCGCCGCTGACGGCCGAGTGGTTGGCGGGCGGGGTCCAGCGCCCGTACCGTCCGACGGCCCCGCCGCGCCGCAGCCAGCCGTGCCGGCGCAGCAGCGCGCCGAGCACCGCCGGGTCGACCTGGGCGGGGTCGGGCGCTCCCGGGGCGAACTCCGGGGACGACAGTGGCTCGAGGTGCGGTGAGTGCCAGTTCATCAGGGTGTCCCTCCCGACCCGACCCGGGTCATGATCTCGCACAGCGCGCGGTCGTCGAAGATCCGCGTGGTCGGGATCCGTACGGTCGTCCGTCGCCGGCCGGTCACCGGGTGTCCGGCGAGATTGGTCCAGTAGCAGCAGTGCCGAAGGTCGAGCCGGTCGTGCCCGGCGGCGAGCCACTGGTCGCGCTCCCGCGGGACGAGCATCACGACGAGGATCTTGTGAACGGCGACCGGCGTGCGGGCCAGCTTCACCAGGTGCTCGTTGTCGAGGGTGAAGCCGAAGGTGGGCCCGGGCGGCCGCGGCGGTACCTGGTAGGTCGCCTTCAACTGCACCTTGATGGTGACCTCGTCGTCGACGACGTGCTCTGGGGCCCCGTGGCTGACGTGCCAGTCGATGCCGTTGTCCGGAAACGGCTGGGAGAGCGAGCAGCCGGCCGCGGCGGCGACGGCGTGCAGGTATCCCACCTGAAGGGTCTCCATGCAGGCGGTGGTGGCGAGCGTGCCGCGCAGCGGTCCGGTCCGCGCCTCGTCCGGCGTGCCGGTGCGCGGACCGATCTGCCCCGCCAGCACCCCGCCCGGTTCGGGCTGCGCGAGCGCCATGGCGGCTCCCCATGCCTTCCGGGCTCTGCCGTGGGTGGTGGGTGGGGTGACGACCGGTCATGTGTACGGCCCCCCATGGGTGTTGTCTCCGCACCCGGGTCCCCGCAAACGGCGTACGCGGCAAACAGCACGGGTATCACCGATGCGGGCGAAGGTGGCGGGTTCTTGAGGCAGCGGTGCCCGAGTGCGCCCCATCTGCCGACCGGGGACGAGGAGTTCGCCATGACACGCTGGTACGAGGGCCCGCTGGCCGCATTCGACACGGAGACCACCGGGGTGGACGTGGAGCAGGACCGGATCGTGTCCGCCGCGCTCATCGTGCAGGAATGTGCGGGCGGGCGGGTCCGCACCACACGCTGGCTGGTCAATCCCGGCATTCCGGTGCCCCCGGGTGCCACGGAAGTGCACGGCCTCACCGACGAGCACCTCCAGCGCCACGGGCGCTGGCCGGCGCCGGTGGTGGAGGAGATAGCCCGCGCGCTCGGTGAGCAGCAGGTGGCCGGCCGGCCGGTGGTGGTGATGAACGCGCCGTTCGATCTGACGCTGCTGGACCGGGAGTTGCGCCGCCACCGGGCGTCGTCGCTGGCGCGGTATCTGGACAACCGTCCGCTGACGGTGCTGGATCCGCGGGTGCTGGACAAGCATCTGGACCGGTACCGCAAGGGCCGCCGGACACTGACGGACCTGTGCGCCCACTACGGGATTGAGCTGGAGGGCGCGCATGACGCGGCGGCGGACGCGCAGGCGTCGCTGGAGCTCGTACGGGCGGTGGGGCGCCGGTTCGCGGCCCGGCTGGAGCGGCTGACGCCGGCCGAACTGCACACGCTGCAGCAGGTGTGGCACGCGGCACAGGCGCGGGGCCTGCAGGCGTGGTTCGCGCGCCAGGGGACGCCCGAGTCGGTGGATCCGCACTGGCCGCTGCGGCCGGACCTGTCGACGGCCGCGTGAATCACGGCCCTTGAATGCGGAAGGCCGGTCCGTCGTCAGACGGACCGGCCTGTCCCGGTGGGCGATACTGGGATCGAACCAGTGACCCCTTCGGTGTGAACGAAGTGCTCTCCCGCTGAGCTAATCGCCCGGGAACGCATCGAACAATACAGAAGCCTTGGGGTTGGTTCAAACCGCGTCCGGCGGGGCGGCCAGCCGGGCCGCGAGACCGCGTCGCCCGGCCCTCATCATGAGCGCGTGGTTGAGCCGGAACACGGGCCGCCCGGGCAGCGCGAAGCGCCGCATCAGGGGTCGGCGCACCTCGACCTCCTGCTCGTACAGCGCGCGGGTCCGGCCGCCGCCGGCCCCGCGGCGCGGGCGTACGGTCCACCGCGCCCAGCCGTCGAGGTCGCCGCCGAGGGACACCTCCAGGACTCCGCGGTCGGGGTCGCGCAGGAGCTCGGTGGCGGTGACGCGGAGCGCGTACGGCAGGACCGAGCGGACGGTCGCGGTGCCGGTGCGGTCGTCGACCGGTTCGACCCGGCGTATCTGGGGCCACCAGTGCGGGTACTCCCCCGGCCGTTCCAGCACGGCGAAGACGCGTGCGGGCGGGGCGTCGAGGTCCCACTCGCTCCGGAAGCGGTAACGGCTCCATCGGTCCCAGCGGCTGCGGTCCATGGATCCAGTCTGGCCCGCCGGCGGTGTGCGCACGCCTGCTTGGCGCGTACTCAGGCACATCTGAGTACGCACGCCCATGTCCTGACCGCGTGACGGGCGCCACACTCCGCACTATGAACACGCCCATACCGCCGGTCGAAGAGCTGGCGCTCATCGACCGCGAACTGGCCCGACTCGACGCACGTCGGCTGTACTTGCTGGGCCGCCGGGACTGGCTGCTGCGACTGCTGCACCAGCCCGCGACGGCTCCGGCCGACCTGGCGGCTCCCGGGCCCGCACGCCCCGGCGACGCCTCGGCGCCGAGCGCGCAGAACGTGCTGCTCACTCTGGGCGCCGTGCTGCTGGCCGTGGCCGCGCTGGCCTTCACGCTGCTGAGCTGGGGATCCCTCGGGATCGCCGGGCGTTCGGCGGTGCTGGCCGCGGTGACGGCGGCGGCCCTGGCCGCGCCCGTGCCGCTGCTGCGCCGCGGTCTGGGCTCCACGGCGGAGTCGGTGGCGGCGGTGGAGCTGCTGCTGACCGTGCTGGACGCGTACGCGCTGTACGCGGTCGGCATGCCGGGCACGGACGGCACCGCGTACACCGCGGGGGCGGCAGGGGTTCTCGCGGCGGTGTGGGCCGGGTACGGCCTGGCGCTGCCGAAGCTGCGGATCGCGCTGCCCGCGGCGGTGCTGGCGGCGCAGTTCCCGCTGCCGCTGGCCGCACTGGCCGCGCAGGGGGGTCCGCTGGAGATCGGCTGGGCGCTGCTGGCGACGGCCGCGCTGGACGGTGCCCTCGCGCTGCGGGCCCGGGCGGCGGCCGTCCCGGGGGCGCTGCTGGGGGTGGGGGCGCTGCTGACCGGTGCGGCCGCGTCCTGGTCGGCGGCTTCGGCGGCGGAGGCCGTGGGCCCGGCGGGGCTGCTGCTGGCGGGCGCTGCCCTGGGTGCGGCCGCGGCGTGGCGGGAGCCGCGCGCCCGGGCCGCCGCCCTGGCGGGCGGTCTCGCGGCCGTGGTGGCGCTCGGCGGTGTGGCGCGGCCTTCGCTGGGCCCGGCGTGGGCGGTGGTGGCGCACCTGCTGGTGGCGCTCCCGCTGCTGGCGGCGGTACGGGTCGACGCCATCCCGGCGGCGGTGCGAGGCGGGCTGGCCCGGGCCGGTGCGGTGGTGGCCGCGGCGGCCGCGGCGGCGGGCTGCTCGGCCGTGGTGCCCGCCCTGGTGGCCCGGATCCGGGTGCTGGACGGGGTGTGGGCGGTGACGAGCCCGGCCCGGGACGCGTACTGGCCGGGGTGGCCGATCCCGGTGACGTTGCTGATCACGGCAGGGGCTGCCTGGTGGCTGTCCCGGACGCTGTCGCGGCCGGAAGCGGCGGTGGCGGCCGTGGTCCTGGCCTGGGCGGGGCTGTTCACGGCCCCTGAGCTGCTGGGCCTCCCGGTGGCGGCGGTGTTCGCCGCCCAGACGGCGGTGACGGGGGCCGCGGGCGTCCTCGCCCTGACCTCCCGGGCGCGTGGTACCGGGATCGCGGCGGCCGCGTGCGCGCTGGCCGGCGCCGTGAACGTGTCCGTGGGCGCGCTGGACGGCCGGGCGGCCACCTTCGCGGTGTGGGGGCTGCTGGGCGCGGGCTGCGCGGCGGGGGCGGCGTACGGGCCCGCTCCGCGCAGGGTCCGGTCGGGGGCGGCCGTGTGCGCGGTCGGCTACGCCACGGCGGTGCTGGTGGCGGGGGCCGCGGTGGCGGACCTGGCGGTGGTCTGGTGGGCGCTCCCGGTGCTCGCGGTTCCGGCGGCGGTGGCCGCGCTCGGGCCGCGGCTGGGCTCTGTGCGGGTGCCGTCGGAGATCGCGGCGGCCGCGGCCGGTGCCTTGGCGGTGGTCCTGTCGGCCGGCCGGACGGGGACGCTGGCGCTGGTCCTGGCGCTGGCCGGGGTGGTCTGCGCGGGAGCCGCGGTCCGCGCGGACCGGCGCGCGCCGGGCGGCTGGGCGGCGGGGGCGCTGTTCGTGGCGGCGACCTGGGTCCGGCTGGCGGACTCCGGGGTCACGGCACCGGAGGCGTACACGCTGCCCGTGACGGTGCCCGCCCTCGCGGTGGGGTTCCTGCGGCGCCGTACGGACCCGCGGGCGTCCTCGTGGACGGCGTACGGCCCGGGGCTGGCCGCGACGCTGCTGCCGAGCCTGCTGGCCGTCCTGGGCGGCTTCTCGGGCGGGGTCGGGAACTGGCTGCGGCCGCTGCTGCTGGGGCTGGCCGCGCTGGCGGTGACCCTGGTGGGCGCCCAGCGGCGGCTCCAGGCGCCGCTCCTGCTCGGTGGCGCGGTCCTCGCGGTGGTGGCGCTGCACGAGCTGGCCCCGTACGTGGTGCAGGTCGTGGGGGCGCTCCCGCGCTGGGTGGCTCCGGCCCTGGCGGGCCTGCTGCTGCTGGCGGTGGGGGCGACGTACGAGAAGCGGCTGCGCGACGCCCGTCGGCTGCGGGAAGCGATCGCCCGGCTGGGATGACCGCTCGCAAGGCCCGGTCGGGATGGCCCGCGGCCCCGGCCGGGACGCCCCTGGCCACCGGTCGGGTGGCCGGGGGCCGGAAACGCCAGAGGCCCGGAGACTGTGAAAGTCTCCGGGCCTCTGGTCCGGGTGGGCGATACTGGGTTCGAACCAGTGACCCCTTCGGTGTGAACGAAGTGCTCTCCCACTGAGCTAATCGCCCGGACGCACCGCAAACATTACCGCATGTCAGCGGTGCTCCATGACCACCACCGGCCGGTCACTGGTCCTTGATGTTCCAGGGCAGGACGAGCCCGTACTTCCACAGGTAGAAGCCGATCAGCGCGCCCGCGATGACGAGGCCCGCGCTGGTCAGGATGATGTTGCGGCGGCGGACCTTCGGGTCGAGCGCCTTCTGCGCCGCCTCGGTGACCTTCCGCTTGGTCCAGCGCAGCACGAGGTGGGCCCAGGCGAACTCGGTGGCCCAGATCGCGAGGCCCGCGAAGATCGCGACCCAGCCCGGGCCGGGCAGGACGAGCATCGCGACGCCCGCGGCGATGACGGCGAGGCCGACGACGAAGACGCCGACCTGCCAGCTCAGGTGCAGGCCCTTGCGGGCCTTGATGAAGGCGGGCGCCTTCGACACGTGCGGCGTCTCCGGCGTGGCTTCCCCGCCGGAGGCGTCGGCGGTGGTTCCGTCGGCCTTGGCCGCGTCGGCTGCGGACTCGTTCGTCTCGCGGTCACTCCCCGTATCCATGGGGACGAATCTACCGGAGCCGGAAGCACACGTGAATGGTGGTTTGGATCCGCCGTCCGAGGGACCCAGAGGTCCGCAAAACGGTCAGAGGGGTTTACAACGGCACCGTAGGTGGCATGTCGATTTCGCCGACGTGCGAATCCCCGAGCGCACACTGAGCGAAAGGCCCTGGCGCTTATGAACACCACGGTCAGCTGCGAGCTGCACCTGCGCCTCGTTGTGTCGAGCGAGTCCTCACTGCCTGTTCCCGCGGGCCTGCGGTATGACACGGCCGACCCCTACGCCGTGCACGCCACCTTCCACACCGGCGCCGAGGAGACGGTCGAATGGGTATTCGCCCGCGACCTCCTCGCTGAGGGCCTCCACCGGCCCACCGGTACCGGCGACGTCCGCGTCTGGCCGTCCCGCAGCCACGGTCAGGGCGTCGTCTGCATCGCCCTGAGCTCACCGGAGGGAGAAGCGCTGCTCGAAGCACCCGCCCGAGCACTCGAGTCGTTCCTCAAGCGGACGGACGCCGCGGTCCCGCCCGGGACCGAGCACCGGCACTTCGACCTCGACAAGGAGCTCTCCCACATCCTGGCCGAAAGCTGAGCCAGGCCTACAGCCACAACCGCTCGACACCGTCCGACTCGGGGCGACGGTGCGTGTCGGACAACCACATACGGCAGTGCCGGCGCTGTTCACGCGGGAGCCACCCGCGCGGACGGCGCCGGTGTGCGTGGAGACCCTCCCTCGGAGCGACCCGCTAGAGTCGGCCACCAGCGGCGGCAGCAGCCCGTCGCCGCAGGCCCGGCCCTTGAGGGAGGCACCGTGCAGATCCCCCACGACACCCGTCGCGCGCTCGACGTCGTCGTCGCGCTGGTGAACACCACGGCCGAGGCGGACCAGCCCGACGGGCTCTCGGACGTCGGAGCGCTGCGCGGCTTCGTCCAGGAGCACGCGATCAGCGACGTCGGCGACCTCAGCTCCCGCGACCTGGCGGGCGTCCGTACGGTGCGCTCCAAGTTCGCCCAGGTCTTCGCCGCACCGGACTCCCGTGCGGCCTCCGTACTGATCAACGAGCTGGTCGCGACGGCCGGCACCACCCCGCAGCTGACCGACCACGACGGCTACGACTGGCACGTGCACTACTTCGCGCCCGGCGCCTCGGTGGGCGACCACCTGGCCGCCGACGGCGGCATGGCACTGGCCTTCATCGTGGTCTCCGGCGAGCAGGAGCGGCTGCGCCGCTGCGAGGCCCCGGACTGCCGGCGCGCCTTCGTGGACCTGTCGCGGAACCGCTCGCGCCGCTACTGCGACAGCCGGACCTGCGGGAACCGGCTGCACGTGGCGGCGTACCGGGCCCGGCGCAAGGAGGCCGACGCGGGCCCCACGGAGCGGGAACGCTCAGAGCAGGAACAGATCGTGCACGGCGGCGAGCAGCAGCAGGACGCCGATCACACCTAGGAAGATCATCAGGGGCGGCTGGGAGAGGGCGAAGAGGCAGCCTCGCGGCTCCTCGGAGACAGGGGCGGGTACCGGCGCGGGCACCGAGGGCTCACTCTGCGATGTCTCGAGCATGTCGGGCCGATGATGGCGCAGAGCACCGCCATCCGTCCCTCAACACGCCAACATCCGCGCGGTACTTCGCCCGATCTTGTGGACCGGGGGCCCGCCGGTCAGATCCCGTGCTTCTTGAGGATGGCCTCGATGTCGGAGAAGTCGTCCGCGGGAGCGGCGGCCGCCGGATCCTTCCGCGCGGCGGGCTGGGGAAGGCTGCCGGCACCGAGGGACGGGGCGGAGGCGGCCGGGGCGACGGCCTCCCGGGCCGGGCTCCCCTTGGCGGCCTTGGGCGCCTTGCCCGGCTTCTCGGACGTGCCGAGCCTGCGGCGCTCGACGGCGCGGGTGGTGACGAAGAGCAGCCAGGCCAGCCCGAGCAGCCCGAAACCGGCCCACACCGTCGGCTTGAAGACGATTCCGGACACCCACTCCACGACGCCCGTCATCACGAGGGCGACGGGCACCAGCGCGTACGCGGCGATCCGCGTGGCGGCCAGGAAGCGCCGCCGGTAGGCGGTCAGCGCGGCGATGCCCAGGCCCGCCGCGGACACCGCGGCACATATGGTCTCGGCGAGCATGCGGTCCTCCAGGTGTGGGCGGTCTGTCCCTATCCATCCTGCCCCGGGCGTGACCGTACGGGCCAGGAGAACGGACGCCGCCGCGCGGATCTCCGGGACATATCCGGGTCGCGCCTCCTCCCCGGGTGCCGGTGCCGGCGGGGCGCGGGGCGCGGAGGCTGGGAGACTGTCCTCATGACCGATTCCGTGATCCTCGACGTCTGGTGCGGCCTCCAGTGCCTCGACTGCAACAGGGCGCTGGACGACGTACGCGCCCTGCGGGCCCGCTACGGCGACCGGCTTGACATCCGGCTGCGCCACTTCCCCCTGGAGAAGCACAAGCACGCCTTCGCCGCGGCGCAGGCCGCCGAGGAGGCCGTGGAGCAGGGGCAGGGCTGGCCGTACGCGGAGGCCGTGCTGGCGCGCACCGCCGAACTCGGCGAGCGCGGCGAGCCGGTACTGCTCGACGTGGCACGTGAACTGGGCCTCGACGCCGAGGAGTTCGACACGGCTCTGATCGACGGGCGGCACATCCTGATCGTCGACGCGGACCAGGCCGAGGGCAAGGCGATCGGCGTCACGGGCACGCCGACGTACGTGATCGGCGGCGAACGCCTCGACGGCGGCAAGAGCCAGGACGGCCTGCGCGCCCGCATCGAGGAGATCGCCGACCGCCTGCTGGCCTCCTAGGCCCTGTGTTTCCGGGCGGTCCTCGCGGGCCACGGACCGCCCGGGCAGGACCTAGATCAGCTCCTTCCTGGCGTTGACCAGGGTGTCCCGGTACCCCAGCGACTCGTAGAGCCCCCGGGCCGGGGCGTTGTCCTCGTGGACGTGCAAGGCCAGTCGGCGGGCGCCCGCGGCCAGGGCGGCCCGCTCGGCCAGCAGCATGAGGGTCCGCCCGTGCCCCTGCCCCCGGTGCTCGGCGGCGACCTCGACGTCCCACACGTACGGAACGGGGCCGACGCCGGGCAGGTCGCGTTCCCCCACCCACAGGGTGCCCAGGACCGCCCCGTCCGGCGCCTCCAGGAGGAGGAAGGCCGCGCCGGGGGTGTCCCGCCCGGCCGGCAGCAGCTCGGCGTGCTCCGCGCGGGACGCGGCCAGGGCCTGCTCGGCGGTCATGCCGGGGGCGCGGAGGTGGTGGCTGTACTCCACGACGGCCCGCTCGTGCCAGGCGTCGTACTCGGCCGGGGTCATCGGGCGGCAGCCACCGCCCGCCGGGAGCGGGGGCGGTTCGGCCGGCAGCTCCTTGATCTGGACCCGGCCGGTCACCCGGTAGCCGAGCGTCTCGGCCATCCGCAGCGCCGGCGCCGCGTCGGCGGGTACCGACACCGCGATGCTCGTACAGCGCCAGGAGCGCAGCACCTCCTCGGCGGCGAGCGCGGCCACCGTGCCGCGCCCGCGCCTCCGGTCGGGTTCGTCGATCCACAGCCCCCGGATCACACCGGCCTCCGGCTGTGCGGCGGAGCGGGTGGCGAGTTCGAGGCTGCCGACGTGCCGGCTGTTGACCCGGACCGCGTACGTTCGCGAGCGGGTGCCGTCACTGTGCTGCTGGAGCGGCTGCGCGGGCCGCAGGGTGGTGGTCATCACCTCGTGTTGTACCTGCCCGGCGGCCCCGCGTCACCCGGGTTCAGGGATCGAGGTCCGCCCCGGCCTTCGCGTCGAAGATCCGCATGGCCTCGGCGGTGACCGGGCCGGGGGCCGCACCGAGCTGGCGGCCGTCGATCCGCAGGACCGCCTGGACGTCGCGCAGCGAGGACGTCAGGAAGACCTCCTCGGCCTGCTCCAGCGCCGCGAACGGCAGGTCGGTCTCCTTCGCCCCGGCCCACTCGACGACGAGGGCGCGGGTGATCCCGGCCAGGCAGCCCGAGGCCAGGGGCGGGGTGTGCAGTTCCCCGTCGAGTACGACGAAGACGTTGGACCCGGTGCCCTCGCAGAGCCGTCCCACGGTGTTGGCGAGGAGCGCCTCGGAGGCCCCGGCCCGGGCTGCGGTCGCGAGCGCGACGACGTTCTCGGCGTACGAGGTGGTCTTCAGGCCTGCCACGGCGGAACGCTCGTTGCGGACCCAGTCCACCGTGACGACGGCGGTGGTGTCCGGACGGCGGACGGACTCCGCGACGGCGGCGACCAGGGTGGGCGCGGATTCGCCGCGGTCGGAGCCGAGCGGGGAGACGCCGCCGGTGTAGGTCACGCGCAGCCGCCCGTACGGCATCGGGTTGGCTTCGAGTACGGCCGCGCAGGCCCGGCGCACTTCGTCGTGGTCGGGGTCCGGGAGGCCCAGTCCGCGGGCCGAGCGCGTCAGCCGGTCCAGGTGGCGGGTGAGCGCGAAGGCCCGTCCGCCCTCCGCCTTGAGGGTCTCGAAGACGCCGTCACCCACGGTCAGCCCGTGGTCGAAGACGGACACCTTCGCATCGTCGACGTCCCGCAGCGCTCCGTCGAGCCAGATCTTCACCGTACGGCCCCTCTCATGGTCCCGTTCTCGTGGGTTCCAGACGCTACCCGCAGCAGCCGGGCGGCCTTCAGTTCGGTCTCCGCCCACTCGCGGTCCGGGTCGGAGCCCCAGGTGATGCCCGCGCCGGTGCCGAAGAGCAGACGAGGGCCGCCGGGCGCCTCCCGGTCGATCCAGAAGGTGCGGATACCGACGGCCAGCTCGCCGGTGCCCTGGTCGGCGTCGACCCAGCCGATGCCCCCGCAGTAGGGGCCGCGCGGGGCCGTCTCCAGGGCCTCGATGATCCGCAGTGCGGAGGATTTGGGCGCCCCGGTGACGGAGCCGGGCGGGAAGGTGGCGGCGAGCAGCTCGGGCCAGCCGACGCCGTCGGCGAGTTCGCCGCTCACGGTGGAGACGAGGTGGACCAGGCCCGGGTGCTCCTCGACGGCGCACAGTTCGGGCACGGAGACGGAGCCGGTGGCGCAGACCCGGCCGAGGTCGTTGCGGACGAGGTCCACGATCATCACGTTCTCGGCGTGGTCCTTGGGGAGCAGGTCGGCGGCGGTGCGGCCGGTGCCCTTGATCGGGCCGGAGTCGACGCGGCGGCCGGTGCGGCGCAGGAACAGCTCCGGGGAGGCGGTGGCGATCTCGACGCCGTGGGCGGGGAGCCGAATCGTTCCTGCGTAGGGCGCGGGATTGCCGCGCGCGAGGAGGGCGGTGAGCGCGTCGACATCGGCAACGTCCGGGTCGGGCAGTGGCGCGGACATCACCCGGCAGAGGTTGGCCTGGTAGACCTCGCCGGCGGCGATGTGCTCGCGGATGCGGCGGACGCCGGCCACGTAGGCGGCCCGGTCGAGCGAGGAGGACCACGCGTCGGCGGCGGGACCCCGCCATGCGCCCGGTCGGGGCGCGGGAACGGGGTCGGGGCGTATGTCCCCGAAGCGCGCGCAGACGAGCCGCCCTTCGAAGTCGGCGGCCACCGCCCAGAAGCCGGTGGAGTCCAGGGCGGAGGGATCGCTGGTGACATCTCGGAGGTCGGTCGCGAGAAGGCCGCCGAAGCGGGCCAGAGGAGGCAGGTCGTGCACGGCTGCGAGTCTATGACCGGTGACGCGGCGGCGCCGGTGGGGTGACGGCCGGGTGACCGGTGGTGATCGAGCGGCAGCACGCTGCGGAAACGCGTTTTTGAGCTGGCCCCGGAATCCGCTAGAGTTCAACACGTCGCCAGGGAGCGAAGGGGAAAACCCCGGAGCGAACACGGTGACCTGCGGACGTAGCTCAGTTGGTAGAGCACCACCTTGCCAAGGTGGATGTCGCGAGTTCGAGTCTCGTCGTCCGCTCGAAGTGGGGGATTTCTTCCCGAGAACCCCCGCAGCTCCATGGTGGAGTGGCCGAGAGGCGAGGCAACGGCCTGCAAAGCCGTCTACACGGGTTCAAATCCCGTCTCCACCTCCAAGGACGATTAGCTCAGCGGGAGAGCGCTTCCCTGACACGGAAGAGGTCACTGGTTCAATCCCAGTATCGTCCACTGGTCCGCAAGGATCCCCGCGCGATTAGCTCAGCGGGAGAGCGCTTCCCTGACACGGAAGAGGTCACTGGTTCAATCCCAGTATCGCGCACGCAGCACCTCGCATTACCTGCATGACCTGCGGCTTTCGAGCCGTGGAGCCCGCGCGATTAGCTCAGCGGGAGAGCGCTTCCCTGACACGGAAGAGGTCACTGGTTCAATCCCAGTATCGCGCACCACCCGGAAGCCCCGGCCGTCTCGACGGCCGGGGCTTCTGTGTTTGGGCGTGCCGTCCGGGCTTCAGGAGGAGAAGAGCATCCGTCCGAAGCCGCCCTTGTGGTGGCCGTGGTGGCCGTGACCGTGGCCGCCGTGGTGCGGGGCGCCCCAGGCGGGAGCCGGTGCCACGTGCGGGGCCGGGTAGGCGGCGGGCGGCGCGGCGGGCGGCGGGACCTGGCCGTACTGCTGGGCGGTGTACTGGGACTCCAGGCGGGTCAGCGCCTCCAGCTCGCCGTAGTCGAGGAAGATGCCGCGGCACCCGCTGCACTGCTCGATCTGGACACCGTTGCGGTTGTAGGTGTGCATCATCGCGTGACACTTCGGACACTGCATGACCGGATCAACTCCTCGCATGGACATCGCCGTCGGATGCATGCCCGACGGCCGGAAGTTCACCCTACGGCGGAGGCTCGGACTCCAAGTCGGCCGGGAGGGCCGCAATTCGGGCACAGGCGTCCACCATCAGCCGCTCCCCCTCGTCGAGTCGGCGGCAGCCTTCCGCCGCTTTGGCCAGGGCCAGGGCCGCCGTCTGTACGGTGAGCGCCCGGGCGGCGAGGTCGAGTTCCGGCCACGGGTCACCGCCGGGCGGACCGGCCGCCGGACCGCCGGCGGCGCGGTAGGCGTCGAGGAAGCGCAGCCAGGTGGCCGTGTCGAGCAGGCCGGCGGCGTACCAGGCGGCCGGGCGGGCCAGGTCCCAGGCGGGGGCGCCGAGACCGAGGTCGTCGACGTCGATGAGGAGCCAGGCCCCGTCCCGGGCGGGATACCGCACCAACTGCCCCAGGTGCAGGTCCCCGTGGCACAGCGCCCCGTCGGCCGGGGCAGCCGCCTCCCCGCGCGCCCAGGCCGGCAGGGACCCGGCCGCGGTCCGTACGGCGCGGACGTCATCCGGATCGGGACCGGTCCCCAGCCGCTCCGCCTGCGCCAGGCGGTCCAGGGCGCGGGCGAGCTTGGCCGGGCCGCGCATCGGCGGGACCGGGCCCGGAAGCCCCTCGGGCGGTGTCCGGTGCAGGGCGGCCAGGAGCCGGCCGGCCTCTTCCCAGGGCGCGTCCGCGGGGCGCTCCGGGTCGACCGGAGCACCGTAGGGCCAGAGGGACGCGGGCCTGCCGTGGACGGATCCGCTTGCGGGGCGCAGGGGTGGCAGCAGCACCCCGGCCAGTCCCGGGTGCCCGGCGATCCGCATCCGTACGGCGAGGGCTTCCCGGTCGGCGTCCTCGGCGTGCGCCTTGGCCACGGCCGTCCCGCAGCGCACCACGGTCCCGTCCTGCCGGTCGGCGAGGACCGCGTACCCCTGGGGGCGGCCGTCCGAGGCCCAGGCCGCGAGGGCGGCGCGCAGCGCGGGACGGCTCACGCGCCGACCGCCCGGCGGGCCGTCCCGGCGCACGGGCCGCCACGAGTGTCATCCCGGGTCATCGGGCCTCCCCTTCTTCCGAGGAGGAGGGTACGGCGACTGCGGAGGGGCGTGAAAAAAAGGGTGCTGCCCGTACGACTCCCCAGTCGCACGGGCAGCACCCTTCACCTGCCGTCCGTCGCCACGCCCCCGTCCCCACGGGGTGTGACAAAGGCGGATGTCCCGGCCCGGGCCGCTCTCCCGGGCCGGGGGCGCCGCTCAGCGCCCCAGCATCGCGCCCACGGACGACGCCTGCGCCGCCACCTGTTCGAAGCCTCCGAAGAGGAAGAGCAGGAGGGCGGCCAGGGGGAGCACCATCGCCGCGGCCACCAGCGGGTGACGCGTACCGGACTCATGGCCGTTGAACGCGAATGCCTTGCGTCCCTGCCGTGCGATGTCCGCCATGGTCCTCTCCCTGTCGTTTGGCAGCGGCGGGCTTTTGACCTCGGGGGACGAGTGCGCCACCCGCCGCTTGTCTTCAACACTAGGCGCGCGCAAGCCGCCTGGCCTCATGCCCTCGTACCCATTGCCGGGCCTCCCGGAGGATGACGGGGTCACCCCCGCGTACTCCCCTGGGTGGAGACCGGTCCCCCGGTGTCGGGGTCTTCCCGGAGGGGGTCACCGGAGCGTAGTGACTTCGCTCACTTCCGTCACTCCCTGTTCATGCGTGTCCGTCGACGGGGCGCGGCGAAGATCGACTCGCGGCCGGGCGCCGTACTGGCGCGGCCGGATGGGGCGGGGAGGGCGCCGGACCCCCAACCCCCTTGCCCGAAAAGGCGTTTGGTCGGCCCGGTTCGATCCCGACCCAGGCCTGGCGATATCGCTGAGGCTCCCTCAAGTGTGCTGTGCCGCACTGACAATCGAATCCTCCGGCGAGGGCGCGGCCTCTGAGCGCACATGCCGGATGGTCCGTAAGCTGTGCCACGTCAACAGGACGACCGGTCAGCGGGGTGGACATGGCGATGATGCGGCTCCGGCGCGAGGACCCGCGCGTCGTCGGCTCGTTCAGGCTGCACCGACGGCTCGGCGCCGGCGGCATGGGCGTGGTCTACCTGGGGTCGGACCGGCGCGGCCAGCGCGTCGCGCTCAAGGTCATCCGGCCGGATCTGGCCGAGGACCAGGAGTTCCGCTCCCGGTTCGCCCGCGAGGTGTCCGCCGCCCGGCGGATCCGGGGCGGGTGCACCGCACGTCTGGTGGCGGCGGACCTGGAGGCCGAGCGGCCCTGGTTCGCGACCCAGTACGTCCCCGGGCCCTCCCTGCACGACAAGGTGGCCGAGGAAGGCCCCCTGACGGCCGCGCAGATCGCCGCGATCGGCGCCGCGCTCTCCGAGGGTCTGGTCGCCGTGCACGAGGCCGGGGTCGTTCACCGCGACCTCAAGCCCTCGAACATCCTGCTCTCCCCCAAGGGCCCGCGGATCATCGACTTCGGGATCGCCTGGGCCACCGGTGCGAGCACTCTCACCCATGTGGGAACGGCCGTCGGCTCCCCCGGTTTCCTCGCGCCCGAACAGGTGCGCGGCGCCGCCGTCACCCCGGCCACGGACGTCTTCGCCCTCGGCGCCACCCTCGCCTACGCGGCGACGGCGGACTCGCCCTTCGGGCACGGCAGTTCCGAGGTCATGCTGTACCGCGTGGTGCACGAGGAGCCCCACCTGGTCGGGGTCCCGGACGCGCTCGCGCCCCTCGTGCGGGCCTGCCTGGCCAAGGATCCCGAGGAGCGGCCCAGCACGCTCCAGCTGTCGATGCGGCTCAAGGAGATCGCGGCCCGCGAGGCGCAGGGCCTGTCCGACGGGCGCCCGCCGGCGCAGCGCGCCCGTACGGAGCAGCCGACCGGCCGGCTTCCCGAGGAGTACGCGGAGCGTGCGGAGCGCCGTACCGGCGGCAGCACCTCGCCACGGGCCCAGGGCGAGCCGCAGAGCGGACCGCAGTCGCGGCCGTCGTCCTCGCGCAACCCGCGCGGCACGGGGGGCCCGTCCTCCCGGCCGACGGCGGGGCGTACGGGCGGCCGCCCGGGGCCCCGTACGACGGGGGCGGGGCGGCGCCCTTCGCGGCCGGACCCGAAGCTGATGCGGCAGCGGCTGATCGTGTTCGTCGTCGTGACGCTGATCGTGGCCCTGGGCATCGCCGCCGCCCAGAAGCTCTGACCCGCTACGCGCTCTCGCGGCCCTGGGCCACCGCGTAGAAGGCGACGGCGGCCGCGGCGCCCACGTTCAGCGAGTCCACCCCGTGCGCCATGGGGATGCGTACCCACTCGTCGGCGGCGACCAGCGCCTGCGTGGACAGGCCGTCCCCTTCGGCGCCGAGCATCAGCGCCACCCGCTCCAGGGACTGGGGGGCGGCCACGTCGATCGGCGAGGCCTTCTGGTGCGGGGTGAGGGCGAGCAGCTTGAAGCCGGCCTCGCGGACCGAGTCCAGGCCCTTGGGCCAGGCGTCCAGGCGGGCGTAGGGGACGGAGAAGACCGCGCCCATGGAGACCTTCACGGAGCGGCGGTAGAGCGGGTCCGCGCAGTCGGGCGACAGCAGCACCGCGTCCATGCCGAGGGCGGCGGCGCTGCGGAAGATGGCCCCGATGTTGGTGTGGTCGTTGACCGCTTCCATGATGACCACGCGGCGGGTGGTGGTGAGCAGTTCCTCGGCCGTGGGCAGTGGCTTGCGCTGCATGGAGGCGAGGGCGCCGCGGTGCACGTGGTAGCCGGTGACGCGTTCGGCGAGCTCCGGGGTGACCGCGTAGACCGGGGCGGGGAGTTCGTCGATGACGTCGCGCATGACGTCGACCCACTTGGCGGAGAGCAGCATCGAGCGCATCTCGTACCCGGCGTCCTTGGCGCGTCTGATGACCTTCTCGCCCTCGGCGATGAAGAGGCCTTCCGCGGGCTCGCGCCTGCGCCGCAGTTCGACGTCGGTCAGACCCGTGTAGTCGCGCAGGCGCGGGTCGTCGGGGTCTTCGACGGTGATGAGATCAGCCACAGGGTGATACTGCCTTGTCCTGGGTGTGGTGCCAACGGCCTGTCAGGCGCTGGGGATGGGGGACGTCGCGTTGACCGTGACGACCTCGCCGATGACGATGACCGCGGGCGGGCGGACCTCCTGCGCGCGGACGGTCTCGCCGACCGTGGCGAGGGTCGCGTCCACCCGCCGCTGGGTGGCGGTGGTGCCTTCCTGGATCACCGCGACGGGAGTGTCGGCGGAGCGGCCGTGGCGCACGAGCGCCTCGGCGATGAGGCCGATCTTGTCGACGCCCATGAGGATCACCAGGGTGCCGGTGAGCTTGGCGAGCGAGGCCCAGTCCACGAGCGAGCGAGGGTCGTCGGGGCCGACGTGGCCGCTGACCACGGTGAACTCGTGTGCCACGCCCCGGTGGGTGACCGGGATGCCGACGGCGCCGGGCACCGAGATGGAGCTGGAGATGCCGGGGACGACGGTGCAGGGGATGCCGGCCTCGGCGAGGGCCTGGAGCTCCTCCATGCCGCGGCCGAAGACGTACGGGTCCCCGCCCTTGAGCCGGACCACGGCCTTGCCCGCCTTGGCGTGCTCGATCAGGGCGTTGTTGATGGCCTCCTGGGCCATGTACCGGCCGTACGGGATCTTCGCGGCGTCGATGACCTCGACGTGCGGGGGGAGCTCGTCGAGCAGGTCGCGGGGGCCGAGCCGGTCGGCGATGACGACATCGGCCTCGGCGAGGAGGCGGCGGCCGCGCACGGTGATGAGGTCGGGGTCGCCGGGGCCGCCTCCGACGAGGGCGACGCCGGGCGTGCGGGGGCGGGCAGCCGTGAGGGTACCGTCGCGCAGCCCCTCGACGACCGCATCACGGACGGCGGCGGAGCGGCGGGGGTCGTTGCCGCTCAGCACGGCGACGGTGACGCCCTCCACGCGGCCGGTGGCCGGGGTCCAGGCGGTGGCGGCCTCGGCGTCGTCGGCGCGGACGCACCAGACGCGCTCGCGCTCGCCCTCGGCGGAGGCACGGTCGTTGGCCTCGCGGTCCCGGGTGGCGATGAGGGCGTACCAGGCGCCTGCCAGGTCACCGTCCTCGTAGCGGCGGCGTTCCCAGCGGATCTCGCCGGTCTCGGCCATGGCGTCCACGGAGGGGGTGGCGGAGGGCGAGACCAGCACGATGTCGGCGCCGGCGGCGATCAGCGCGGGGAGGCGGCGCTGGGCGACCTGTCCGCCGCCGATGACGACGACGCGGCGGCCGGCCAGGCGGAGTCCTACGGGGTAGGCGGGGGTGTCGGCCATGGCGGATGCGGCTCCTGGTGCGGCGGTGGATCAGCTGGGCCGCTGCTGCGCTGGAGCGGCTGGGTTGACGTGCGGTTTCCGGTGTCCGGGTCCACGATACGACCCGCGGGGCCGGCGGTCCCGGCGGGGGCAAGGCCCTGGCGGGCCCCCGGGCTGCGCCCCAGCCCCCGCCTCAGGCGCCGGCGGGGCCGGATGCGGCTGCTGCCGTCCGCCAGGCGCGGCTGGATTGCCCGCAGGCCAATTCCAGCCCTCGCCCGGCGGCAACCCGGCCTCGCCGGCGCCTGAGGCGCCGGGATCCGGGGGCGGAGCCCCCGGCAGCGGCGCCGCTGGAACTACTTCTCGGTGACTCCGGCGGAGTCGAACGTGGCGACCTCGTGCATCGCGCGGGCCGCGCTCTGGACCAGGGGGAGGGCCAGGAGGGCGCCGGTGCCCTCGCCGAGGCGCAGGTCCAGGTCGACCAGCGGGCGCAGGCCGAGCTTGTTCAGGGCCGCCACGTGTCCCGGCTCCGCGCTGCGGTGGCCCGCGATGCAGGCCGACAGGGCTTCCGGGGCGATGGCACGGGCCACCAGGGCGGCAGCGCCCGCGCTGACGCCGTCCAGGATCACGGGGGTGCGGAGGGAGGCGCCTCCGAGGACGAGGCCGACGATCGCCGCGTGCTCCAGGCCGCCGATGGCCGCGAGGACGCCGATCGGGTCCGCCGGGTCCGGCTGGTGGAGTTCCAGGGCGCGCCGTACGACCTCGACCTTGCGGGCATGGGTCTCGTCGTTGATGCCCGTGCCGCGGCCGGTGACCTCCGCCGGGTCGACCCCGGTGAAGACGGAGATGAGGGCCGCGGAGACCGTGGTGTTCGCGATGCCCATCTCGCCGGTCAGCAGGGCCTTGTTGCCCGCCGCGACCAGGTCGCGGGCCGTCTCGATGCCGACCTCGATCGCGGCGATCGCTTCCTCGCGGGTCATCGCCGGGCCTGTGGAGAGGTCCGCCGTGCCCGGACGGACCTTGCGCGGGAGCAGGCCCGGCGTGGCCGGGAGGTCACCCGCGACACCGACGTCGATCACGCAGACCTCGGCGCCCACCTGGTTGGCGAAGGCGTTGCAGACCGCTCCCCCGCCCAGGAAGTTGGCCACCATCTGGGTGGTGACCTCCTGCGGCCAGGGGGTGACGCCCTGGGCGTGCACGCCGTGGTCACCGGCGAAGATCGCCACGGCGGCGGGCTCCGGGATCGGCGGCGGGCAGACCCGGGAGAGGCCGCTGAGCTGGGCGGAGATGATTTCGAGCATGCCCAGGGCCCCGGCGGGCTTGGTCATGCGCTTCTGCCGCTCCCACGCCTCGCCGAGCGCCTTCGCGTCGAGCGGGCGGATGCTGGCGACGGTCTCCGAGAGCAGGTCGTGCGGCTCCTCGCCGGGCAGCGCGCGGCGCCCGTACGTCTCCTCGTGGACGACCCACGCCAGCGGGCGGCGCTGGGACCAGCCGGCCTGCGCCAGTTCGGGCTCCTCCGGGAACTCGTCGACGTAGCCGACGCACAGGTACGCGACGACCTCCAGGTGCTCCGGCAGGCCGAGTTCGCGGACCATCTCGCGCTCGTCGAAGAAGCTGACCCAGCCGACGCCGAGGCCTTCGGCGCGCGCGGCGAGCCAGAGGTTCTCGACGGCGAGGGCCGAGGAGTACGGGGCCATCTGCGGCTGAGTGTGCCGGCCGAGGGTGTGGCGGCCGCCGCGGGTGGGGTCAGCGGTGACGACGATGTTCACCGGGGTGTCGAGGATGGCCTCGATCTTGAGTTCCTTGAACTGCTTCGCCCGGGCCTTGGGCAGGGAGTTCGCGTAGGCCTCGCGCTGGCGCTGGGCGAGCTCGTGCATCGTCCGGCGGGTCTCCGCGGAGCGGATGACGACGAAGTCCCAGGGCTGGGAGTGGCCGACGCTGGGCGCGGTGTGGGCCGCCTCCAGGACGCGGAGGAGCACCTCGTGCGGGATCGGGTCGGTGCGGAAGCCCTTGCGGATGTCGCGGCGTTCGCGCATGACGCGCAGGACGGCCTCGCGCTCGGCGTCGTCGTAGGCCGGAGCCGCCTCGCCGGCGGCGGACTCGGCGGGAACGGGCTCGGCGGCCCCGGCGGGAACGGGCTCGGGCTGCGGCTCCGATTCGGCGGCCACCGGGGCGGGCTCCGCCGGAACGGGCTCCGCGGGGACGGGTTCTGCCGCCGCGGGCTCCGCCGGGGCGGCCGGGGCCTCCGCGAGGGGCTTGCCGTGGGCGGGCTCGGCAGCCGGCTCCGCGGCCATCGGCGCCGGCTGGGCCGGCTGGGCCGGTGCGGGCGCGGGCTCCACGGGAACGACGGGCTCGGCGGGGACTCCTTCGGCGACGACGGACTCGACGGCGACGGCCTCGACGGCGACGGGCTGGGCCGCCTCCACGGGCGCGGGCTCGACGGGGGCCTCGGCGGGCTCCGGCGCCTGGCCCACCGGGTCCGCGGTGACGAGCACGGCCTCCGGCTCGGGCTGGGGCTGGGGCTGCGGAGCGATGGCCTCGGCCGCCACGGGGGCTGCCGGTACGGGTTCCGGCTCGGGAACGGCTTCGACGGCGGCCGGCTCGGGCTCCGGCACGACGACCGGCTCGGCGGCCACCTCGGAGGCGACCGGCACGGGGGCGGGTGCGGCCTCGGGAGCCACGGGCGCCGGGGCGGCCTCCGCCGCCTGCTCGGGGGAGAACACCGGCGCCGGCGCCTGCTCGGGCTCCGGCGTCCACGGCACGCCGGCCTGCGGCGGGATCTCGGTCAGCTGCGGCGCGGGGGCGGCGACGGCCTCCGCACGCGGGAGGTCCAGGTACTCGGGGCCCATGGTCGGCGGCCCCGCCTGGTGGACCGGGACCGGGCCTGCCGGAGCGGTCGCGGCAGGCGTCGCGGCCGGGCCGCGGTCCGCGAGGGACCGTACGACTCCGCCGTTGGCCTCGGGCATCGGCGGGCCCATGTGCAGCGGCCGCCGGACCGGAGCGGCCGGGGCGGCGGCAGGGGCCGCGGGCGGCGGTACGACGAGCCCGCCGAGGTCGAGCGCGCCGGAGTCACGGCCGCCCGTCTCGTGGGCGTCGGCGCCGTAGGACGGGAAGTCGGGGTACGCGGCGGGCTCCGGGTAGGCCGCCGGAGCCTCGGAGTACGAAGGCTCGGTGCCGTAGAGCGGGGTCTCGACCGGGAAGGCGGGGGCCGACGGGACGACCTGCGGGTCGCTCCACGCGCCCTGGCCGCTCGGCATCAGCAGCAGTTCCTCGTCCTCGGGCTCGGCCGGGTCGTCCACGAGGTCCTGGAAGGCGTAGCCGGGGGGAAGCGGCGGCGGGAGCTGGACCGGAGCGGGGATGCCCTGCTGATCCACCATGCCCGCGTTGTCCGGGTGACCCTCGCCCGGGACCTGGCCGGTGTCAGTCATGCGTACCCCTCGCCCATCGGTGTTGCCTCTTCGATCGCCCGGTCGCCCGCGAGCCCGCCGTGCGGGTCGCCGTGCGGGGTTGCCGTGCGGCACCCTTGCCTCACGTGCGCCTGCGCGACAACCACTAAGCATTGTCGCGCCCGTTAGCCACCCTGGCGGCCATAACCGTCACGGTCCACTGTGGACTGCGCCACGTCGCGCGTCGTCCGGTGTCGTGATGCCCGAATCGTCCTGGGCGGTACGACGATCGGCCAGCCTACCCCGGCCCTCGCGTCAGCGGGTCACGGGGCGTTCGGCGGACAGCAGGAAGACGACGGAACGCTCCTGTTCGGCCCAGGTGCGGGTGTCCAGGCCCACGGACTGGAGCAGCGCGCACTCCACCGCGTACCCGTGTTCGGCGAGCGTGCGGCCGATGGCCTCCGCCTCGTCGCGCGTGGAGGCGTGGCTGACGATCCGTTCGGGACGGCGGTCGGCGACGGCCGCGACGACCTGGGCACCCCCGCCGCCGACGCGTACGACGTCGGGTTCGGGCAGGTTCTCCAGTACGTGGGGTGCGCGCCCGGCGACGATCTGGATCTGTACGCCCCGCTTGCGGGCGGCGGCGGTTACGCGTTCGCAGGCGCCCGGGTCGGCGTCCACGGCGATGACGGCGGCGCCGAGCGCGGCGGCGTCCACGGCGACGCCGCCGGAGCCGGAGCCGATGTCCCAGACGAGGTCTCCGGTGCGGGGGCCGAGCCGGGCGAGCTGTGCGGCGCGCAGCTGCGCGGACTCCCCTTCTCCCGCGTCGGCCTGGGGCCTGGCCCAGCCGCGTCCGGAGGACTGGGACTGGGCCGGGCTCTGGCCGAGCAGCCAGCCCGGTTCGGCGGCCAGGGCCTGTCCGCCGCCGCCGATGACGATGACGACGTTGGGGTCGCGCCACGTGTGGTCGGCGGCCCGGTCGGAGGTGAGGATGCTCACCTGCTCCTTGTCGGTGCCGAGTTCCTCGCAGATGACGAAGGTGCGGTGGACTCCGTCGAGGAGCAGCGCGAGTTCGGCGGGGCCGGCGCCGGGCGAGGTGAGGACGGCGACCTTGCCGTGGGCGCGGATGACGTTGACTGCGCGGCGCAGGGTGCGCGGGTGGGCGACGACGACCTGGGCGTCGTCCCAGGGCATGCCGGCGCGGGCGAACGCGGCGGCGACGGAGGAGACGGCCGGGACGACCTCGACCTCCAGGCCGTGCTCGGGAGCGCGCAGGGTGCGTACGACGCCGAAGAAGCCGGGGTCGCCGTCGGCGAAGACGACGGCGGTGCCGCGGTGGCCGGCGATGCGGCGGGCGGCGAGTCCGAGGCTGCCCAACCGGATGCGTTCGGCGGTGGGCGGGACCTCGGGGAGGGCGAGGTGGTGGGCCGCGCCGGCCACGAGCGTGGCGGCGGAGAGCGCGGACCGGGCGGCCGCGGTCAGGGGCGAGCCGTCCCAGCCGATCACCGTGACCCGGTCGGCCATCGTCGTCAGTCTCCTGGGGTGGGGGCAGGCGAAGTTTCGTCGGGGGGGCGGGCACGGTGAGACTACCTGGTCATCGGGTCATTTCCAGTCGGCGCCGACGGGGTGGCCGGTCGCGTCGGCCCGCTGTCCGCAGGCGGTGTCCGCCGTGTAGGCGTCGTATCCGTCGCCGTAGTCGCCGTACCCCTCCGCGTCGTCGAGGTCCTCGGGGACCAGGCTCCAGACGATGAGGTCGGTGCGGGTGTCGGTCCAGCTGCCGTCGGCCGTCTGCGTGCGCACTATCCACGCGTTGCGCAGGACGCCCTCGCTGATGCAGCCGATCTTCTGGGCCACCTGCTGGGAGGCGGTGTTGTCGGCGGCGGTGCGCAGTTCGAGGCGTTCGAAGCCCTGCTCGCGGAAGAGCCATTGGGCGACGGCGAGGACGGACTCGCTGGCGTAGCCCTCGCCCCTGGCCCAGGGGGCGGTGACGTAGCCGACCTCGGTGGAGCGGGTGCGCCAGTTGGTGTTCCGGAGGTGGACGACACCGACGAGGCGGTGGGTGAGGAACTCGGTGACGGCGAGGACGAGGCCGCGGCCCTCGGTGCGTTCGGCGTGGGACTGCCGCGTCGCCCAGCCGTGTGCGTCGGCCTGGGTGTAGGGGTGCGGGACGGAGGTCCAGGCGGTGACGTTCTCGTCGTTCATCATCTCGGTGAGCGCGGTGACGTCCTCCTCCTCGAAGGGGCGCAGCACCAGCCGGTCCGTGCTGATGGTGACGTCCGGGAAGGTGGTAGTCATGCGCAGCTCCATGCCTGAGACCGTGGTGCGGGACCGTTTGTGCGGGTCGTAGGCCACAGCATGCAGCATCGACCGGGGGAAGTGCAGGGCCGGGTTGCCCGCGAGCGGGCAGAGCGCGGCCCCGCACGCCGACAGGGGCGTGCGGGGCCGAGATTGCTGACCGGAAGGGTTGGCCGGATCCGGCCGGTGGCTCAGGAGGCCGGGGTCTCAGGAGGCCGGGGTGCCGAAGGCCGGGACGACCGAGCCCTGGTACTTCTCCTCGATGAACTTCTTTACGTCGTCGGAGTTCAGGAGCTTGGCGAGCTTCTGGATCCGCGGGTCGTCCTGGTTGCCGTCCTTGACCGCGAGGAAGTTGGCGTACGGGTTGCCCTCGGCCTTCTCCAGGATCAGGGCGTCCTTGGCGGGCGAGAGGCCGGCTTCGAGGGCGTAGTTGCCGTTGATGACGGCGGCGTCCACGTCGTTCAGGGCGCGCGGGACCGTGGCGGCCTCCAGCTCCTTGAACTCCAGGCCCTTCTTGTCGGTGATGTCGGACAGCTTGGCGCCGGTGCCGACACCCTCCTTGAGGGTGATCACGTTGTTCGCGGCGAGCAGCTGGAGCGCGCGGCCCTCGTTGGTGGTGTCGTTGGGGACGGCGATGGTCTGGCCGGCCTTGAGGTCGCCTATTGCCTTGGCCTTCTTGGAGTAGAGGCCGAGGGGCTCCAGGTGCACGTTGACGACGGGCACGACGGTCGTCTTGTTCTTCTTGTTGAAGTCGTCGAGGTACGGCTTGTGCTGGAAGTAGTTGCCGTCGACCTGGCCCTGCTGGGTGGCGGTGTTCGGCAGGACGTAGTCCGTGAACTCCTTGACCTCCAGCTTGAGGCCCTCCTTGGCGGCGAGCTTGTCCTTGACGAAGTTCAGGATGTCGGCGTGCGGGCTCGGGGAGGCCGCGATGACCAGGGGCTTGCTCTCGTCGGTCTTGCCGCCGTCGGCCTTGGTGGAGGACGGGTCCGAGGAGCTGCCGCAGGCGGTGAGGCCGAGCGCGAGCGCGGTGGCGGTGGCGGCGAGGGCGGTGAGCTTGACGTTCTTACGCACGAAGAGTGCCTTTCTTGCATTTGCGGGGTGGTGGCCCAAGCACGACAAGTGCGGGCTTTCTGAGGGGTGAGGTCTTGTCAGCCGGTGGCTGTTCAGGCTGTCCGGCCGCGGCGGGCCAAGAGGCGGACCACACCGTCGCCGAGGAGCTGGATCACCGTGACGATGGCGATCAGGACGACGACGGTGGCGATCATGAAGCCGGTCTCGAAGCGCTGGAAGCCGTAGGTGATGGCCTTGGAACCGAGTCCTTCGCCGCCGACCGCTCCGGCCATGGCGGAGTAGCCGACCAGGGTGATGACGGTGGTGGTGACGCCGGCGACCAGCGAGGGCAGGGCCTGCGGGAGGAGCACCTTGCCGACGAGGGTGGGTATGCCGCCGCCCATGGATTCGACGGCCTCGATCAGGCCGTGGTCCACCTCGCGGACCGCGGTCTCGACGAGCCGGGCGAAGAAGGGGATGGCACCGATCGCGAGCGGGACGATCATGGCGGTGGGGCCGATGAAGGTGCCCACGACCGCGGTGGTGACCGGGATCAGGAAGATCAGCAGGATGATGAACGGGAGCGAGCGGCCCATGTTCACGATCACGCCGAGGACCTTGTTGAGCGGCCGGTTCTGCAGGAGGCCGCCCTTGTCGGTGAGGACCAGCAGGATGCCGATGGGCAGTCCGCCCAGGACGGTCACCAGGGTGGACCACAGCACCATGTAGAGGGTGTCGTAGGTGCCCTGGGTGAGCAGGGGCTGCATCTCGGACCAGGTCACTTCGCACCATCCTTGACCAGTGCGGCCAGTTCGTTGTCGATCCCGTCGGACCCGTCGCCCGCGTCGGCTCCGTCCGCCTCGACGACGTCGACCTGGAGGCCCTGCTCGCGCAGGAAGCCCACGGGGACGACGTTGTCCTCGTAGCGGCCGGGCAGTTCGATGCGCATGCGGCCGATCAGGCGGCCGGCCACGGTGTCCATCGCGGCCCCGAGGATCGAGATGTCGATGTTGTACGTCCGCGAGAGCTGCGAGATGACCGGCTGGGCGGCGGACTCACCGTGGAAGGTGACGTCGACGACGGTCCGGTCGGGGCCGGTGGCGGCGCCGGTGACGGGGAAGAGTTCGCCGGCGAGCTCGGAGCCGGGGGTGGCGAGCAGTTCGGCGACGGTGCCGGACTCGATGATCCGGCCCCGCTTCATCAGGGCGGCCGAGTCGCAGACGGACTTGACCACGTCCATCTCGTGCGTGATGAGCAGCACGGTGAGGCCGAGCTGCTGGTTGAGGTCGCGCAGCAGCTGGAGGATGGAGCGGGTGGTCTCGGGGTCCAGGGCGCTGGTGGCCTCGTCGGACAGCAGCACCTTGGGGTCGCCGGCCAGGGCGCGGGCGATGCCGACGCGCTGCTTCTGACCGCCGGAGAGCTGGGTGGGGTAGGCCTTGGCCTTGTCGGCGAGGCCTACCAGGTCGAGGAGTTCCAGTGCCTTGCGGGAGCGCTCGCGGCCGGAGACGCCGAGGATTTCCAGCGGCAGCTCGATGTTGCCCTGGACGGTGCGCGAGGACAGCAGGTTGAAGTGCTGGAAGACCATGCCGATGCGGCTGCGGGCCTCGCGGAGCTCCTTGCCGGCGCGGCGGCCGCGGCCCGCCAGCGCGGTGAGGTCGACGCCGTCGACCCGCACGGTGCCGGTGGTGGGGCGCTCCAGCAGGTTCACGCAGCGGATCAGGGAAGACTTGCCGGCGCCGCTCTGGCCGATGACTCCGTAGACCTCGCCCTCGCGGACGTGGAGGTCCACGCCGTCCAGGGCGGTGACCTCGCGGCCACGGGACTGGTAGACCTTCGTGAGGCCCGATGTGGTGATCACAGGATTTCCGTCGCTGTCGAGTGCACGGCAAAGCGGTGCCGTGCACGGGGCAAACATCTGGGGACGCGATACGGGTCGAAACCGGATGATTCAGCGGTGTCGGCGCGTGCGCGGGGCAGGAGCGGTCCGGGACAGATGGACAGGCTCGGCCGGTCTCGCTTCGGGGCGCGAGGCGTGCGGAAGGGGCCCTCAGAAGGCGCGCATTCGACACATACAACGAGCACCGGGCGTCATCGTCGCCTCGGTCGCAAGGGTGCGGCTGCTCGTCGTGGTCATGGGCCCCAGTAAACCAGACATGCCGGTTCACCGATCAACAGTGTCCGGATAGCGGACGAAAACCGGTCACATACCGGACTGGGACGGTCCGGTTCGGCCCTCCGTCCCGCTGGTCGGACCGTCCGCTCCGACCAGCGCGGACAGGGCCGGCAGGTCCCCCGCGACCACGTCCGCGTCGCGTGCGACGCCGGGGTGCGTTGTGGTCAAGGCCACGCTGCGCGCACCGGCCGCGCGGCGACCGGGAAGGGCTCCGGGTCATGTCCTGCGGCGAAGCGTGCGGCCAGGGGCGCGCGCATCGGGTCTTTCGGCCCGTAATACCCTCGCTGCATGCTCGACGCCCTGACGGTCGCCATAGGCGTGGCCGCACTCGCCCTCGCCGCCTGGTGCGGTCACGCCGCATGGCGGGACCAGCCGACCAAGGACTGGCACTTCATCGGCATGGCCGTGGTGACCGTGCTGGTCCTGGCCCAGCTGGTGATCGGTCTGGTCGAGCTGGGCCGGGGCGAGAAGCCCGACGAGGGCACGGTCATCTTCGTGGCGTACCTGGTGGGCGCCTTCGCGGCGGTACCGGCCGCCGGGATGCTCTCGCTGACCGAGCGGACCAAGTGGGGCTCGGTGACGGTGGCCGCCGGCGCGGTCGTCCTCGCCGTCCTCGAAGTACGGCTCTACGACATCTGGGGAACCACCGGTGCCTGACACGACGAGCGCCACTCCCGCCGGACGCAAGCGGCTCGTCTCCGGGCCGGGCCTGCTCCTGGTGTGGCTGTACGGGGTGATGGTGGTCGGCGCGGTCTCGCGGTCGGCCTACCAGATCTCCACCGAGTTCGACCGGGCACCGCTGGCGTACTCGCTGTCCGCGGTGGCGGCGCTGGCCTACGCGTTCATCACGTACTCACTGGTGCGCGGCGGGGAGACGGCCCGCAGGGCGGCGCTCGTCTGCTGCGCCGCCGAGCTGGCGGGCGTCCTGACGGTGGGCACCTGGACCCTGGTGCGCCCGGATGCCTTCCCCGACGCGACCGTGTGGTCGGGCTTCGGCATGGGCTACCTGTTCATCCCGGTGATCCTGCCGATCACCGGGATGCTCTGGCTGCGCAAGAAGGGTTAGGCGCTGACCGCGAAGTCGGTGTCCTTGGCTTCCTTCTCCAGGATCACCAGCCGCACGCCGTCGGAGGCCGTGCGGCCGCCGACCTGCGTGTAGCCCGCCTTGCGGTAGAGCCGCAGGTTGGACTCGCTCTTGTGCCCGGTGTGCAGGCGGAACCTCGTGGTGGCGCTGTCGCCGGCGAGGGCCTCCTCGACGGCGCGCAGCAGGCGCGCGCCGAGACCGTGGCCCTGCAGCCGCGGGTGGACGCACAGCTTGGCGATCTTCCCGGTGCCGTCCTCGTCGACGCTGCCGCGCACGGTGCCGACGACCTCGTCCCCGAGCCGGGCCACCAGTACGGTGTCCGTCGCCAGCTCGCCCTTGAGGGAGTCCAGGGACTGGGTGAGCGGCTGGATGAGGTAGTTGCCGTAGAGCTCGGCCTCACGCTGGAAGGCCAGGTACTGCAGCTTGAAGATCTGCTCAGCGTCCTCGGCAGCCGCCGCCGAAATGGTCACGCTCATGCCCATGTGCGCATGCCTCCCGCTCACCTGGTTGCCCGTCGGTCTACCGCTCCTTTCCCCACAGGCCAGGAGCCGCAACCTCTGCAGCCAGCATTCTGCGCAGACATCCCAGGCAACGGGAACGGACGGGCCCCAAACTTCCTTGTGAGATACCCAACTCTCCTGCGATTTCACGGTAAGTGAGGTCTCTGGGCGAAAGAAGTGCCTTCATGAGCTCCGGACAGCGCCCGGGCAATCGGGCGACCGCCGACCGGAGGGCCCGGTTCTCCTCGCCGTGCAGAAGCGCGTCCTCCGGTTCGCCGCCCCTGTCCGCGGGAGCCGCACCGTACGGGATCTCGCGCCGGGCACGCCGCCGCGCGAGCCGGGCTTCGGCGCGCACCGCCCGGCGCAGCCAGCGGACGCGGCCGTCGGGGTCCGGGTCGCGCGGGCCGCTCTCCAGCAGCCTGACCCAGACGGCTTGTTCCAGGTCGGCCGCGTCCACTCCGGTGCCCGGGGCCTCTGCGGCGGCCTCCGCGGAGAGCAGCGGGCCGAGCTTCTCAAAGACGTCAGCCTTCAGCAGGTCCATGCCGGGCGGGACGAGTGAGCCGTGCCCGGCGGTTTCCCCGCCGGGCACGGCCCACTCATTCGGGAAGGTGCGCTCAGCGGTTGACGGGGCGTCGGCCCGGGCGGAAGGCCTCCGCCGCGAGCAGCCCGGTGTCCGGGTTGTCCGTGAAGATGCCGTCGATGCCCTGTTCGAAGTACGTCCGGAAGGCGCCGAAGGCGTCCCCGTACGCGGCCGGATCCGTGCCCTTGCGGTACTCGGCCGGCAGGAAGCTGTTCTCGTTGCGCGCGGTGTAGGGGTGCAGGAGCAACCCGTGGGCGTGGGCGTCCTTGACCAGGGTGGTCGGGGTGCCGAGCTTGCCGGCCGCGTCGCGCGGGAGGATCAGGTCCATGGTCGGGCCGATGCCCTGGGCGAAGCCCGCGATCCACCGCAGGCCCTCGGGCTCGACCAGGTCCGCGACCGTACGCGGGTCCTTGGCCTGTTCGAAGTCCCACGGACGGGTGTTCGCCGCGGAGAGCAGGACCACGCGGGGCGCCGAGACCAGGCGGGAGAGCCGCTGCATGCTGGAGGGCTCGAAGGACTGGAGGAAGAGGGCGGCGTTGCGGCCGTCGCGCCCGTAGCGGCGCAGCAGCTTGGCGAGGGGCTCCTCCAGGCCGAGGCCCAGCGCCCGGAAGTAGCTGGGGTGCTTGGTCTCGACGTGCAGCCAGATCCGCTTGCCGCGGCGCTTGCCCTCGCGGTCGGCCCAGCGCAGCACCTCCTCGAAGGTGGGCACGGCCCACTGGCCGTCGTAGAGCGTGTTGCGCTGGCGGACGGCGGGGATACGTTCCTTCGCGCGCAGGGTCTTGAGCTCGGCGAGGGTGAAGTCCTCGGTGAACCATCCGGTGACCGAGACGCCGTCCACGGACTTGGTGGTGCGCCGGGAGGTGAACTCGGGGTGGTCGGCGACGTCGGTGGTGCCGCCGATCTCGTTCTCGTGGCGGCACACCAGGTGCCCGTCCCGGGTCGGGACCAGGTCCTGCTCGATGACATCGGCGCCCAGGTCGAGCGCGAGCTGGTAGGAGCCGAGCGTGTGCTCCGGCCGGTAGCCGCTGGCCCCGCGGTGGCCGATCACCGTCGGGTGGGGGAGGTCCCGGAAGCCTCCCTCGCCGTGGCCGGCCTCCGAGGCCGCCGCTGGGCCCGCCGCCAGTCCGGTGATTCCGGCTCCGGCCGCCAGGACCGCCGCCCCCAGGACCGTGCGCCGCGCTGCCCCACCCTGTGTCATGACTGCCACTCCCCGTTGCGAAAACGCCCGAATCTGCGTGCCGATCGTAGGCAAGGGGGGATGTCGGCAGGGCCAGCATGCGGGGAACATGGCGGAAACGTGCGTCAACACTGCGTATCCATCGTGTGAACCCGATGTGCGATCAGAGCTGACCCGCGAGTATCGTCCTCACCTGCACTACCGCTCTGTGGTGGGTGCGAGAACCGCTTTTCGATGCCGGAGGGCCCACGTTGTTCCGTACGCGCCTCATCAAAGCCACTGTCGGACCGGTCATGCGCCTGATGTTCCGCACCCGTGTGGAGGGCATCGAGAACATCCCGGGCACCGGGCCGGTGATCCTGGCGGGCAACCACCTCACCTTCATCGACTCCATGATCCTTCCGCTGGTGTGCGACCGCACGGTCCACTTCATCGGCAAGGACGAGTACGTGACGGGCAAGGGCATCAAGGGCCGCGCGATGGCCTGGTTCTTCACCGGCGCCGGCATGATCCCCGTCGACCGTGACGGGGCCAACGGCGGCGTCGCGGCCCTGATGACCGGTCGCCGGATCCTCGAAGAGGGCAAGATCTTCGGCATCTACCCGGAGGGCACCCGCTCCCCCGACGGCCGGCTCTACCGCGGCCGCACCGGCATCGCCCGCCTGACCCTGATGACCGGCGCCCCTGTGGTCCCGTTCGCGATGATCGGCACCGACAAGCTCCAGCCCGGCGGCGCGGGGATGCCGCGCCCGGGCCGGGTCACCGTCCGCTTCGGCGAGCCGATGGAGTTCTCCCGCTACGAGGGCATGGACCGCGACCGGTACGTGCTGCGCGCGGTCACCGACTCGGTGATGGCCGAGGTCATGCGGCTCTCGGGCCAGGAGTACGTGGACATGTACGCCACCAAGGCGAAGGCGGCCTGACCCCGGCTACTGCCGCTGGAGTGACCGGCTGACGCCCGCCGCGGTCGTCGTGGCGAGGACCCAGCCGGTCACGATCAGCAGGTACGACAGCCACTGGTACCAGCCGCTCGGGGCGAAGGCCCCCTCCTGGCCGAAGCCGATGATCGGCAGCATCAGGTCGATCGTGTAGAACACCGGGTTGAATTCCGGCGCCTCCCCCGTCTTGAGCTCCCTCGGCGCGTGGAAACCGTACGCGATCGTCCCCGTCAGCAGCAGCGCCAGCAGCCAGCCCGCGGCGCGCAGCGGCCGGAAACCGTAGCCGACCGTGGCGTCCTGGAGCAGCCCCCAGAGCCGGGCGTGCCGGGGCAGGGTGCGCCGGTGCCGGCGCAGTTTGGCGAGCTGGACGGTCCGGGCGCCCGCCTCGTCCCCCGCCGTACGGTAGGCCGCGGCGAGCTGCTCGTAGGCGTACGGGAGGTAGCCCGACTCCTCGCGTTCCAGGGCGGGCAGCCGCTCCTCGGCGGGCAGGTGCGGGGCGAGCGTGCGGTAGGTGAGGCCGTCGATGCGGATCTGCTCCGGCCAGGTCTCCGGAGGCATGTGCAGCAGGTCGAACTGGGAGCGGCGCAGGCTCACCACGCCCTGGATCGTCTCGCAGGAGTTCAGCCACACCTCGCCGACGACACAGCTGGAGGCGCGCAGGGCGACCCCGCCGGGATTGCCGAAGGCGGCGCGGCCGAGGTAGAGCTGGCCCGGTATGCGGGAGCCCGTGAGGTTGAACAGACCCTGGGCCTCCAGCCGGTGGCCCCTCAGATCGGTGCCGACGGTCAGGTTCTCGGCGTGCAGGGCGATACCGCCGGGGGCCAGCAGGCGGGAGTCGTTGAGGTTGACCTGACCGCCGACGGTGGTGCCGTTGATGCGGGTCTGGCCGTGGACGGTGAGTTCCATGGCGATGACGTCGGTGCCGATGTCGACGTGGTTGACCTGGAGCAGGGCCTCCGGGGTCTCCTCGGGGGCCTCCTCCGCGGTCGTCGGCGTGCCGATGACCGCCCGGCGCAGGAAGAGGCCGCCCCCTATCCGCGCCCCGGCGAGCCGGACGGGGCCGGTGATCCGGCAGCAGGACAGCTTGAGCGCGACGTCGACGCTGACGGAGTCGGCGGTCAGGCCCGGGAGCGTCGAGTCGTTGGCCACGAAGTACCGCAGCTTGGCTCCGTAGAGCAGGGGTTTGCGTTCGAACCAGCAGGCGCGCAGCCGGATCGGGTGCTCGACGACGGCGTACCTGAGGTTCAGCTTGCCGGTGATCCGGGCGCCCCTGATGTTCAGCCCGGCTACCTGTCCCCCGACATGGGGCCCGTTCAGCAGGAGGGCGGTGAGCACCTCCGCGCGTACGGTCCGCTCGGGGCCCCAGGTCTCACCCGTGGTTCCGGTCTCGTCGGCGTGTTCGCGGAAGTCGACGCCCTCACCGCGCGGGAAGGCATCCCATATGCGGCGCTCCGCCGGGGTCAGATCGTTGATCTCCATCGCCGGGATGGTGTCCCGCGGTTCGACGGACTGTCAACTCCGTTCGGGACAGCGCTTCCTGGCGGAACGTCAGTGTGCGATGCCGCCTTGGAGCCGCTGGCCCTTCAGCAGGAACCAGGCGGCCACGGCAGTGGCCAGCAGCACGGCGGCGCCGACGCCGGAGGCGAGCCGCAGCCCGTCCACGAAGGCCTCCTGGGCGGCGCCGACCATCACCTCGGCGGTGTGCGGATCCAGCGACCTGGCCGCTTCGACGGCCCCGCCGAGGGATTCGTGGGCGTCCTCGGCGACGGGTGCGGCAACGGACGCCGGGGCGGTGAAGCCCTGGTAGACGCCGGTCACGATGGAGCCGAGCAGGGCGATGCCGAGGGCGGCGCCGAGTTCGTACGCCGTCTCGGAGACCGCCGAGGCCGAACCGGCCTGCTCCTTGGGCACGCTGGAGAGGATGACGTCGGCGGTGACGGTGAAGGAGAAGCCGGCGCCGAGGCCGACGACGAGCAGGGCCGCGCCGAGCAGCGGGTAGCCGGTCTCCTTGTGGATCACGGTCAGCACGGCGAGTGCCAGGCCGATGGCGGCGAGGCCGCCGGCGACGACGGACCGTACGGAGTACCGGCGGGCGTACCGCCCGGCGACCAGGCCGGTGACCACCGCGCCGATGGCGGCGGGCAGTTCGGCCAGGCCCGCCTCCAGCGGGTCGCGGCCCTGTACGAGCTGAAGGAACTGGGAGAGGAAGAAGACCAGTCCGGAGAGGCCGAAGACGGTGAGCAGGTCGGCGAGGACCGCGCCGGAGAAGCCGCGGTGCTTGAAGAGCCGCATGTCGAGCAGCGGGGACGGCAGGGTGAACTGGCGGCGCACGAAGGCGTACAGGCACCCGGCGCCTATGACGGCGGCTGCCCAGACGCCCCAGGTCGCGCCGTGGGTGGCGACTTCCTTGACGGCGTACACGACACCGATGACACCGATGAGGGAGAGGCCGACGCTGACCAGGTCCCAGGGGCCGGCGACCGGGTTCCTGGACTCGGGCAGGAGCTTGATGCCGACGATGACCAGGGCGGCCATCACGGGCAGGTTGATGAGGAAGACCGAGCCCCACCAGAAGTGCTGGAGCAGGGCTCCGCCGACGACCGGACCCACGGCCGCGCCGGCGGAGGCGGTGGCGCCCCAGATGCCGATGGCGAGGCTGCGCTCCTCGGGATCGTGGAAGATGTTGCGGATCAGCGCGAGGGTGGATGGCATCAGGGTCGCGCCGGCCACGCCGAGCAGGGCCCGGGCGACGATCATCATCTCGGGGCTGGTCGCGTAGGCGTTCAGGACGGAGACGGCGCCGAAAGCGGTGGCACCGGCCAGGAGCAGCTTCTTGCGGCCGATGCGGTCGCCGAGGGAGCCCATGGAGACGAGCAGTCCGGCGATGACGAAGGAGTAGATGTCGCCGATCCACAGCAACTGGGTGCCGGACGGCTTGAGGTCCTCGGACAGGGACGGGGTGGCGAGACCGAGTACGGTGGCGTCCACCGCGACCAGCAGTACGGCCAGCACGAGCACGGACAGCGCCAGCCAGCGCCCGGGGCTCCTGCCTTCCGTCCCCGTCTGCCGCTCGAACTGTTCGGTCCTGCTCATCACTCCACACTCCGTCGTGCGCCACCGAGCAGCAGCTCGATGATCATGTACTGAAAGTCCTTGGCCGCGACCCGGCCGTCCATGACGGCCCAGGCGCAGGTGCCGATGAGGCCGTAGAGGGCCTCGGTGAGCCAGGCGGGGCTCAGGTCGATCCGGATGTCGCCCTCGGCCTGGCCGCGCCGGAAGAGCGCGCCGACGCGGGCGTCGAGGCGGGCCCATCCCTCGTTGATCTGGTCGCCTTCGAACAGCTGGTTCTCGGTGACGAGGAAGGCCAGCAGCTCGGCGTTGGGCTCGGTCTCGGCGACGAGCCTGCGCAGTGCGTCGACCGCGCTGCCTTCGTCCAGGCGGGCGTTGTCGAAGGCCACTTCGAACTCCCGGATGCCGAGTTCTTCGAGGGCCCGTACGAGCGCGTCGCGCCCGGCGAAGTGCCGGTGGAGGGTCGCGCGCCCGATCCCGGCGGCGCGGGCGACCTCGTCCATCGTGGCGGTCGACTTGCGGGAGAGCAGGGCGGCCGCGTCGCGGAGCACCTGGTCACGATCCATGGCCATGAGACAACCATAACCCGAATGAGACTCCAACGTCTCATTGGATCGACAAATGAGCTGCGCACGAGCAGCCTGAAGGGAATCCTGCCGAGATGAAGCCGATGAAGCCGCTGCTGTTGATCGACGTCGACGGACCGCTGAACCCTTACGCGGCCAAGGCCCAGCGTCGCCCCGAGGGCTACACGACCCACCGGATGCGGCCGACGGGCTGGACGGAGGGCAAACCCCTGCGGGTCTGGCTGAACCACGGCCACGGCGCGGAGCTGCTCGCGCTGGCGGACGTGTACGAGCTGGTCTGGGCCACGACCTGGAAGGACGAGGCCAACGACTGGATAGGCCCGCACCTGGGCCTGCCCCGGCTCCCGTTCGTCGACTGGCCGGTGATGCACGGCCGGGCGCCGCGCGGCACCTTCTGGAAGACCCAGTACATCCTGGAGTACGCGGGATCCCGGCCCTTCGCGTGGATCGACGACGACATCACGGCCATGGACCACGAGTACGTGGACCAGCTGCACCCGGCACAGGCACTGCTGCTGCGCGTCGACGAACGGATCGGGCTGACCCGGCCGGACTTCGACGCGCTGGCGGACTGGGCGGCGTAGGCGCCGGACGGGCGTTCTCGATCACCTTCGTCCACTGACACCGCCCGCATGCCGGAGGGGCGGTGCGGGCCACGCGGACCCGCTCCGCCCCTCCGGGCACTGCGGCTACTGCTTGTGGGCCGCCCAGGCGTGCTGGATGACCAGGTCCGCCTTCAGCTCGGTCAGCTGGACGGCGACCGCCGAGGGGGCGGTGCCGCCGCGGCCGTTGCGCGAGGCCAGGGCGCCCTTGACGTTCAGGACGGTCCGGACCTCGGGGGTCAGGTGCTCCGAGATCTTCGTGAACTGCTCGTCCGTCAGCTCGTCGAGCTCGATCCCGAGCACCTCGCAGACCTTGACGCACTCACCGGCCACCTCGTGCGCCACCCGGAACGGCACGCCCTGCTTGACCAGCCACTCCGCGATGTCGGTCGCGAGCGAGAAGCCCGCCGGAGCCAGCTCCTCCATCCGCTCCCGGTTGACGGTGAGGGTGGCCATCATCCCGGTGAAGGCCGGCAGCAGGACCTCGAGGGTGTCGCAGGAGTCGAAGACCGGCTCCTTGTCCTCCTGGAGGTCCCGGTTGTACGCCAGCGGCAGCGCCTTGAGGGTGGCCAGCAGGCCGGTCAGGTTGCCGATGAGGCGGCCCGACTTGCCGCGCGCCAGCTCCGCGATGTCCGGGTTCTTCTTCTGCGGCATGATCGACGACCCGGTCGAGAAGGCATCGTGCAGGGTCACGAAGGAGAACTCCTTCGTGTTCCAGATGATGATCTCCTCCGCGATCCGGGACAGGTTGATCCCGATCATCGCGGTGATGAAGGCGAACTCGGCGACGAAGTCCCGCGAGGCCGTGCCGTCGATCGAGTTGCCGACCGAGCCCCGCTCGAAGCCCAGGTCGGCGGCGACCGCCTCCGGGTCCAGACCCAGGGAGGAGCCGGCCAGCGCGCCCGAGCCGTACGGGGAGACAGCGGTCCGGGTGTCCCACTGCCGCAGCCGCTCCGCGTCCCGGGACAGGGACTGCACGTGGGCCAGTACGTGGTGGGCGAAGAGCACGGGCTGCGCGTGCTGGAGGTGGGTCCGGCCGGGCATCGCCACGTCCGCGTGGCTCTCCGCGAGGCCGACCAGCGCGTCCTGGAGGTCGGCGATCAGGCCGCCGACGATCCGGGCGTGGTCGCGCAGGTACATCCGGAAGAGGGTGGCGACCTGGTCGTTGCGGGACCGGCCGGCGCGCAGCTTGCCGCCGAGGTCGGCGCCGAGCCGCTCCAGCAGGCCCCGCTCCAGGGCGGTGTGCACGTCCTCGTCGGCGATGGTGCCGGTGAAGGAGCCGTCGGCCACATCGGCTTCGAGCTGGTCGAGGCCGGCGATCATGCGGTCCAGCTCTTCGACGGTGAGCAGCCCGGCCTTGTGCAGCACGCGGGCGTGGGCGCGGGAACCCGCGATGTCGTACGGCGCGAGGCGCCAGTCGAAGTGGACCGACGCGGACAGCTTCGCGAGGGCCTCGGCCGGGCCGTCGGCGAAGCGGCCGCCCCAGAGCCGGACGTCACCGTTGTTGCTGCTCACAGCTACTGCTCCTCAAGACTGCATGGCTTCGGGTGTGCAACGGCCTCCCCGTCGCGGAGGTAACGGGGAGGCCGTCCGTTCTACTGCGTGTCGTACTGCGCGTGGGTACCGGTGGGACGGCTCAGGCGAGGTCGCGGCGGGCCGCGATCTTCGAGGAGAGACCGAAGACCTCGATGAAGCCCTGGGCCTTGGACTGGTCGAAGGTGTCGCCCGAGTCGTAGGTCGCCAGGTTGAAGTCGTACAGCGACTCGTCGGACTTGCGGCCGGTGACGACGGCGCGGCCGCCGTGCAGGGTCATCCGGATGTCACCGGTGACGTGCTGGTTGGCCTCGTTGATGAAGCCGTCCAGCGCCCGCTTCAGCGGGGAGAACCACAAACCGTCATAGACCAGCTCGCCCCAGCGCTGCTCGACCTGCCGCTTGTAGCGGGCCAGCTCGCGCTCGACGGTGACGTTCTCCAGCTCCTGGTGGGCGGTGATCAGCGCGATCGCGCCCGGAGCCTCGTACACCTCACGGGACTTGATGCCGACGAGGCGGTCCTCGACGATGTCGATCCGGCCGATGCCCTGGGCTCCGGCGCGCTCGTTGAGCTGCTGGACGGCCTGGAGCACGGTGACGGGCTTGCCGTCGATGGCGACCGGGACGCCGGCCTTGAAGGAGATGACGACCTCGTCGGCCTCGCGCGGGACGGCCGGGTCCGCGGTGTACTCGTAGATGTCCTCGATCGGCGCGTTCCAGATGTCCTCCAGGAAGCCCGTCTCGACCGCGCGCCCGAAGACGTTCTGGTCGATGGAGTACGGGGACTTCTTGGTGGTGGCGATCGGGAGGTCCGCCTTCTCGGCGAAGGCGATCGCCTTGTCCCGGGTCATGGCGTAGTCGCGGACCGGGGCGATGCACGTGAGGTCGGGGGCGAGGGCGGCGATGCCGGCCTCGAAGCGGACCTGGTCGTTGCCCTTGCCGGTGCAACCGTGGGCGACGACCGAGGCGTCGTGCTTCCTCGCGGCGGCTACCAGGTGCTTGACGATCGCCGGCCGGGAGAGCGCCGAGACCAGCGGGTAGCGGTCCATGTAGAGGGCGTTCGCCTTGATCGCCGGAAGGCAGTACTCGTCGGCGAACTCGTCCCTGGCGTCCGCGACCTCGGCCTCGACGGCACCGCAGGCGAGCGCGCGCTTGCGGATGACGTCCAGGTCCTCGCCGCCCTGACCGACGTCCACGGCGACCGCGATGACCTCTGCGCCCGTCTCCTCGGCGATCCAGCCGATGGCGACGGAGGTGTCCAGACCGCCTGAATAGGCGAGTACGACGCGCTCGGCCACGGGTTTCTCCTTACACTGCATTCAAGAACAGGCATAACTATGCACTACTCCGTATGTTTCGTCAATCAACCCTAGCCGTGCGGCCTGACCAGCGGAAATATCGGAGGCGTGACGGCAACGCGGGTGCCTACTCTCGGGAGGACACCAGGGGGAGGTCGCATGAGCGCGAGGCGGGAACGGGCGATACGGGCGGGGCACGAAAGCGCCGAACGCCTGCTGGACGGCGGGGATCCCGGTCACACGCCGGAGCCTCTCCCCAAGGGCGTTGCGGCCACATGGATCGCCTTCGACCAGGGGGTACGCGATATCCATCGCTGGCGGTACGGGACCGCGTACGACGGCCGGCACGACGTGGTGGCGCTGTGCCACCCCGACGGCCGGGTCCGCGAGGGCGCGCTCCGGGCGCCGGATCCGGTGCCCGAACTCGTCGCGATCCGCTGCACCGACTGGGTTCCGGCCGTACGGGAACAGGCCCGGCGCGTGCTGAGCGCGGCACTGACCGCCGACCCGGCGGACACCTTGCGCCGGCTGACGCCGCTCCTCCTGCGGCTGGGCCGCCGCGAGCACGGCGCCTGGGCCCTGGCGCTGCTCCCCGAGGCGATGCGCGGCCGGCCCGTGCAGGCCGAGCTGCGTGAGAGCGCGGACCTGCCGACCCGGCGGTTCGCCGCGCGGGTGGCGCTGGAGAGCGGGGGGCTCGGCGTACGGGAACTCGCCCGGCTGGCCGCCGTCGAGCTGGATCCGCCGACGGCCCGGATGTGGGCGGACGCCGCGCTCGCCGCCATGGCAGGCGACGGGCCGGACGGCCGGGCGGTCGACTCCCTGCTCGGCGGCCACATCCCGATGGTCCGCGCCAGCGGGGTCACCGCCCTGCGCGGGGCCGGCCGGGCCGCCGAGGCCGGGGAGTACCTCACCGACCGCTCCGGGCTGGTCCGGGCCTGTGCCCGCTGGCTGGTCCGCCAGGACGGCGGCGACCCTTACGCCCGCTGCCGCGAGCTGGTCGCCGACCAGGGCCGGGTGACCCCGTACGCGGTGACCGGCTTCGCCGAGTGCGCCCGCCGCGAGGACGGGCCGCTGCTGCGCGCCCTGCTGGGGCACCCAGCCGGCGCGGTGCGGGCCTCCGCCGTCGCCGGGCTGCGCCTGTTGCACGCGGACGACGAGCAGCTGCTGCGGCCGCTGCTCGACGACCCGTGGCCGGGGGTGGCCCGCGAGGCCTCCCGGAGCCTGCGCGCCATGGCGGGGCCGCTGCCCGCCGACTGGCTGACCGCGCGCGTCGCCCCCGACCGGCCGACCCACACCCGCCGGGCCGCCTTCCACCTGCTCCGGGCCCAAGGCGGTATCGCCGCGCTGCGGGCCGCCCTCAGCCTGCTGGACGTACGGGATCCCGGTCTGCGCGAACTCGCCGAGGGCGCCGTCCGGATGTGGGACTGGCAGCGCACCCTGCGGGCGGGGCAGGCGGAGGCGGCGGAACTGGGCGCCCTGCTGGAGCGGTCCGCGTACCTCTTCGACGACCACCAACTGGACCTGCGCTTCGCCCGGCTGGGCCTCGGCAATTGAAATCGTGCGGCCCGGCCCCGCCGTCCTGGCCGATAATCGGCGTATGGGAAAGCTCTACGAACGCATAGACGGACGGCTGCGCAAGTTCATCGAGGATCAGCCGGTCTTCTTCACGGCCACCGCCCCGCTCGCGGGTGACGGCCACGTCAACCTGTCCCCCAAGGGCCGCGCGGGAACGCTCGTCGTCATCGATGAGCAGACCCTCGCCTACCTGGACTTCGGAGGCAGCGGCGCCGAGACCATCGCCCACGTCCGCGAGAACGGCCGCATCACCCTGATGTGGTGCGCGTTCTCCGGTCCGCCGAACATCGTGCGCATCCACGGCGAGGGCGAGGCGGTCTTCCGCGACGACCCCCGCTGGGGTGAGCTGATCTCGCTGTTCGGCGAGGCCGACGGGCCGTCCGCCCGGGCGGTCATCGTCGTGCGCGCCCACCGGATCGCGGATGTGTGCGGGTACGCCGTCCCCTTCATGGAGTACCAGGGCGAGCGCACGCTCCACGCGGAGTACTTCGGCCGCAAGACGGACGAGGAGTTCGCGGAGTACTGCGAGAAGAAGGACTACATCGGGACGAGCGTCGACGGCCTGCCTGCACTGCCGCTGCCCCTTCCGCCCCGTACCGTCTGACATGTGCTGCGTACCGCTCTCGTCACGGGCTCACTGATCGTCACCACCCTGCTCCCGCACGGCCCCTACGGGTCCGTGCCGCTGCCTGCCCGGCTCGCCGACACGGGCGGCGGCAGCCAGCTGATCACCGCCGTCGCACCCGCACCCGGATCCACGACGGGACGGGTGACCTGGTGGGACCGGCGGGCGGGGCACTGGTTCGAAGCCGGCAGCGCCGAGGCGCGATTCGGCGCGAACGGCCTGACCGAGGGCGCGACCCGCACCCAGGGCACCAGCACCACGCCGACGGGCCTTTACGAGCTGCCGTACGCCTTCGGAATCCGCCGCGCACCGGCCGGGACGGAGTACCGCTACCGGCGGGTGACGGACCGTTCGTGGTGGTGCCAGGACAACGCGTCCACCAGCTACAATCGCTGGGTGGAGCCGCTGTCGGCGGACTGCGCGCCGGGCGAGGCGGAGCACCTGGTGACGTATCAGAAGCAGTACGCGCACGCGCTGCTCATCGGCTTCAACTACGAGCGGCCGGTACGCGGCCGGGGGGCGGGGATCTTCCTGCATGTCAACGGCAAGGGTGCGACGGCGGGTTGCGTGTCCGTGCCGGAGCGGGCCATGCGCGCGCTCCTGCGCTGGGCCAACCCCCGCCGCAGGCCGCACATCGTGATCGGCACGGAGTCCGGGGCGCTGGCCGTCACCCGCTACTAGCCTCGGCTTCGTCGGCTTCGTCGGCTTCGTCGTCGTCCGGGCCCTCGTGCAGGCTCAGGTTTAGGCCTTCCCACAGTTCGGGGCCGGCGACGACGTCGCGTACGAGGGCCAGCCGCTCCGCGTCCAGCGCCTGGAGCGCGGGATGGGGCTCGGCCTCGCAGCGCTCCCGCAGCGGGTCGCCGCAGTCCGTGCGGGCATCGACCGTCCGGACGGCCCGTTCGGCGAACCAGATCAGCGTCAGGGCCGAGGCCGTCACCACCGCCGCGAACCATTCGCCCAGGCCGTACGGGCCGGTGCTGAAGAGCACCACGGCGGCCGGCACCGAGACCAGCAGCAGCAGTACGACGACCACGAGGACAAGGCACCCCAGCAGCGGCCGCTCCCGCTCCCTCGGCATCCGGGTCACCGGGGGCAGCAGGGCGAACCGGTCGTGCCAGAAGGCGAGGCTGCGCTCGCGGTACTCGGTGTCGTGGCGGTCGATCCAGCGGAACGACCCGGGCGTGTCCCGGTAGCGGCGCACCGCGTCGAGCAGGGCGGCGGGCAGCGGGTGCGCGGGCGTCCTGGCCCGGTCGGGGTCCGCTTCCGTCGGACGGACCAAACCGTCGGCGTCCATGCGGACGTACCCGCCCAGAAGCAGTTCGGCGGCCGCCGCCTCGGTCCCCTCCTGCCGGATCATGGCCGCGAAGTACGGGTCGAGGTCGAGCCCGGCCACCCGGGCCTCGATCTCGCGGCCCAGCCGGGCCCGGCGCCGTCGGCGCAGGCCGATGCTCGCGTACACGGCGGCGGCCACGGTGCACGCCCAAACGGCGAGGACGAGTGGGAACACGCCCCGACGCTACGTCCGGGGGCAACGTCTCCGACATCGGATTTCCGGTGCCCGTGTACCGGGGGAGCCGGAGCGGCTCAGCCCTCCTTCTGCGCCAGGCGCAGCAGGTGGTCGGCCAGGGCCTGGCCGCCCGCCGGGTCGCGGCTGATCAGCATCAGGGTGTCGTCGCCCGCGATCGTGCCCAGGATCTCCCGGAGTTCGGCCTGGTCGATCGCGGAGGCGAGGAACTGCGCCGCACCCGGCGGGGTGCGCAGGACCACGAGGTTCGCCGAGGCCTCCGCCGAGATCAGCAGTTCCCCGGAGAGGCGCCGCATGCGCTCCTCCTTCGCGGACTCGCCGAGCGGGGCCTGCGGGGTGCGGAAGCCGCCCTCGCTGGGCACCGCGTAGATCAGCTCGCCGCCGGTGTTGCGGATCTTCACCGCGCCCAGCTCGTCGAGGTCGCGGGAGAGCGTCGCCTGGGTGACGCTCAGCCCGTCGTCGGCGAGCAGCTTGGCCAGCTGGCTCTGGGAGCGGACCGGCTGCCGGTTGAGGATGTCCACGATCCGGCGGTGGCGGGCGGTGCGGGTCTGCGGGACGGCCTGGCCGCCGTGCTCGTTGTCCTGCGCCTGACTCATCGTCGTCTCATTCTCCGGATCCGTCCCCGTTGGCTGCGTCGAGGATGCCGGGCAGGTCCCGGAGGAACGCGTCCGCCTCGGCCTCGGAGAGTACGTACGGGGGCATGAGCCGTACGACGTCGGGGGCGGGCGCGTTGACCAGGTAGCCGGCGTCCTGAGCCGCCTGCTGCACCTGGGGTGCGAGGGGCTCGGTCAGCACGATACCCAGCAGAAGGCCCGCACCACGGACGTGGGAGACCAGCGGATGCCCGGACGCCTCGATTCCGGAGCGCAGCCGCTCACCGCGTGCCTTGACCTGGTCGAGCAGGCCGTCGGTGGCGATGGTGTCGATGACGGCGAGGCCGGCGGCGCAGGCGACCGGGTTCCCGCCGAAGGTGGTGCCGTGCTGACCGGGCTGGAGCAGGTCCGCGGCCGGGCCGAAGGCGGCGAGGGCGCCGATGGGCAGACCGCCGCCCAGCCCCTTGGCGAGGGTGACGAGGTCGGGCTCGACACCCTCGTGGGCCTGGTGCTCGAACCACTGGCCGCACCGGCCGATGCCGGTCTGCACCTCGTCGAGGACGAGGAGGGTGCCGGTGGCGCGGGTGATCTCGCGGGCGGCCGTCAGGTACCCGGCGGGCGGGACGACGACCCCGTTCTCGCCCTGGATCGGCTCGATGACGACGAGCGCGGTCTCCTCGGTGACGGCGGCGCGCAGGGCCTCGGCGTCGCCGTAGGGGACGTGCGTGACGTCACCGGGCAGCGGCAGGAAGGGTCCTTGCTTCTTCGGCTGGCCGGTGAGCGCGAGGGCGCCCATGGTCCGGCCGTGGAAGCCGCCCGTGGTGGCGACCATGTGGGTCCGGCCGGTCAGCCTGCCGATCTTGAAGGCGGCTTCGACGGCCTCGGCGCCGGAGTTGCAGAAGAAGACCTTGCCGGGGCGGCCGAAGAGCTGGAGCAGCCGCTCGCCGAGGGCGAGGACCGGCTCGGAGGCGTAGAGGTTGGAGACGTGGCTCAGCGTGGAGATCTGGCCGGTCACGGCCGCGACGATCGCCGGGTGGGCGTGGCCGAGGGCGTTGACCGCGATGCCGCCGACGAAGTCGGTGTACTGCTTGCCGTCCGCGTCCCAGACCTGGGCGCCCTCGCCGCGTACGAGGGCCAGCGAGGGGGTGCCGTAGTTGTTGGTCAGTGCGGCCTGCCAGCGGGCGCCGTACCCCTGGTTGCCGGTCTTCTGATCGCCGGTCACTGTGCTCCCCCTTGCTGCTCGTCGGGCACGACCATCGTGCCGATTCCTTCGTCCGTGAAGATTTCCAGCAGGATCGAGTGCTGGACCCGTCCGTCGATCACCCGGGCGGTGCTGACGCCGCCGCGGACGGCGTGCAGGCATCCCTGCATCTTGGGCACCATGCCGCTGGACAGCTCGGGCAGCAGCTTCTCCAGCTCGCTGACGGTGAGCCGGCTGATGACCTCGTCGCTGTTGGGCCAGTCCGCGTAGAGGCCCTCGACGTCGGTGAGGACCATCAGCGTCTCGGCGCCGAGCGCGGCGGCCAGCGCCGCGGCCGCCGTGTCGGCGTTCACGTTGTACACGTGGTGGTCGTCGGCACTGCGCGCGATGGAGGAGATGACCGGGATCCGGCCGTCCGCCAGCAGCGCTTCGATCGCGCCGGTGTCGATGGCGGTGATCTCACCGACCCGCCCGATGTCGACGAGCTCCCCTTCGATCTCCGGGCTGTGCTTGGTGGCGGTGATGGTGTGGGCGTCCTCGCCGGTCAGGCCGACGGCGAGCGGCCCGTGCTGGTTGAGGAGTCCGACCAGCTCGCGCTGGACCTGGCCCGCCAGGACCATCCGCACGACGTCCATGGCCTCCGGGGTCGTGACGCGCAGGCCGGCCTTGAACTCGCTGACCAGGCCCTGCTTGTCGAGCTGGGCGTTGATCTGGGGGCCGCCGCCGTGCACCACGACGGGCTTGAGGCCCGCCTGGCGCAGGAAGACGACGTCCTGGGCGAAGGCGGCCTTGAGGTCCTCGTCGATCATGGCGTTGCCGCCGAACTTGATGACGACGACCTTGCCGTTGTGCCGGGTGAGCCAGGGCAGGGCTTCGATGAGGATCTCTGCCTTCGGGAGCGCGGTGTGCTTACGGGCACTGCCGACCGCCCTGCTCATGACGAGTACGCGCTGTTCTCGTGAACGTACTCGGCGGTCAGGTCGTTGGCCCAGATGACCGCGGATTCGCTGCCGGTGGACAGGTCGGCCGTGATGCGGACCTCCCGGTCCTTCATGCTCACCAGGTCGCGGTCCTCGCCGACGGAGCCGTTCTTGCAGACCCAGACGCCGTTGATGGCGACATTGAGCCGGTCCGGGTCGAAGGCGGCCCCGGTGGTGCCGATGGCGGAGAGCACCCGGCCCCAGTTCGGGTCCTCGCCGTGGATGGCGCACTTGAGCAGGTTGTTACGGGCGATGGACCGGCCGACCTCGACCGCGTCGTCCTCGCTGGCCGCGCCGATCACCTCGATGCGGATGTCCTTGCTGGCGCCCTCGGCGTCGCCGATCAGCTGGCGGGCCAGGTCGTCGCAGACGGTCCGGACGGCCTCGGCGAACTCCTCGTAGGCGGGCACCTTGCCGCAGGCCCCGGAGGCCAGCAGCAGCACCGTGTCGTTGGTGGACATGCAGCCGTCGGAGTCGACCCGGTCGAAGGTGGTGCGGGTGGCGGAGCGCAGCGCGCGGTCGAGGGTGGCGCTGTCCAGGTCGGCGTCGGTGGTGAGGACGACGAGCATGGTGGCCAGGCCGGGGGCGAGCATGCCCGCGCCCTTGGCCATGCCGCCGACGGTCCAGCCTCCCTGGGAGACCGTGGCCGTCTTGTGCACGGTGTCGGTGGTCTTGATGGCGACGGCCGCGGCTTCGCCGCCGTCCTCGGACAGGGCGGCCGCGGCGGTCTCGATGCCGGGGAGCAGCTTGTCCATCGGGAGCGGGACGCCGATCAGGCCGGTGGACGCGACGGCGATCTCGCCGGCGCTGAAGACCTCGCCCGCACCCTGCTGGTTCAAGACGGCCGCCACCTTCTCGGCGGTGGCATGGGTGTCCTGGAAGCCCTTGGGGCCGGTGCAGGCGTTGGCACCGCCGGAGTTCAGGACGACCGCGCTGACCGCGGCGCCGCGCAGCACCTGCTCGGACCAGTGCACGGGCGCGGCCTTGACGCGGTTGGAGGTGAAGACGCCCGCGGCGGCCAGCCGCGGCCCGTTGTTGACCACGAGGGCGAGGTCCGGGTTGCCGTTCGCCTTGATCCCGGCGGCGATGCCGGCCGCGGTGAATCCCTGTGCTGCCGTGACGCTCACGGTGCCACTCCGATCGTGGAAAGCCCCAGGCTCTCGTGGAGCCCGAGGGCGATGTTCATGCTCTGGACCGCGCCGCCGGCGGTGCCCTTGGTCAGGTTGTCGATGGCGCTGATGGCGATGATCCGCTGTGCGGACTCGTCATAGGCGACCTGCAGGAGAACGGCGTTGGATCCGTGGACGGACTTGGTGGACGGCCACCGGCCCTCGGGCAGCAGGTGCACGAAGGGCTCGTCGGCGTACGCCTTCTCGTAGGCGGCGCGCAGCGACTCGGCCGTGGTGCCGGGGAGGGCCTTGGCGGAGCAGGTGGCGAGGATGCCCCGGGCCATGGGCACGAGGGTCGGTGTGAACGACACGCTGACCTTGGTGCCCGCGAGCGGGGACAGGTTCTGCACCATCTCGGGCGTGTGCCGGTGGCCGCCGCCCACTCCGTACGGGGTGACGCTGCCCATGACCTCGGCGCCGAGCAGGTGCGTCTTGAGCGCCTTGCCCGCGCCGGAGGTGCCGGTGGCGGCGACGATCACGGCCTCGGGCTCGGCGAGCTGGGCCTGGTATGCCGGGAAGAGCGCGAGGGAGACGGCGGTGGGGAAGCAGCCGGGGACGGCGATGCGCTTGGTGCCCTCCAGTGCGGCTCGCCCGCCGGGCAGCTCGGGGAGTCCGTACGGCCAGGTCCCGGCGTGCGGGGCGCCGTAGAACTCGTCCCAGTCGGCCGGGTCCTTGAGCCGGTGGTCGGCGCCCATGTCGACGACGAGGACGTCGTCGCCGAGCTGGGCGGCGACGGCGGCGGACTGCCCGTGCGGGAGCGCGAGGAACACGACGTCATGACCGGCGAGGACCTCGGGGCTGGTCTCCTCCAGGGTCCGCCCCGCGAGCGGCACGAGGTGCGGCTGCAGGGACCCGAAGAGCTGCCCGGCGTTGGAGTTGCCGGTCAGCGCACCGATCTCCACCTCGGGGTGCGAGAGCAGCAGGCGCAGGACTTCACCGCCCGCGTATCCGCTCGCTCCGGCCACCGCTACACGTACCACCATCGGACCCTCCTCCTCGATGGCATGACTATACGTAGCCACGCACGTTTATGCAAAGCTCGGAGGGTGCGGCGATCACTCCCGGTGTGACTGTGCAGCCGATCTGGCGGCTGAGCATCTGGCCTGGCGGGTCTGATCAGCTCAGATGGCGGGCAGGGTAGCGGCCCCATCTCTCCACTGTGCGGTCTTCACGTGAACCCACGCCAGAGAGGGACGGTCTGCACTGTGCTGGAGCCATGAAGCCTTCGGCCTGTGCGCCGGAAAACGAATACCGCCCGGTGTGGTCGCATAGCTGTTCCCTGCGCGATCTTGTTGCGCCGTACACCATCGATCCAGCAGCCGTGGAGAGCTTGGATGCGGGACCGGGATGGCCGCGGCGGTGGACGGCGCGGTGGAAAACGGAGAAGGCGGACGTGATCTGCCCGGTCCAGGAGCTGGCCAGCGTGCCGGCGGTCGCATCGGTGCCGGTGCGCGGATTTACCTGGCGGGCGGGGCAGCGGCATCGCCCCGGACTGCAGTACCTGCTGGCCACAGGACGGATGCACGGCTTCGAGAGTCTGGCCGAGCGCAATCTGCTGCTCGCGTTGGATTTCGTCGGTGGGTGGACCGAAGTACTGTCACAGCCGTTCAGGCTGAAGTTCACGACCAAGGATGGCCGCAGTCAGGACCACACCCCCGACTTCCTGGTGCTCTTGCACGAAACGGCTCTGTTGATCGACGTCCGGCCCACACACCTGATCAAGGACAAGGATCTGGTGAAGTTCGCCGCGACGGATCGGGCGGCCGTTGCAGTGGGATGGCGCTACCTGGTGGCGTCCGGTTGGCGCCGCCAGGTCCTGACCGGTCTTGATGCGCTGTCCGCGCGGCGGCGTCCGATGTCCGACCGGCTCGGGTTCCAAACCGAACTCCTGGAGGCGGCCCGGGAACGCCCGCGACGGTTCGGCGAGCTGGTGGAAGAGACCTCGCTTCCGGCTGTGGCCCGTGCGCATGCCGTTCACCTGCTCTGGCACGGCCGACTGGCGATGGATCTGTCTCTGCCGCTGGATGATGCCGCGTGGATCTACCCGGTGGGGAGGCCGTGATGAACGGTGGCCGGCAGCGGTCACGTGATGAAGATCTTGCAGAGCACGATCTGGTACGGGCCCAGATCCGGATGGCGCATCTGCTGGAGGTGGAAACGGGCTATCGCAGCGGCAGCCGGGCTTGGGCCCGACCTGGCGAACCCAAACCCGAGTACGACCCGGAGCGGACCACGCTGACCGAGCGCCGGCGGGCGAAGGCGGCCGAGTTGAAGGACCTCGACCGCCAGGAGGCAAAGCAGCTGGGGTTGGAGTGGATGAGTGAGCGCACGCTCGAGCGCCTGGCCGCCCAGTACGACGAGCACGGGGTGATGGGACTTGCAGACGGACGGTGGACGCCGCCTCTGCGGGGCCGCTGGACCATCAGCGAGGAGATCGCCGAGGCAATCCGCGCTGTTCACGCCGAGTCGTTGCACCGCTCGAAGGTGAGCATGAAGACGAAGGAGCGGATGATCCACCAGTACGTGCAGGAGAAGTTCAAAGCCAAGGGGAAGGTGGTGGACGTTCCGCACTACTCGACGTTGGCGAGAGTCTGGAAGGAGTGGTTCGGCACTGAGGGAGCACGGCAGCGTTATCTCCGCTCCGCTGCGGCGGTGGAGACGGGGAAGGCGAAGGTGGTGATCCTGCGGCCGGGGCAGGTGATTGTGCTCGACACCACGCCACTGCCCGTGAAGGTACTCGACGATGTCTTCGGCGAGCCGATCTCCGTCCACCTCACGCTTGCTCTGGACGCCTATTCTCATTCACTGGTCGCCTTCCGCCTCACCCCGGTGTCCGACTCGTCGGTGGAGGTGGCGATGCTGCTGCGGGATGTGCTGCTGCCGCTGCCGATGCGCCCGGACTGGGGTGAGGAGTTGGAGTGGCCCTACCCGGGTGTTCCGGCTGCGCTGGTGGCCGAGTGCGCTGGGTATCGGGTGGCGGGTCTGCCGTTCTTCGCGCCAGAGACGATGACCAGCGATCACGGCAGCGTCTACAAGAACCACCAAATCGTCCAGGTCGCACGTACGTTGAAGATCGAGCTGCTGCCGGCTCGCGCGATGCGACCGAGCGACAAGGCCGCCTGCGAACGAGCATTCGCCGGGATCCAGTCGCTGCTGCTGGAGCTCCTGCTCGGCTACCGAGGCGTCGACGTGGCCGACCGTGGGGTGGACCCGGAGGGTGACGCGGTCTGGACGCTGGCTGAGATGGAACATCTGTTGGCGACCTGGATCGTTGCGGTGTGGCAGAACCGGAAACTTGACCAGTACGCGCCCGCTTGGGATCCGGGAGGCCGGCACAGCCCGAACACGCTGTTCACGGCTGCGGCTGCCCGCGACGGAATCAGCCTGGAGATCCCCGAACCAAGTCTGTATTACGAGCTCCTGCCTGCCCATTTCGTGAAGATCGACCGGCGCAGAGGGGTGAAGATCGGCGGACTTTGGTACGGCGGCACCGACCCGGCCCTGGACCCTTACCGTGGTCAGCGCTCCGGCCGTAGTGGGCGGCACGCGGGCAAGTGGGCCATCAGCCGCGACCCCCGGGACTGTCGCCAGGTCTACTTCGAAGACCCCGAGCACCACGGCCACTGGCATGCCCTGAGCTGGAACGGCCTGCCGCCAGGAGACGACGTCCCGGCCTTCTCTGATTCGCGTGTACGCGAGGTGCTACACGACGCGGCACGGGCTGGACTCAAGCCGCGCGACGATATGGAACTCCTGCCGGTTCTCCTGAAGTTAGTGGCCGCACGCACGCCTGTTTCGGCCTGGCCGACCCAGATGACCGCCAAGCAGAAATCTGAGCGGGCCCGCGAACTCGCACGGGCCCGTGCTGCCGCCTCCGACCGACCACCGGTCCCGTTGAGCGCGCTTCCCACTCCCGCACGTCCGTCCGAGCTGGCCGCCAGCGCCCGTCGCGCTGTCACCGCGGACCGGCAACGGCGCCGGGAGGCTTCCGTCAAACAACCGCCGACGGCGCCACCCCTGCTGGGCGAGGCGATTCGGGCCCGCAGCATGTTCGTGCTGCCCGACGAGGACGTCGACGATGCCGAGCAGGCCGACGAGCCGAGTCCGGAGGCATCGTGAGCGCCTGGGGAGGCAACAGCCCGGTCCCGTTCGTCCTGCCGGGTCCTCCGCCGATGCGGGACACGGCCGAAGGCTGGGACCGCTGGCGGCGCACAAGGAAAGACTTCGTGCCCGCTCCGCGCATGAGCCTGGCCGAATGGCGGCTGCTGAGCCCGAGGAAGAAGTCGCTGCACGATCTACACCGGGCCGCCACCCACGCCAACCTGCCACTGCTTGACACCCCGATGACCAGGGCTGTCACCAAGCTCCTGCATGGACGGGTCATGGCCAATGCGCTCAAGCACAAGCCGACTACCCGGGCAGGGGTCATGCTCACGGGCGGGGGTTACCAGGGCAAGACGGAGACAGGATGCGAGATCCTGGCGACGTTCGAGGACCTGTGGCGGAAGCTGCACCACGATCTCAACCCCGATGCCGTCCCCGGGACTCGCGACCTGCACATCCCCGTCGCCTACGTGCAGACCCCCGTTACCGCGAAGCCGAAGAGTCTTTGCAAGGCCATCCTCAACTTCTACGGCGCCCAGCTGAACCCGCGCATGGACCTGCCCGACCTGCTCCGGCAGGTCGCCGCCTCCCTGCACGACCATGGGACAAAAGCGCTTCTACTGGACGACATTACGAGGCTCCGCCTCCACCGCGCCGACGATCAGGACACGCTCGATCTGATCCGGGCCTTCATGAGCATGCACATCACCCTCGTTCTGGTCGGCGTGGACATCCCGGGATCGGGCCTGCTACGGGAAGGCCGGCACGATCCTCAAACGGGTCAGGTGATCTTCCCGGCCGCCCCTCAGACCAAGGTCCACGGGCTGGAAGCGACCCAAACCGAACGGCGCTTCGACCTCGTCGAGCTCGGCCGCTTCCACTACGACACTGACCTACAGATCGCTGCGTGGGTCGAGCATCTCGCCGGAGTAGAGGATGAACTCAGGCTGATGAAGGCCCCACCCGGCATGCTCACGGCAGGTCGGATGCCCGAGTACCTCTTCGACCGCACGAACGGCGTGGTTGGCCTTCTGGAGCGGCTGATCGAGGACGGCTGCCAGGAAGCCATCGACTCAAAGAAGGAATGTTTGACGGAGCCACTCCTTGAGGGCATCGCCATCAATCTTCGAGACCCCACCCGTGACCCGGGAGCCGGTGAAATCCCCGATACGCCACCGACCGAGCACGACGCCGCAACGGGCCCCCGCTCGGCCAAGCGCCCACGTTCCAGGAACACAGTGCTCGACGATCACGGCCCCGCCGCGAGCACAGGCACCTGAGGAGCGGACCCGTGATGGCTCCACTGCCCCGAAGCCTGGACCCGATCTCGGGAGAGTCGCTGGTCAGCTATCTGCTGCGGCTTTCTCACCGCCTCAGCCTTCCGCCTCTCCACCTGGCCCGCATGGCCGGCTTGACCAACGGCTTTCACCGCAACCACATCTCCCGCAACCTGCTGCTGGGCCTCGCACCGTCGCAACGCGAGGCCTTCGGCCATCTGGCAAGGCTGTCCCCAGAAGAAGTCACGCAGTTGACCCTGTCGTCCTGGTGTGACCGCTATCCGCCGATCTCACGGTCCCTCGCGGATCAGTCCCAGCGCACATGGTCAGATCCCTGGCTGTTCCTCAGCTCACCGCGATTCTGCACCTCCTGCCTGGCCGGCGAGGCAACAACTACCCAGCACCTGCACGGTGGGCCATGGCGCAAGGCGTGGCATCTACCTGTCGTCTTCGCTTGCGTCAAGCATGAGCAGTTTCTGGAACCGTTCTGCCAGCATTGCGGTTGGCCGGATTCCGGAGCCGAGTTCCTGATCCCACGCGTCAACGACAACACCCTGCACCCCGCACAGTGCCGGTGGACGTCCGCTGAATCGCTTGGGAAGAAGCGGAAGACCCGAGCCTGCGGCGGATGGCTGAACGAAGCCGCTTCGCCTGCCGGCCAGCCGCAGCCTTCGGTGGCCTCCCTCAGGTTTCAGCAGGCCATCCTTACCCGTCTGTCCTCGTCGACTCCCGCGGCGGAGGCAGCCAAGTACTTCACCGACCTGCGAGTAGTTGCCGCCCTAGTCAGCGCTTCCTGGCCGCACGCTCGAGATCTGGTGGACACTGCCTCGGCCGAGAAGGTCGATGTCTACGTTCGCGGACGACACGGACCGCACGAACGTCAGCCACGCGACGCACCTCCCCGCGATCCGATTGCCTGCGCCGCCGTGCTGCAGGCCGCAGACCTGGTTCTTGCGACCGAGGACCTCTCTAATGTCTTGTCACGGTTCATCCGAGCTGCCTTCCGGACCAGCCCTAGCCACACACCATGGGCCCGGCTCCTGGCTCGACACGAGCACGAATGTTCTGAGCGGTTACGGGAAGCCGCCCAGCCCGTCACGCGCGCCTTCCGCAAGGTTGGCGGCAGTCAGGGCACCCGAGCGCCAGTTCGAGACGATTACCAGCCCGAGCACGTCCCGGCGTTCCTGGAGCACGATTGGTATCAACGCCACCTCGCCCGCTTCTCCGGCCATGCTCCAAAGTTCCTTCGTCGAGCGGCCGCGGTCCAACTCGTTCAGTGGTCCATGGGCGGCTCGCAGAGCGACGCGGCATCGTTCCTCGGCATCAACCCCAGCCAGGTCCAGTTCAAAGTCGCCAGCGAGCCACGGTTTTGGGTACAGGCGGGATGCGATCCGACTCAGCTCGATGCGGCACTCCGGGAACTTGCTTCCGGACTGGGGTCGCATCCGCACATGCTCGTCGACTACCGGCAGAGACGCGAAGCGCTTCAAGACTGGGCACTCGACCGCACAACCTGGATCGCCCTGATCAACAAGATGCCGCCGCTGCCCGGCTCGATACGACCCGACTTTGATGACCGTAAACGCCAGGAAGCTTCAGTCTTCATCTGGACCCAGGTGACACAGGGGGAGCATCTCTTCGCCCCCCGGACCATTGCAGCTAGACAGCCATCAGACGTCCGGCGGAGGTGGGCGCAGCGTCGAAGCACCACGTGGTTCCAACTCATCCGCCCTGACCCGCTCCGGCACTACGCTGACCTCCGGAAAGTGCTCAGCGATTACGCTCGTCAACTCACCGGAGACATCGACTCAGCGATCACTCCCATCCGAGAGGCCTAGTCGGGCAGGCCAACCCTGGCTCGGACGGACCATCGGGAGTGTCCCGTCTCACCGATGGTTGACCGGTTCTCATGCCTACTGCCTCGCCGTAACAGCCTCGCGCTCGGCATCGCCAAGTCGGTGGTTGGGTAGCATCCGAAACGATCGGCAAGCACGTCGTCCTCACGATAATTCCGTAAAAGGAAACTGCACTGACTGCACACTTGCGTTCACGTGCTGCGCGATGCCAAATATCCCAGCCACGGAATTGCCACCCACTCTTGGGAAACAGCACCCATCGAGCCGCCTGACGACGCCCACTCTCTACGGCGTCATGCCAGCCTCAGCATGTTGAGTCACATCGAGGGGCCTGTCACCCCACCACCGCACAGCCGGACGCTTCAAAGCAACGCAAGCCGCAATAATCCAATCCGAAGTGTATTTGGTATCCGTGCCGAGCTGCCGCAGCAGGTCATCGACCGTTGCGTCCGCTTCCTCGGACCAGTGGATTGGGCATTCTGTCAACTCATCGCCGGAGAGAGGGGAGGAGATGTTCAGCTCACACTCCACGTCGGGAAACTTCACTGCCAATACCGAGCTCTCCACGAGCTCCGTAAGCGACATCTTCAGCGAGGCAGCCTCAGAGGACACAGCTACGGCTAGAGATACCGGCCAGTAGATGGTCCGTCGAACGAACGGAGAAAGAGTCCAGGCTCCAGTCGACCCCATAACGGCACCTCCATTTCAGGCGGCCAATGAAGCGAAAATCCTACGCCTGCTTGAATCATTTGTCAATGCGCATATCTCTTAAGTATGCGATCCGACATCAACCCGAGACACATTAGACTCGGGAACCCAGGCCCCCGCTCCTCAGCCAGCACGGGAAGATGAATCGGAGGGTCAAATCTTCTGAGCTCCAAACTATCCCCGATAACAAGTCCGCCATTCCGCTCCTCTGACTCGCTCACGGAATTAAAGGGCGCCATCCCCCGCAGGCCATCATCAAGGAGGCCGTCAATCCACCACAATCCATCGAAGCCCGTCGCATTTATGATCCGATCATAGTGGATCTCCTGACCATCCCCCTTAGAGTAGACGCTCACTCCACCAAAAGATCCCCAAACCTTTATATCTGCAACATCGAAATATTTTGTGTAAAGATTTTCCGCCGAGCTAATCTCTCGCTTCGCCTCGAGAGAGAAGACCCCCGCGGTGGTGTGCTCATTGAATTTCCTCCTTCCGGCGGCGCTGAATTTCATCCACTCCTGTGGATCAGAGTAGTGCCTATTTTCGTCATAGCTCTCTCCACGCGAATAGACAACGCCATCCGGAGTCAGAATATCGACCATGAATGGATTCTGCTTGGGGTCTGCAGACACGCGGGATTCAGACGCCTGGAGCAAAGCCATAGCGACAGATGCCGCGGCTCCGCCCGCTCCTAGAACTCCAAATCTGAGACTTCTGCCATCGACTACATCATCAAGGTGCTTCCAAAAGTTCCTGGCATCTGTAGCAATGGGCGGATGATTCTCCGGGTCATAGCCCTTGAGAGCCTTAGGACCGCCAGGACCCGTGACGACCAATCCATCTCCGGGTATTTTCTCTTCCATACCGAATTTGTCTACAACAACCACCTCCCATCGGGTGCCTACTTTCGATACGGCCTTCACGCGCCGCTCGTCTGGCATGCAACCCGACTGCCTAGCCACCCACTCGAGATAGCCGGCCCACTCAGACAAGAGTGGAGCTATTTCTCCTCGATCCACCCACGTCGCATAATAATTCTTCTTTTTGGATTTCATCGTGCGGCGGGAAATTTGGTACGCCGGCCAGCTGAACCTAAACATCTGCCCATCAATCTGAGCATTCTTCTCCGCGTCGCCCCATTGGGACGCATAGGGATACCCGACATCCTTTAGTGGCGAGCTGGCAAGCCTCTGGCGCCCGTTAGTGTATTCCCCTTCTTTCCCTGTCCAATTCGCCGCCACGCCGCCGTCATCAAATATCCTTACGCGGGGAACGTGAAGCCCGCAGGTTCGAAGCGCAGACACTTTCGCCCCCAAAGCTATTCCTTTGGGGCCTGCGCCCACCACGATCAGGCATGGGTCGTCCATCAAATCTCCAGGTGCTATCAGCGATGGAGGCACCCCGAGCGTCTCAACTCACCTGCCACGGTGAGTGAGGTCGCACTTCCATCGTCACACCTGGTCCAATTCTCGGCGCGGCAAGCAGTAGCGTGTGGCGGCTAGTTTCCCCGCGCCCGCGCAGTGTTGTTCACTGGTGTGCTGCACGGCACCGCGCTCGAGGCGAGTCAGCCGAGCACGGAGCCGCCGGTCCGGCTCAGAGTCGGCCTGACCTGCGCGACCAAGCTTCGTTGAGACGAATTCGGATCAGTGAGCTTTTTCAGAGTTGCCACCGATGGGGTGACGGCGAGGTGGGCCGCAACGCACGAGGCACCCGTGCCGTTGAGGGCGGTGTTCGACGTCTCAACTCATCAGCGCAGGTTCCTCGTTGGTTTCTTATCCTGCCGCACTCGATCTGCCCCACCCGTTGGTCGAGTGGGTCACCATGCTCATCGTCACCCGCGAGGGTTGACCGCCGCTGCAAGCTCCCGCCGCACCAACGTGCGCTCGTCGCTCTGGTGTACCTGCGCAAGCACGACACCCTGGCCCGGATCGCGGCCGGCTTCGGCATCTCGGTGGGTACCGCCCACGCCTACACCACCGCCGTGATCAGCCTTCTCGCTGGTCGGGCGCCGGGCCTGCTCAAGGCCCTGCGCGAGCACGAACCGGAGTACGTCCTGCGCGATGGAACGCTCGCCGAGTGCGACCGCGTGGGCGACGGCCGGGCCGACAGGGGGGCCGGTTAAGAACCGTGTCACACGCCGCAAGCGGCATCCCGCCCACTCAGCGGAATGCGTACACTTCGGACTCGGCAGCCGCCTCGGCAAGGCAAGACGACCTCCTTTCAGCCAAGGCACGTACTTGCAGATCGGGCCAAGCCAGCGGGCAGCCGAATCCTTAATCGGGCGGTTAATGAACGGGCGCATCCCCGGTCTTTCCCCGCCAGCGAGCTAGCTCCTTCCGGGTGGCGAGGGTGTTGGGGTGGTCGGGCCCCAGTACCCGCTCCTTATCCGCCAACAACTGCTCAAGCGCGGTGACAGCGCCAGCCGCATCGCCCGCCTCCCCCCTCAAGCTAGCGAGGAAGAGCCTGGTGTTGAGGGCGTCGGGGTGGTCGGGCCCCAGTACCCGCTCAAAGTCCGCCAGCACCCGCTCAAAGGCGGCGACGGCGCCAGCAGCATCGCCCGCCTTCCACCTGAAGCCCGCGAGGTTGTACCGGGTGGTGAGGGTGTTGGGGTGGCCGGGCCCCAGTACCCGCTCCTTATCCACCAGCAACTGCTCAAGCGCGGTGACAGCGCCAGCCGCATCGCCCGCCTCCCCCCGCCGGTAGGCGAGGTCGTTCCGGGTGGCGAGGGTGTCGGGGTGGTCGGGCCCCAGTACCCGCTCCTTATCCGCCAACAACTGCTCAAGCGCGGTGACAGCGCCAGCCGCATCGCCCGCCTTCCACCTGAAGCCCGCGAGGTTGTTCCGGGTGTTGAGGGTGTTGGGGTGGCCGGGCCCCAGTACCCGCTCCTGATCCGCCAACAGCTGCTCAAAGGCGGTGACAGCGCCAGCCGCGTCCCCCGCCTCCCCCCGCCGGTAGGTGAGGTCGTTCCGGGTGCCGAGGGTGTCGGGGTGGCCGGGCCCCAGTACCCGCTCCTGATCCGCCAACAGCTGCTCAAAGGCGGTGACAGCGCCAGCCGCGTCCCCCGCCTCCCCCCGCCAGTAGGCGAGGTTGTGCCAGGCGGTGAGGGTGTCGGGGTGGTCGGGCCCCAGTACCTCCCCCCGCCAGTGGGCGAGGTGGGCCCGGGTGGTGAGGGTGTTGGGGTGGTCGGGCCCCAGTACCCGCTCTAGGTCCGCCAGCACCTGCTCAAAGGCGGTG